>JBKCZS010000025.1:0-3879 GCA_046337925.1 bacterium | reverse complement strand
CGCAGGGGTAGTGCCACACGATACACCCGCGACCTCCCACGCCCGCCGCTCAGGCTTCGCTGCGCTCCGCTTTCGTCAGGCCCTTTCACCGCAAAATCACGCGGCAAGCGTCATGTTTTCTCCACGCCGCGCCACCGGCATTACCGTCGGCCGCATGGAATCAATGCCACGGAAAAGAATGCGGCGACGCGGCGCGCGCGGCGAGACGCGCTTCGTGACCTGCTCGTGCCTCGATGGTCGCCGCCTGCTGCAGGCTCGAACCGCGCAGCAAACCGTCGTTCAAGAGCTCGATGCCCTCGTGCGGTCTGATGCCGCATCGCTGCACGCCTGGGTCATCATGGGCAATCACCTTCACTTGTTGCTGACACCTCGCCTCGTTGACCTTGAGGAGTCGCTTGCCGTCCTCAAGACACGCATCGCCTACGCGATCACCGACGATGCCGAAACACCGCAGCAAGTCTGGGAGCGAGGCGGCGGCTTCGACCGGCTGATCTGGTCAGACCGCGCGTACTGGAACATCCTGTTCTACATCCACTTCAACCCAGTCAAGGCAGGCCTTGCCTCGGCGCCAGAAGACTGGCAGTGGAGTTCAGCACGGGACTGGACACGGCAGCGTCGCAACACTCCCAAAGTGAGTCATCCATACTGGCTGGAGTAACACGAGCGCGGAGCGAAGCGAAGCGCAAGCAAGTTGGCGAGAAGGTCGCCAATCGTGTCGTGTGGCATCACCTCCGGTGATGGCGGCCGCGCACGCGCCGTGTGCGCCAAGACTGCCATCTGAACGCGCATCGCTCGCGCTTCGCGCTCGTGTCGCCGCCACTACCCCTGCTGCGCAGGGGTAGTGCCACACGACACGCGCCGCGACTCCGGCATCGTCCGCTCAGGCTTCGCTGCGCTCCGCCTTCGACAGCGCCCCCGAGCGCGGAGCGAAGCGAAGCGCAAGCAAGTTGGCGACAAGGTCGCCAATCGTGTCGTGTGGCATCACCTCTGGTGATGGCGGCCGCGCACGCGCCGTGTGCTCCAAGACTGCCATCTGAACGCGCTTCGCTCGCGCTCCGCCCTCGACTCCACCCCAAAAAGCAACATGCCCCGCGCACCAGTAAGGGATCTGGTGGATAGCCGGGGCAAGTGCGAGGGAGTCTGTCACGCCGAACGGGGGAGGGAACACCCCCGCGCGACACCGTCAAGGCGCAAAGCGGGGGGCAAACCTGTCACGACCGTCAGGGGTTTGGCAGTTTTTCGCCGCCGCCGCCCGCGCCCGCCGCGGTCTCGAGCCGCGTCAGGGCCCGCGCCTTCGCGTGGGTCTCGGCCACCTCCGCCATCGGATCGCTGTCGGCCACGATGCCGCAACCCGCGTGGTAGACGACACTTCGGGTCGGCGGCAGGTCGCCGCCGCCGGCTTCCGGCCCGACCTGCGCCGTACGGATCGCCACGCTCAGCCCGCAGTCGCCAGACTTCGAGATGAACCCGATCGCGCCGCAGTAGAAGCCGCGCTCGTGGTCCTCGAGCTCGTCGATGATCTGCATCGCGCGCACCTTCGGGGCGCCCGTCACCGACCCAGGCGGAAAGGTCGCCGCCAGCAGGTCGGTCCACTCGACATCGTCGCGCAGCGTCGCGCGCACCTCGGCGACGCCGTGGTGCACCGTCGTGTGGGTCTCGAGCACGCGGTCTTCCGCCACCGACACGCTGCCGAACTCCGCCACGCGGCCGAGGTCGTTGCGCATCAGGTCGACGATCATCGCGAGTTCCGCGGCGTCCTTCTCGCTCGCCGCCAGCTCCGACCGCGGCGTGTCGACCGGGCGCGTGCCCTTGATCGGCCGCGAGATCGCCGCGCCGTCCGGCTTCACGCGCAGGAAGAGCTCGGGGCTCATCGACACGAGCGCACCGCCGTCCGGCAGGTCGATCGCCGCGCCAAACCACGCGGAGTTGCGCGAGATCGCCGCGTGCGCGAACGAGCGCACATCGCCTGAGAGCGTGCCGTGGAAGCGCCGCGCGATGTTCGCCTGGAACGCATCGCCCGCGCGGATGTACTCGACCGTGCGCGCGACGGCGGAGGCGTAGCGCGCGTCCGAATCGTCGTCGGTCACGGGCCCAAGATGCCAGTGGTGGGGCGCCGAATGCGCCGCATCGCGCAGCGCCGGCGGGTTGCCGATCGCATGGAGCGTGTCGGTCGCGTGTTCGTAGCACCACGCGTCCTCGCACCAGTAGAGCACCGCTTGCAGCGCGGTGTGCTTGCGCTGCCGCGACGGGCAGTGACCCGTCGGCTCGAACACGCCGCCGAGGCTGTAGCCAAGCGCCACGACCCATCCACCCGTGAACGGCGGCTGCCCGCGCGTCTTCTTCGGAAGTTCGCCGCCTGCGCGCGGCGCACGCGCGCGTTCGACCGCCGCAAGCCGCGGCGTGCGCGCGAACGCTTCCTCGAGCGCGGCGAGGCACTGTTCGCGCGTCGCATGCGCCGGGAACACCAGCGCCTCGCTCGGCCGCGCGAGGATCGTCCACGAGTTGTGCGCGGCGGAACCGCCGCCGGACACAAGCGCGGCGAGCGGCTCGTTCGCCGGGTAGCGCAGCAGGAGGTCGACCGCGGTCATGCGGGCGGGGGCGTGTGGTGCCGGATCAGCGGCCATCGGGCGCGGATCGTAGGGCGAGCGCGGCATCGACACCTGCGGAAACGCGCGCAGAACCGCGTTTTTGCCGCGTTTCCTGCCCCGACGCACGGGCGGGGGGCTTGTAGACTGCCCGATTCACCGCGGCGGGAAGACGCCGCGCACGCACACACTCGGAAGTACCTCACCTATGGGCAGCAAGAACAAGTCGGGCAAGAAGTCAGGCAGCAAGTCGAAGCCGGCGAAGAAGGCCGGCAAGTCCGGCAAGAAGCCGGGCAAGGTCAAGGTCGGCAAGATGGTCTACTACTTCGGCGAGACGAAGTGCGAAGGCCGCGCCGAGCAGAAGATGCTCCTCGGCGGCAAGGGCGCGAACCTCGCCGACATGGTCTCGATCGGCCTGCCGGTTCCGCCGGGCTTCACGATCACCACCGACACCTGCGCCGCCTACTACCTCTCGGGCGAGAAGCTCCCGAAGGGCCTGATGGACGATGTCCGCGCGAACATCCGGTTGCTCGAGAAGGAACTCGGCAAGAAGTTCGGTTCCGACACGAACCCGCTTCTCGTCAGCGTGCGCTCGGGCGCGGCCGTCTCGATGCCCGGCATGATGGACACCGTCCTCAACCTCGGTCTCACCGACAAGGCGGTCGAAGGCCTCGCGAAGGGTACGAACAACCCGCGATTCGCCTACGACGCGTACCGCCGCCTCATCAACATGTTCGGCGATGTCGTGATGGGCGTCGACCACCACCGCTTCGAGCACGCGTTCAGCGCGATCAAGACGCGCCACGGCGTGAAGGAAGACACCGACCTCTCGACCGAGGGCCTCAAGGAGCTCGTCGCCGAGTACAAGAAGATCTACGCGGCGCAGGTCGGCGAGGAATTCCCGCAAGATCCGCTGCGCCAGCTCGAGCTCTCGATCAAGGCCGTGTTCAGCTCGTGGAACGGCGCGCGCGCGATCGAGTACCGCCGCATCCAGGAGATCCGCGGTCTGAACGGCACCGCGGTCAATGTCCAGGCGATGGCCTACGGCAACATGGGCGAAACTTCGGGCACGGGCGTCGCGTTCACCCGCGACAACACCACCGGCGAGAATGTCTTCTACGGCGAGTTCCTCGTGAACGCGCAGGGCGAGGATGTCGTCGCGGGCATCCGCACGCCCGAGCCGATCGCCATGATGGAGAAGCGCTTCCCGAAGGCGTACGCGCATCTCATGAAGGTGCGCGCGAAGCTCGAGAAGCACTACAAGGACATGCAGGACATCGAGTTCACCGTCGAG
>JBKCZS010000024.1:0-3072 GCA_046337925.1 bacterium | reverse complement strand
TCGGTCGTCTCCGCGATCGGAAGACTTCGATCCACCATGAACCAGGAGAGCCCCAGAGAGGTTCCGTCGTCGACGCTCACCAGATCAACCAGAACCGGAGAGTGGTCCGCACCAGACTGAAGCGCAAGCACTTGACTCGCGGGCGTGTATTCGCTTCCGGTCGCCAGTGCCCACGCATTGGCTACCTCCGAGCCCGTCCAGCCGTCATCGTCAGAGCCACTTGTCATCGGAACGGCTTCTGCGGTGCGCGGCGCGACGCTCAGCGTGAACACGGGAAGCGTCCAGCTTCCCGCAGCGAGCATTCCGAGCCAGGTCGCGAGGTAGTTGAGACTTGCACCGAACTTCATGAGGTCTCCTTTGGAGTAGCGTCGCAAACGGGGCCATCTGGACGGATGGCGATCACCCACTGGCGTGGTTGTACCCCCCCCCCGATGGACAAAATCAAGAGGTATTCCACGAATATTCGACAGATTTTTCGTTCGCGATCCCATGCGGCCTGCGACAACCACATCGGGTTTCTGCGGTCATTCAAGGGCGAATCAACCGAGTTCCCTGCGCGAGGCGCTCGCCCGAACACAGCGCGTGCGGAGACCGAGGCTTCCCGACTATTGGTGCAACGCACATACACGCCTTGACGACATCTTCTTCTCCGTGCCTCCGTGCCTCCGTGAGAAAATCCGAACCACGCAGCGCGCCTATAACCCCTCGATGCTTGCGCGCAGTTCCGAGGCGCCGAGCGTGCGGAGGCCGCCGTCGGAGGCGAGCATCGCGAAGCGGCGCATGCACATCGCCCAGTGCGCGGGGTCGTCGGAAAAACCCTTCGCGGCGCGCTCGGCGAGCGAGATCGCGTAGGCGCGCACTTCCTGGCCGCGCGCGTCGCCGCGGAACGGCCACGGCACGACTGGGCGCAGGATGCGCACGACCTCCGCGGGCCAGTCGCTCGAGCGGAAGTCGAGGCGGTAGCGCTTCGTGCCGACGAGGAACTCGAATCGGCTGAGAAACCGCCGCTCGAGCGCGTCGCCGTGCGACGCGCGCACGCCGAGGCGCTCGCGGATGCGGCGGCGCTGCTCGAGGCTCGTCGACATCGAGAGGACATACATCAGGTCGCGCACGAGGAGCGCGTCGGCTAGCGGCTCCGCGGCAATCACCGCGAGGTCGCCCGATGGATCCGACTTGAGCAGGCCGTTCATCAGCCGTTCGTACACATACATCATCCGCGTGCCGCCCCACACGATCGAGCGGTGGAGCGCCGTCACCACCGCGCGCGTGGCGCGGTCGACCTCCTCGCCATCGCCGAGGCGCGCGAACGCGAGTGCAAGCGTGCCGGCGCTGAGGGCATAGCGTTCGGCGCGGCGGCTGCCGCCGAAGCGTTCGCGGACAAGTTCGAGCGCGAGGCGTCGCACGAGCCGTTCGACCGGCTCGCGCTCCTCGACCGCGCGCCGGACGACCGCGCCCGACTCGAGGCGGCGTCCGAACGAAAACGCCTCGAAACTGCGGCCAAACCCGCGAACCTCCATGGCGCGCACCGCGCCCTCGATCGCCTCGAGCGAGACGGGAACGAGCCCGCGCTGGAAGGCGAGCCCGAGCAGCGCGACATCGACGAGGCGCTCGGAGAGGAGGTTCGTGCGGCAGAGCGATGCGTAGTCGTCGACCGACGAGTTGGTCGCAAGCGCGACGCGTTCGACGACCCCGACGAGCGCCGAGCACGCCGCGACGCGCTCCTCGTCGAACTGGTCCTCGAGCGGCCCGTCGTTCGCGACGACCGCGGTGCGCACGGGGCTCGCGACGCGCAGCGCGGCGTCGGGCCCGAGCGCGCGCAGCGTCTCGACGCCGTCGACGCCGAGCACGAGGTCGGCCTCGCCGTACGGAATCGACGCGGTGCGCGGCGCGCGTCCGTCGTTGCCGCGCATGCGCACGAAGAGGACCTGCGCCCACGCGCGGCGCGCGCGCCCGCAGGTCTCGTCGCTCGAGGCGATCTCGACGCGGTAGCCCATCGCGCGGCCGGCGCCGGCGAGGATCGACGCGACGAGACCCGGCATCGGACCGCGGAGACCTGCGATGTGCGCGCGGTAGACGCCCTGCTCGGCGTGCACGGGGCGTGGCGTCGCGAGGCCGATCGCGCCGCGCGAGTACGCGGTGATCGGCGGCTTCGTGCGCACGACCTCGACCTGCTCGGAGATCGTCATGGCGCGGAAGCGCGGGCCATCGACGCGCACGCCGAGATCCTCGGTGGTGAAGCTGCCTTGGATCGGCGTGGCCCCCTGCTCCTCCGCGTCGTCGAGCAGCCCCGCGATCGCGGGCGGGCGGATCTCGCAGGCGATGTCCGCGCTCCAGACGAGCCGCTGCTGCGGCTGGTAGCCGAGCCGGTCGCGCTCGACGAACAGGCGCTCGATCGCCTCGGGGTCGAGCCTCGACGGCGGACCGTCGGACGCGACGACCACATGGACGCCGGGGGCGTCGATCGCGGAAAGGAGCTTCTCCCGCAGGCCGGCGCGGTCGTTGATGTCGGCGCGGACGACCCGCACGCGACCGCTGGCGCCTGCAGGAATCGCCGCGTCGGCGAGGCGCGCGAGGTCTGCGTCGCCGGTGCCGCCGACATCGACCACGACGATGAGGCGGTTGATCCCGTCCCACGCCGCCTGCTGGATCGCCTCGACGCCTTCGCGCAGGAAGCGGCGGCGCGAGTAGACCTCGGCGACGACGCGCTCGCCCGCATCGCCGCGCGTCGGCAGCGCTTCGAGCGAGAGAAGCCGCGGCGCAGGCGGCACACCCGTCTCCTCCTCCATGCCGCGCGAGCGCAGCTCCTGGTCGAGTTCGAGAAGAAGCTGCTGCACGAGCCGGAATGCGCCCGGCGTTCCGAGACCGGAGTCGCGCGGGGGCACCGGCATCGACTCGAGTTCCTCGTCTCGGCTCTCGAGGCGCGCGGCGACATCGAGCGACGGCCGCACCGCGTGGAGGAGGTGGATGATGCGCCGCACGAGAAGCGACGCGCGCACCGCGTCGCCGGGCCGGAGGAACGGCACCTCGCCGTCGGCGCGGGGCGGAAGCTCGCGCGAGGCGATCGGCGGGACG
>JBKCZS010000023.1:0-31148 GCA_046337925.1 bacterium | reverse complement strand
GACCCCGCCACCGGCATCGGGTGGAGGCAAGCCAGGGAAGGTCGCATTGCCCGACATCAGCTTGCCAGCCGGTGGAGGCAAGTCAGGGACGACCCCGTCGTTCGACATCAACTCGCCAAAGGGTCCCGTTGATGTTGCGGGCACATGGAAGCCTGCCACACGAAAGCCGCTCATGATCTCGGTCCTCGAGGGCAACGTCGAGCCAGAGAGCTTTTTCACAGACACGGTGGAGGTTCCTGGGACACATCGATATCGCATCCAGCTCGTCGACGGGTTCGGTCGCGTAAGTGCTTGGGTGCCCTTCGAAGCGAGCGTCGTGGACTGGCGTCGGCCTGATGCGCCCCATGGAGTTACGGCGCGGCTTGATGAGCAGCCACGGGACGAAAGGGGCGCGCCGCTGAAGATCGCGGGCGTGAAGCCAACCGGCGATCAGCTGCGAGCAATGGGCATGCAGGCCCAGCGCAAGCCAATCGGCCTCGATCGCGCGGTTGCGAAGCCTCGCGACCTCAGCGCGCTGTCGAGTGCGATTCTCTCGGGGCAGGGGCGAGCCGCTGTGGTCGTGGATTGGAAGCCCATCGTCGCACCCAAGGGGCTGACTGCGCGCTACCGCATCTATCGGATCGATGCCGACATCGCCAACGCAGAGGCGTCGCTCCTCACGCCCGAACCCATCGAAGGAGATCCCGCGCCGCCAGACGACGCGCAGCGGGCGGCAGCGCAGGAACTCGTGAAAGTCGAGGCTGACATCCGCAACATGGCGCTGCCGCAGCAGCTTCGGCAGCTTGCTGAGGCCGACCGGCTTCGGGCCCGCGGGCTTCAGTCGAGCAAGGCGGCCCTCGCTTCCGATGCGACTCCGCGCCGCACATTCACGGATCAATCCGTGAAGCCGGACAGCAAGTATCGGTATGTGGTCCGCGCGGTTTTCGTAGAGTCGGGATTCGAGTCGGGTGATGCGGTCACGCCGGTCGTCGGCGTGCCGTCGCCTCATCGCCCGCCCGCCGTCACGCAGGTGCGTTTCGTCGAGTTTGTGAAGAGCGAGTCGCTCGCTGCGAGTCAACTCGCCGATCCATCGGTCGCTGCGCGTGAGGGCGAGGTTGGGCAGGGGATGGCTCGTGAGATCGTCCCGTTCGCGCTCGCGCGTCAGGGCAAGCCGAGGCTTGCTCCGCCTCCCCGCGGATTCAAACCCGCCGCCGCCGTGACGACTCGGTCCTTTAGCCTCAGCAAGTCGCTCGATGGTCCTTTGGTCGGAAGGCGGGGATCCCGGTCCTCGCCTGGAGCCGTTGCAGGGAGCGAGGCTTCGGAAGCAGAACCCCAGCAGGATGCTCGGAGCATTGGCGCGCGCGTAGCCGTTCGCCCTGCGGACGCTCTCAAGCTCGACCTCGAGATCGCGCAACTCGCGCGCCGAGTTCCCGCATTGAATCGGGAACTCGTCGTTCGACTTGGCGGGAACCTCTTCCGCGGCCGCGACGACGGCGGGACGGTTCGGCTGGAGTGGACAGCGGTTCCCAATCTCCGTGATGTCAAGTATCGCGTACGCAGGAAGGTCGAGGGTGGGGACTTCGTTGAGATCGGGGTCACTCCGCCGAACTCGACGAAGTTCATCGACGCGGTTCCTCGCGCGGTTGCCCGTGCTTACATGTACGAGATCACGCCCATCAGCCGCTGGGGTGTGATGGGACAGGTTGCGAAGGCTTCGTCCGTCGTCGCTTCGGTGCCTTCCACCGTGCTTCCGACGAAGCCGAACCTCCTCAGCGCTGCGCCTGACTCCTCGGCGGACTCCGCCATCAAGCTCCGGATCGACCCGAATCCCGTCGAGGAAAGTGTTGGCCTCTATCGGATCTACCGTGACGGTCGCGAGGTTGGTCAAGCGAAGGCTGTCTCGAACTCGGGTGAAATCGAGTTCATCGATGAAGGACTCGATCCTGCGCGCAAGCAGCCCTACCAGTACAAGGTCATCGCGGAGACTGCGATCCAGCTTCGCTCGGAGGAGTCGCGAGTGATCGCCGCGAAGGCGGTGCGTCTCGAAGTCGCCGCTCCGACCCAGTTCGGGGCGGCGGTGAACGCACGAGGAGTGACGCTGAACTGGACTGCATCGCCCAACGCGGTCTCCTACATGGTGCTGCGGCGCGACGCCAAGGGTGGTGCTCCTTCCTTACTCGCGGCTGACGTCCAGGGAATCACCTTTACCGACACCATGGCGTACTCGGGCAACGCCTACATCTACGAGGTGATAGCGCGGGATGCACTGGGCACGCCCTCGAGTTCGGCGCAGACCAGCGTCACTCTCCCTTGATTCCGGCCTCGCCGCCGCCGAGGAACTGGTGCCGCTGCCGCGGAACCGACACTTCTCCCGTCCCGACTTGCGGGAGTTCAGGCAAGTCGAAGGACGCGGACCACGACTGACTACCTCTCGGACAACGGCCCCATGTCGCAGGCGAGTTGCGGGAGCGGCTCGCCGTTGAGGACGAAACCCTTGAGTTACGAGTTGATCGATCGGGGCTTCGAGAGTCCACCGACGGGCCGGCTCTGCGGGATAGTGATCGGCACGAAGGACAGCCTCGATGGCCAGCGCGAGAGCCGTGTCCCCTCACTCAACCCCAGCTGTTGAGGAGCAGCACGAGGTCCGCCGGTCCCGTGACGCCGTCGCCGTCGATGTCGCCGGCCGGGCCGCCCCATGAGTTGAGGAGGATCGTCAGGTCCGAAGGATCGACCACGCCGTCGCCGTTGAGGTCGCCGGGTGCCGCGCACAGTCCGCACGCTGCCGCGGCCGCATCCGCGCACATCGAGTCCCACTCGATGTTGCAGCAGAAGGGGTCGGCTCCGCAGATGAGATTGCAGCACGCCGCATCGCTGCACGCTGGGTTTGCGTGCGGCGTGCAGCAGTCGCCGGCCGTCGGGCTTCCACAGCTGCCGACGCATGCGCCGCAGCTCTTCAGGGCTGTGGCGGCGCAGACCTCGTCCCACGCCGACTCGCAGCAGAACGGGTCGGCGACGCACACCGCGAGGCAGCAGGTCGAGTCCTCGCACGATGGCGTCTCGTGCGCGGCGCAGCAGTCGCCGCTTCCCGGCTCGCCGCATCCCGGGCCGCAGTTGCCGCAGACCGCGAGCGCGGTCTTCGCGCAGATCTGGTCCCACGACTCGATGCAGCACACGGGATCGACCACGCAGATCGACAGGCAGCACCGGTCGTCCGAGCATCCGGGCGTCGCGTGCGGCGCGCAGCAGTCGCCGCCTGCCGGTCCGCCGCATGCGCCGTCGCAGTCGCCGCAGAGGATCGCCGCGGCGTCCGCGCACACCTGGTCCCACTCCGCCTCGCAGCAGAATCCGTCGAGCGAGCAGATCGCCTCGCAGCAGAGCGCGTCCGAGCAGGATGGCGTCGTGCGCGCCGTGCAGCAGCTTCCGGTTGCCGGATCGCCGCAGCCGATGCCGCACACCCCGCACGAGTTCTGCGCTGCGCCTGCGCAGAACTCGTCCCACTCGACCTCGCAGCAGAAGCTGTCGGCGGCGCACACGGTCTCGCAGCAGGACGCGTCGTCGCACGCCGGTCCGTCATGCGGCACGCAGCACGCGCCCGTGATCGGGCTGCCGCACTGGTCGCCGCACGCACCGCAGAACTCGACCGCAAGCGCCGCGCACTTCGCGTCCCATTCGACATCGCAGCAGAAGCTGTCGGTCGCACAGACGGGAACGCAGCACGCCGGATCGGCGCACGCGGGCGTCGGATGCGCCTCGCAGCAATCGCCCGCCGCGGGATCGCCGCAGCCGATTCCGCACACCCCGCACACGAGCTGCGCGGTCTGCGCGCACACGGCGTCCCACTGGGTGTCGCAGCAGAACGGATCGCCCGCGCAGACGCCCTCGCAGCAGTCGGCGTTGTTGCAGCCTGGGCCTTGCTGCGGCACGCAGCAGTCGCCCGCATCGGGGTCGCCGCACGGGTTCGCGCACGCGCCGCAGATCTGCTCCGCCGCCGCCGCGCAGAACTGGTCCCACTGGACATCGCAGCAGAAGGGATCCTGCGCGCACACGATCGTGCAGCAGGGGGCGTCGGCGCAGGCGGGCGTCGTCTTCGGCGCGCAGCAGTTGCCGGCGCTCGGGTTGCCGCATCCCACGCCGCAGACGCCGCAGTTCGCCTGCGCGCGCGACGCGCAGAGCGCATCCCATCGCGTCGTGCAGCAGAACGGATCGATCGCGCAGACCTCCTGGCAGCAGGTGGGCTCGATGCAGCCGCGGCCGTTGTTTGCGAAGCAGCAGTTGCTTGGGTTCACGCCGCACTGCGCATCGGCGCGCGATGCGAGGCAGACGAAGAGCAGTGCGAGCATGCAGGCAACAAGATGTGGGATCCTCATCGGGCAGACTCCTCGCGCGAGAGGGCTTGGTGCGCCTCGCTGCTCTCCATGGATGCACGCACCTCGCTCCGGTCGACGGCGAGCCGCGTCCATTCCGAACGGCCGATTGAGTATGAGCGGAAGGACCTCGGGGACGAGCATTCAAAGAGCCTGTTTGCGCGAATTCGCGCCAGCGGCGTGTCCTGCGCCTTGGCTCGATGTCCCATAGCCGTCGCCGCGCGCCTTTGTCGGCCGAAGCAAAAACGCGAGAGGCGCCCTTTCGGGCGCCTCTCGGTCATGGGTTTCACTCAGAGCTGGAGGCCCGATCAGGCGCCCCAGTTGTTGAGCAGGATGGAGAGGTCGGCCGAGTCGGTCGTCCCGTCGCCGTTGAGGTCACCCTTGGGGGTGCCCCAGCCGTTGAGCAGGATCGAGAGGTCGGCAGAGTCGACGGTACCGTTGCCGTCGAGGTCTCCGGGGACTCCAGCGCAGCTGGCGCAGCCCTTCGCTGCAGCATCGGCGCAGATCTGATCCCACGCCGACTCGCAGCAGAACGGATCCACAGCGCAGATCTGGTTGCAGCACTCTGCATCCGAGCAGCCCGGCGTGGTGTTCGCCGCGCAGCAGTCGTTGCCGTTCGGCTCGCCGCAGCTACCGCCGCCGCCACCGCCGCCGCAGGCGGACGGATCGCAGCCGGCGATGGCCGCATCGGCGCAGATCTGATCCCACGAGTTGTTGCAGCAGAACGGATCCGCAGCGCAGATGGCCTCGCAGCAGGTGGCATCGGAGCAGCCCGGCGTGGTGTTCGCCGCGCAGCAGTCGTTGCCGTTCGGTGCGCCGCAGCTACCGCCGCCGCCACCGCCGCAGGTGCCGGCAACGCCGGTCAGCTCGAGGGTGTAGTCATTTCCAAGCGGGTTGCCGCAGGGGAATCCGGCGAATCCTTCCGTCAGCGCCACGACGTAGTACTCGCCCGGCGTGAAGCAGAAGGTGGTCGACTCGGGGCAGCTGCCGGCCGAGGTGCTGCCGATGATGGCACAGGAGTCGGTGCCGACGAACGCGACGAAGCTCGGAAGTGCCGAGCGAAGCGTCGCGGTGACCTCGGTGTCCTCGGTCACGGTGAAGCGGTACCAGTCGGTGTCGCGGGTGTCGGCGTTGGCCCAGAAGGTGCCTTGCACGGTGTCGCCGAGCATGATGTCGGTCCAAGCCTGCGGGTTGCTGTTGCAGCCGCCGTTGACATCGGTGCCGCACTCCTCGGGCTCAAGGAAGTCGGGGGTCGCGAGTTCGCAACCGCCGCCGACGCACACGGCGCAGCTCGCGTTGGCTGCATTGGCGCAGACCTGATCCCACTCCGTGTTGCAGCAGAAGGGGTCGGCCGCGCAGACCTGATTGCAGCACTCGGCATCCGAGCAGCCCGGCGTGGTGTTGGCCGCGCAGCAGTCGTTGCCGTTCGGTGCGCCGCAGCTACCGCCGCCGCCACCGCCGCAGGCGCCGGCAACGCCGGTCAGCTCGAGGGTGTAGTCATTTCCGAGCGGATTGCCGCAGGGGAGGCCGGTGAAGCCTTCCGTCAGCGCCACGACGTAGTACTCGCCCGGCGTGAAGCAGAAGGTGGTCGACTCGGGGCAGCTGCCGACCGAGGTGCTGCCGATGATGGCACAGGAGCTGGTGCCGACGAACGCGACGAAGCTCGGAAGTGCCGAGCGAAGCGTCGCGGTGACCTCGGTGTCCTCGGTCACGGTGAAGCGGTACCAGTCGGTGTCGCGGGTGTTGTTGTCCGCCCAGAAGGTGCCCTGCACGGTGTCGCCGATCATGATCGCCGTCCAGGCCTGCGGATTGCTGTTGCAGCCGCCGTTGACATCGGCGCCGCACTCCTCGGGCTCAAGGAAGTCGGGAGTCGCGAGTTCGCAGCCACCGCCACCGATGCAGACGGTGCAGCTTGCGTTGGCAGCGTTGGCGCAGATCTGATCCCACTGCGTGTTGCAGCAGAAGGGGTCGGCCGCGCAGATCTGATTGCAGCACTCGGCATCCGAGCAGAAGGGGGTTCCGTTGGCCGCGCAGCAGTCGCCTGCCGCGGGGTCGCCGCATTGAGCGAACGCCGCGCTCGCAATACACGAAGCGAGGGTTGCCGCACCGAGCGCAAGCTTGCGCGAGGGGGTACAGAAGGTCATCAATGACTACTCCTCTTGAGAAAGGCTCTCCGATGCCGCGAGCGCAACACGCCCCCGCGGAGGACTCGGCTCTGGCCCGAGGTTCTCGGGACATACGGCATCGAAAGTACCCTTCGATTGGCAAAATCCGCAACGGAATCTTGGAAGATTTGGGACAAATGGTGCAACCCTAGGCCCAAACGGGGCTGCGTGGCCGTGCCCGAGGCTGACGCTAACTCCCGACGAGATTCGGAGTTGCTGCGGGACGCGCGTGGGACTCTCCCCGCGCCGGCTGCGATCCAATGTGCGGAACGAGATACCCCGAACGGGTTGTTCGCCCGCCGAGGCGCAGAGGCGTTGCGCGGCACCGAACGCGCTATACTCTCCGCCTCGTGAGAGCCTGCGGAGGTCCGCAGGTCGTCTGGCCCCATCGTCTAGCCTGGTTCAGGACATATCCCTCTCACGGATAGAACAGGGGTTCGAATCCCCTTGGGGTCACTCAAACGACGCAGCCCGCGGCAAAGCCGCGGGCTGCGTCGTTTGAGCGACCGTGTCTCGAGCGCGGCGGCCGCGCGCGAGGTGCTCGAGATACGCGTAGACCGCCGGGCTCGATCCACAGCGTCTGCTCCCTCCTCGGTCGGTCGTGGTCGCCGGGCCGCGCTGCGTCCCGGCGAGCACGACCTTCCTCGTCGCTCGCATCCGCCCAGAGGGTCTTGCGGACATACCGCCAGCGCAAAGGCGCTGGCGGAAGGTTCGAATCCCCTTGGGGTCACTCAAACGACGCAGCCCGCGGCAAAGCCGCGGGCTGCGTCGTTTTTGGTGATGTTCGCCTCACACGGAGGTGCTCGCGTCAACGGCGGCGGCGGCGCGCGCCGACGAGGCCGGCGAGGCCGAGCAGCGCGACCGCGCCGGGCGCGGGAATCGCGGAGCCATTGATCGTGACATTGTCGAAGCGCCAGGTTCCGCTTGCGCCGTAGTCGCCCGTCGCGGTGCTCTCATTCGGCGAGTAGACCGCCGCGGCGTTGGCGCGCATGTAGGCGGTGTTCGCGCCGAAGGCTGCGAGCGTGCTGTTCTGGTCGAACGCCTGCTGCGAGAAGATCGAGACGATGCGGAAGCCGAAGCCGGCGTTGTTGTTCGCGCCGGTGACCGACGAGAAGTCGACGGTGAAGTTGTAGTAGGTGTCGCTCGGGCTGAGGGCGCCCGCGTTGTTCCAGAAGCCGATCACCCAGCTCGCGCCGCCATCAAGGGTGTAGTCGACCTGCGCCCAACGCGACGAGGTTCCCGAGGCGCGCTGATCGAAGGTGACCTGAATGTTCTCGAATCCATCGCCGGCCGAAGTGTCGGCGAGGAACTGCACGCCCGCCTGGCCAGAGCCGGTGCCCTGCGCCTTGTATGTGGCCGTGTTCCATCCGCGGCCGCCACCGTTTCCGGTCGCGAAGGTGGCGGTGGTTCCGCCGGTGAGGCTGGCGGTGCCAGATCCGGTCGAGGCGGCCGTGGTGTCGCCTTCGAAGGTCCATGCGGTCACGATCTCTGCATTGGCGGTGGCGGCGACGCACGCCGCGATGCTCGCGGTCATCAGGCTCTTGGTCATGTGGATTCCAGCTGAGTGGGGGACTCTCAAACGGACCACGGGCGCTCGGACACCCGAGACGCCCCGCGGACTCCCGTAACGCGCAAAACGCGCGCTTGCCCTCTCACGAGTCGGGCTCGGATTTGATGAATTTGCGTCCGCGAGACCCGGATCGGGGGGTGCGGGCGGCGCGGTCGAACGCGCGAGGCCGAAGCGGCGATTGAGGGTTCGGTACGGAGCGGATAGGCTCGACGCCCGCACCGCATGACCGATCCAGCGTCGACAACCTCCGTCTCGATCGGCTTCCCCGTCGAACTGCGGCCGCTCCTGGTGCTCGTCATCGTGCTCGCGATCGCGCACACGGCGCTTCGGATGCGCGTACGCAAAGGCAAGCCGGCCCGAAGGTTGGCGCAGCGGCGCGCCGGTCAGCCGCACATGGTTCAACACCCCCGCGAGGCTGCGCCGATGAAGGTGGAACTCCCGACCGAACCCGCCGAGGCGCTTGCCGCGCTGCGGCGCTGGGCGGATGACGAAGCGCAGCGCCCCTGATGCCAGCCACACGCATTCCGATCGACATCCCCAACGCGCCCACGAGCCTCCTGATCGAACGCGGGGCGGTGGCGCGGCTGGGCGAAGTGCTCGCCCGCGAGGGCGTGCGGGTCGGCGATCGGGCGGTCGTGCTCGTCGTCGACGAAGCGGTGCGCACGACGCACGGCGCCCGCGCCGTGGCGGCGCTTTCGGCCGTGGGCGCACGGGTGAACATGGTGCCGACGGTCGCGCAGGAACGCGCGAAGTCGATGCGTGCGGTCGAGAGGATCTGGTCGGACGCGCTCGCGGCCGGCGCCGATCGCGGTGCGCTCCTCGTCGCGCTGGGCGGCGGCCTCGTGGGCGATGTCGGCGGTTTCGCCGCGGCGACCTTCCTGCGCGGGGTCGAACTCGTGCAGGTGCCAACCACGCTCCTCGCCATGGTCGACGCGTCGATCGGCGGGAAGACGGGCGTCAACCTCGAGCTTCCGGGCGGCGGCCTCGGCAAGAACCTCGCGGGAGCGTTCTGGCAGCCGACCATCACCGTCGCCGACGCCGACACGCTCTCGACCCTGCCGATCCGCGAACTCCGCGCCGGCCTCGCCGAGTGCGCGAAGCACGCCGTCATCGCGGGCGACCCGCTGTTTTCGGCGCTCGAGCGCGATGCGATGGCGCTCTCGCAGGGCGACGCTCCGGCGCTCGACCGCCTGATTCCCGCGGCCGCCGCCGTCAAGGCCGCGATCGTCGCGCGCGACCCGTTCGAGAAGGGGGAGCGCGCGCTCCTCAACCTCGGCCACACCTTCGGCCACGCGATCGAGACGATCCCGTCGCTCGACCTCCTCCACGGCGAGGCGGTCGCGATCGGCATGGTCGCCGCGTGCCGCACGGCCGTGGCGCTCGGAAGGCTCGACCCGGTGACCGCGGACCGCGTGGTCGGCCTGCTTGGCGCGCTGCAACTGCCGACCCGCGTGCCCGAGCCCGTCGCCGGCGCCGAGATCCGTCGGCGCATGGCCTTCGACAAGAAGATGGCGGCGGGGGTGCTTCGCCTCATCCTGCCCGAGGCGCTCGGACGGGTCGAGATCGTGCCGGGCGTTTCCGACGACGCGATCGCAGCAGGCCTCGCGTCGATCGGCGCGGGCCGCTGAGCGCGGCGCGACGAACATTCAAAACTGCCGAAACCGTTTCGCTCCGACCGATATCCGCGGCGATGCGTGTCATTGCGATCGTGAACCAGAAGGGTGGCTGTGGCAAGACCACGACCGCGGTCAATCTCGCCGCCGTGCTCGCGCGCGACGGAGGCCGCACGCTGCTCGTCGACATGGACCCGCAGTCGCACTGCGCCGCCGGCCTCGGCGTGCCCGACCAGACGCTCGACCGGACGATCGGCGAGGCGATGCTCTCCGACCACGACGGCCCGCCCGACATGGAGGACTTCCTGTGGGAAGTCGGCCGCAACCTCAAGCTCGCGCCGTCGAGCGTGGCGCTGGCGGCGCTCGAGGCGCCGAACGGCCCGCTCGCCGCGCGCCACGACCGCGACCGCCGGCTCGGCCGCGTGCTCGCCGCGTGGCGCGACGGCTTCGACTGGTGCATCATCGATTGCCCGCCGACGATCGGTCTCCTGACCTTCAACGCGCTGCGCGCGTCGGATCTCGTCGTCGTGCCGGTCGAGACCGGCTACTTCAGCCTCAAGGGCGCCGAGCGCCAGATCGAGACCATCGAATCCGTCGTGCGTCGATTCGGGCGGGACATTCCCTTCCGCCTGCTTCCGACGCTCGTCAACGAGTCGCGCGCCCTCTCGCGCGATGTGGTCGCGGCGCTTGCGAAGCGCTTCCCGGAGGCGCTGCTGCCGTTCTGCGTGCGCGAGCACGAGGAACTGCGCGATGCGGCGAGCTACGGCCAGGCGATCACTGAGTTCGCCCCGGGTTCCGAGGCGGAAGGCGACTTCAACGCCCTTGCGCGCTGGCTGGGCGAGCATCTCCGCGAGGGCCGCGCGCTCGCCGACTTCGGCGGGTTCGATCCGCCGCTGATCGAGACCTTCTCCTCGTATTCCTCGTCTTCCTCGTCTTCCTCGTCTTCCGCGTCTTCCGCGTCCTCCGCGTCCTCCGCGTCCTCCGCGCCCGCCGCGGAGACCCGCTTCAGCGACGGCGCCGACCTCCTCTCGCGACCCGCGGCCGCTCCCACCCACGACCGCGCCACCGAACTCGCGGCGCGGCTTCGCGGCCTGAACGACCGCGTCCGCGCCGTGCCGACCGGCAGCGGCTTCGGCGTGCGCGCCACGCGCGAGGGCATCGTCCTCTTCATGCAGCCGCTCTCGGCGCGCGAGACGAGCGTCGTCGGCGACTTCAACGGTTGGACCGCGGGCGCGACGCCGCTCCGCCCGAGCGCCGACGGTACCCGGCTCGAGGCCGTGGTCGAGCTTCCGCCCGGCCGCCATGCCTACCGCATCGTGGTCGACGGCGAGGAGGCGCTCGACGAGTTCAATCTCCATCGGCTCGAGCCCGTGGGCGAACTCGGGATGAACCTGATCGAGGTACCCTTGCCGAACGACGCGCGGGTGGGGGCACCGGCAGTCGGGGAGCGCACGCGATGAGCGCCGTTCAAGACAATCCCTTCGACCGCAATCTCGATGCGTTCCTTGGAACGCGCACGCCCGACCGCAAGGGGGCCGTGGGTGCCACGCGCACGCTCGTCCTCGTCGGAAACCTGCCCGTCCTCAGCGGGCTGTGGCTCTCGCAATACGCCGACCGCGAGGCGCGCGAGCGCGGCGCGGTGTGCATGCTGCGCGTCGACAGCGACGCGGTGCAGCTCGAGCTGTTCGTCGCGAACGGGCGCCGTCCGTCCGTTCGTCCGCAGGCGACGCTCGCCGAGGCGCTGCGTTCGGTCGCGCCGTCGGTCTCCGCGTGGCTCGTGGTTCCGCGCACCTCGGACGCGGTCGCGGTTCCGGCCGATGCCAACGAGATCGTGGTGCTCACGGGCGCCGACGACCCGGCGGTGATCGCCGCCTACACGCTGGTCAAGCGCTGCGTCGAGTCGATCGAGTCGCGCGGCGACGCGCGGTCGCGTCCGCGCATCTCCGTCACCGTGCTCGGCGCGAGCGACGACGAGAGCGCGCTCGTCGAGCAGAAGCTCGACAAGACGACGCGCGCCTTCCTCGATGTCGATCTTCCCGTGCGCGGCGGACTGCAGCGCGTGAAGCCGATCGAGAGCGCCTTCCGAGGAACCTTCGACGCGCACGCGCCGCTCGTCGAGGATGTGTTTGCGATGATCCGTGCCGCAGAGGCTGCGGCATCGGCCGAGGTCCCCATGTCGAACGACTCCTCTTCGCGGGGCGATCGCGGCGAACGCTTCGCGCCGCGCCGCGAGCGGCTGGCTCCGCGCCGCACGCTGATCGAGCCGGGCCCCATTCCGTTCACGCGCTCGGCGGCGATTCCGCCCATGCCTGCGTCGCCCGCACGCGCGCCGGCCGTGGTCGCGCCTGCCCCCGTGGCTGCGGCAGAGCCCGCGCCTGCGCCCGCACCCGCGCCTGCGCCCGTTCCGGCGGCGCGCGCGACGGCGGTTCCCGGAGCGCTCCCTCCCGAGCCGCTTGCGCCCGCGCGCGCGCGCATCATCAAGGGCGAACTTCCCGCGCAGCTCGTGCCCGAACTCGCGGGCCTCGAGCCGATCGCGCTCCGCGCCCCGCGCGACAACCACATCGAGCTCGCGATCGATGGCGAAGGCCGGCTGCATGTGGTCGGACGCGCCACCGAGGCCGCGGCGATCCTGCGGGTGCGCGGCTGGGCGCGCGACCACGCCGAGATCCTCGCGCTCGCCGACAACCGCATCTCCCGCGCCGATCCGATGATCGATCTCGTGGTGCCCGATCTCCGCGAGGCGCGTTCGATCGACGGCGTCACCGTCCATGTGCTGACGCTCGTCGAAGTGGCCGGACGCCGCGCGTATGTCGCGCAGGTCGCGCCGGCCTGAGCGGCCGTCACGCAGGCAACGAACGATCGAGGACGCGCAGCAGGTTCGCGTGCGCGAATCCCGCGTGCGTGCCGCCGAGCGCCGCGAAGCCGGCCGCATCGAGCGCATCGAGCAGCTTCGGATAGTCGGTCATCGCGTGGATCTCGAGCGGGTACGCCTCGCGTCCGAAGCCGCCGTCGAGGTCGCTGCCGAGCCCGACCCGGTCGGCGCCCGCGACGCGCGCGACATGCATCGTGTGCGCCACGCCGTCTTGAATCGTCGCGCGTCGGTCGGCCGCGAGGAACCTGCCGTAGAGGTTGAGGCCGATCCAGCCGTCGCGGTCGCGGATCGCCGCGATCTGCGCATCGGTGATGTGACGCTCGCTCGCGGCGAGGAGCGCCTGCGCGTTCGAGTGCGACGCGATCACACGCGCGTCCGAGGCCGTGAGCAGGTCGTCGAACGCCGCGCGCGACAGGTGCGACGCGTCGTGCAGGATGCCGCACGCATCGAGCGCCTCGACGAAGCGGCGACCGACCGGCGTGAGTCCGCCGGCGCGCGCGTTGCCGCCCGAGTAGCGGCTGCCGTGGCCCCAGCTCATGCCGACGACGCGCAGGCCGCGCGCGTGCCACCACGCGACTTCATCGGGGAAACGGATCGGGTCGGCGCACTCCATCAGGATCACGATGCCGGGCGGCCCGTCGCCCGCCGCCGCGCGCGCGAGGTCGCCGCGCGTCCGGACGATCGCGATGTCGCCCGCGCGCTCCATCGCCTCGTACCACTCGAGCTGCAGGAGCCCCGCGCGGTGCGCTCCCTCGACATCGTTCGAGTCGATGTAGGCCGCGCGGTCCTTCGCCGGGTCGCCGCCGTGTTCGGTGAAGATGGTTCCAAGCGCCACGCGCACGCCGCCTTCGCGCATCGAGGCGAGGGTGAGCGAGCGCGGCGCGTCCGCAGGCACCGTGGCGCGCATGTCGCGCCCGTTGACGGCGAGGTACGCGAGATCGAGGTGGCCGTCGGCCCAGCACAGCGGCTTCGGAGAAGCGGTCGTCATCGTGGGGCGGAGGGTAGCCGCGTGCGATGCGGAGCGGCTACGCTGCACTCCATGAGCGTGGCGCCCGACCCACAGAGTGCAGCGATTCCAGTGGCCTCGCCCCCGCGGACGAGGCCGATCGACTTCGCGCTGGCGCCGAGCGAGGTCCGCCGGCGTCGTCTCGGCGCGCTGGTGGTCGCGCTCGGCAGCGGGGCGCTCCTGGCCGTCGCATGGAGCCTCACGCCGTCCTCGGATGGTTTTGGGACGCATCGCGCGCTCGGGCTGCCGGCATGTTCGTGGCCGGACCGATTCGGGGTACCATGCCCTTCCTGCGGAATGACCACCGCCTTCGCGTTCGCCGCGAAGGGCGACCTGCTCTCGAGTTTCGCCGCGCAGCCGATGGGCTGCGCCCTTGCGGTCCTCACGGGCATGGCGTTGGTCGGGTCCGTCTGGACGCTCGTCACGGGGCGCACGCTGGTGCCCGTGTTCGAACGGTTCTTCAACTCGCGCGTCGCCTGGCTGATGGGCGTCGCCGCGTTGCTCGCCTGGGGCTACAAGATCGCGCTGATGCGCGAGTGGATGGAGTGAGGTTCGACATGACGCAGACCACCGCAACCCCGACCCCCGCGCGCCGCATCGCGGCCGTGCTCGCCGTCGGCGCACTCTTCGGCTTCGCGCTCGTCTCGAGCGGATGCATCGCGGGCGCCGTGGGCGCGCTCGGCCAGCAGATCGAGCGCGGCAAGAAGCTCGATGTGCCCGCGGAGTACGACGGGCTCGAGGACCGCTCGGTCGCGGTCATCGTCAACGCCGACTACGCGACGCTCGTCGAGCACCCGACGGTCGTCGGGCAGGTCACGGCCAATGTCGCGGTGCGTATCGCGCGCCATGTGAAGGGCGCCACCGTCCTTCCGCCGGGCGAGGTGCTCAACTGGCAGTACCGCACGCCTCAGTGGCGCGCGCTCGCCTACGGCGAGGTCGCGAAGGAACTCGGCGTCGACCGCCTCGTCTACATCGATCTCTACGAGTACCGCCTGAATCCGGTGGGCAACAGCTACCTGTGGGACGGCGTCGCGGGCGCGAACATCGGCGTCATCGAGGCCGACGGCCTGGCGCCCGACGAGTTCGTCTACACATCGAATGTCGTCGAACGCTTCCCCGACCAGGAGGGCGTCGGCCGCGAGTCGGCCCGCCGCGAGGACATCGAGCGCGGTCTCCTGACCCTGTTCGTCCAGCGCACCTCGTGGCTCTTCTACCGTCACATCGAAGACAAGTATCCGGACAAGAGCTGAGCGGCGAGAGCCAAGCGCCCCGGGCGCGGCGCGCGGGCTTCCGCGCGCATCCACATGAGCGAGACCTCCACCATGCGCAGAATCGTTGCCACCGCCGTCCTTGCCGCCCTCGGCGCCGGTTGCGCGCTGCTCGCAAGCGGCTGCAACATCATCACGCCCGTCGCCTACGCGATCGAAGGCCCCGGCAAGATCGACGCAGAGTTCCTGCTGCCGAACAAGAAGACGGTCGTGTTCGTCGACGACCCGAACAACATCTTCCCGCGCACCACGCTGCGCAGCACGCTCGGCGACGCGGTCAGCTTCGACCTGATGGGCCAGGAGGTGCTGACCTCCACCGTGCCGACGCGCGACGCGATCGCGATCTCGCGGTCGAAGTCGGAGGGCGACGCCGGGCGGCTGATCTCGATCGAGGCCATCGGCCGCGCGCTCGACTGCGCGCAGGTGATTCACATCCAGCCGACCACCTTCGACATCGCGGGCCGCAGCGACATGCAGGGCATCCGCCCGACCGCGATCGTGCGCGTGAAGGTGATCGACATCGACCTGAAGCGCCGCGCCTATCCCACGGCCGAGGTGCTGCCCGAGGGCCGCGAGGTCACCGCGACGATCCGCGAGGCGTCGTCGGATCTCCTCCGTTCGCGCTCGGGCCGCAACGAACTCGAGGACGCGCTCGTGCAGAAGATCGCGATCGAGGTGTCGCGGCTCTTCTACAAGCACGACCGCATCGATCTCGGCGAGAACCTCGGCACGCGCAAGCGCTGATGCACGCGGAGAACCTCCAGTCGCCGGTGGCCGTGCGGCATGTCGTCTGCTTCGAGGAAGCGGGGGAATGCACGCTCGAGCGCATCGCGCGCGAGGCGCGGGCAGGCGACGAGGTCGTCGTGTTCGGACCCGAGGCGTGGTCGGAGGGGCTTCGGACGCTCGGGCTTTCGCGCGAGATCCCGAGCACCCGGTTCTGCCGCGTCCACCACGAATGGCGGCCCGCCCTCCCTGCGCCGGGCCAGCAGCAGGCGGGGCGCACGCTCGCCTACGGTTCGCAGGCGAAGCGGCTCGCCGGCCGCGCGGCGACGCTCGCGCCGATCCGTGAAGAGTTGCCGCCGAAGCCGCATTGGCCCGAGGGGCGGCGCGCCCGCATCCGGCGGGAACTCGGGATCGCCGCGCATGAACGCGCGCTGCTCGTCGCGGGCGAACCGAGCGAGTGGATCGACCTCTCGTTCACGACGCGCGCCGTCGGCATGGCGGCCGTGGGCGGCGCGCCGATCCGGCTCGTGGTGTCGCCGCGCGTCTCGCGGGCCGCGGAGATCGATGTGTTCCTGACGAAGGCGGCCGCGACCGCGCCTCTCGTCGTCGACGCGCGCGCGGATCGTCCGTGGGAGATCCTTCCGGCGCTCGACGGCGCGATCGTCGATCGCGATGGCGCGCAAGCGCGGCCGCTCGAGTGCGCCGGCTGGCGGTCGGGCGCGTGGCAGGAGCAGGAGTGGCGCGTGTCGCCGCAGCCGGCGCTCTGGGCGCTTTCGTGCGGCGTGCCGGCGTTCGTGCACGAGTCGATCGATCTCGGCGCGCGCGCGGGGCATCCGCTGGTGAAGCGTTTCGACCGAAGCGTGGCCGGCCTTGCGCGGCTGCTTGCGTGATGCTGTCTAAGCCGTGCACGAGCGCGAAAGCGCGAGCCGTTTGCCAAAGAGTCGACAGCCCAACTGGGTGCCACTCCTTCGAGTAGTGGTTGTGCGTGCGTACGCCGATAGGCCTCGAAGCCACACTCGAAGCCACACTCGAAGCCACACTCGAAGCCACACTTGTTCGACTCCGCGCTACTGGAAGTAGTGGCACCCATTTGGGCTGTCGACTCGTGGGGTTCACCGCTCGCGCTGCGCGCTCGAGGCATCCCGGCCGCTCAACCCAGCAGCTTCAGCGCCGCGTCGCGATACAGACTCTTGAGCAGCTCCGCCGGCAACGCCAGGCCGCGCAACGGCGGCGCGTCGAGCGGCGTGTGGCGCTCGGGCGCGACCATGTGGAGATCGGGATCCGAGATCGGCGACGCGCACTCGCCCGTGCCTTCCCACATCATGCGCAGCGCCCAGTAGCGGCTCGCGTAGAGGTCGTGCGCGCTCTCGCGGCTCGTCGCCTTCTTCGCCATCTCGCTCGCCTTGTCGCCGGCGCGCAGATGGTCGTCGGTCGTCACCGTGTCGGTGCCGAAGAGGATGCGCCCGCGCCACTTCGTGAGGAACGAGATCACCTCGTCGCGCGGATGACGCCCGAGCTCGCGCACCATCCACTTGGTCGCGCTCGTGTCGAGATGGAGGTTCGGGTGCGACTCGAGCAGCGCGTCGAGGAACGCGAGATCCTCGGGGAATCCGCCCATGTGCGCCGCGATCCACGGCATCGAGAAGCGGTCGAGCGCGCGCCGCAGCGGCGTGTAGTGGTCGAGCTTCGCGCCGTAGCGGGCGGAGTCCCGGTACTTGGTCGCGAACCAGGTGTCGGGGTCGGCGACATGCACCATGCACATCATGCCGAGCTTCTCCGCGAGCTTCATCTGCTCGAGGCGCACGGGCCCGCCGAGGTCGAAGAGCCGGTGGTCGCCGGCCTCGGCCGCGAGTTCGGTGATGCGCGGCGCGTTCCAGAACTTGACGATGCGCACGCCATGCTCGCGGTAGCGCTCGATGCGGCGCAGGTAGCCCTCGCCGTGGCCCTCGCGGCGGTCGGCATGCATGAAGTCGGGAAACGCGATGAACTCGAGGAGGTCGCCGTGGCGCTCGCGCAGCGCGGGAATGTCCTCGACGCGGCTCATCGAGAAGGTGCGTTCGACGCCGTAGGCCTTCGCGATTCCCGCCCAGAGCGCGCTCGCCTCGAGGCCGTTGATGTGCGCGTGGACATCGACGATCCCGTAGCCGAGCGCGGGCATGCGGGCGGCCTCGGCCATGTAGTCGAGCCCGAGACGGTTCGACGCGTCGTCGCGGAGCGCAGGGTGCGTGTGGGGAAGCCGCAGCATGGAGGCGGCGATCGTAGTGGCTTCGCGGTGCGCGGGCCTGCCGCGAACTACTTCGTGCGGCTGCGCTGAGGCTTCGCGCTGCCGCGTGGCCGCTCGGCGGGCGACTCGGCCGCAGGAGCGCGGTCGGGCGCGAGGCGCGGACGAAGGGTTCGCGCTTCCGGCGCGCGGGTCAGGTTGAGCGCTGCGTTGAGGCGCTGCGCCGGCGCCGTCCCCGCGCCCGCCGCGTGCACGACACCGACATAGAGCTCGAAGTTCGTCTCCATGTCGAGGTGGCGCACGACCTCGCAGTCGAACCACGCCGTGGCGCGGGTCACGATCGGGGCGCCGAGCACGCCGACCTTGTGCGGGTAGGTGAGGAAGGGGTCCTCGCCGATCCGCCGGTCGGGGCCGAACACGCGCTGGAGCAGGCGCTCGTTCGGGTCGAGGAGCGACAGCGCGAAGGTGCGGCTGTCGCGGATCAGGGGCGACAGGGGGTGGCCCTTCTCCATCGCCACGAGCAGCATCGGGGGCGAAGTGCCGCACTGCTGCACCCGCTCGACGAGGCGGCCGTCCCGGATCTCGCCGTAGGCGGTCGTGATCAGGTATTGCGCGGCCGGGATGCGGCCCAGCGCGTCGAGAGTCTCTTCGGTGGGTGGGGGAAGCATGCGGAAGTGGGGCAGGGCGGCCAGAATCGACGATTCCTCTCCAGACGCGTCGGTTCGCGGGCGGCTTTCCTAACCCCCTGAATATGCTGCGTTTATGGCTCAACACCAACCCAAAGGGCGGATTGAGGCGCAAAATTGTTGCCCAAAAAGTGCAGGAATGTGTGCCTTGGTGTTGAAAGGTGGGGCGAGGTGTGGTACTTTCACCCTCGCCTCACCAAGGCGCCACCATGTTTCTCGGAGAGTTCCAACACTCCCTCGACTCGAAGCAGCGGTTGGCAATCCCGGCTGAGGTTCGCGAGCGTTGGAATCCAGAGCGGCATGGCGAGATGTTCATCGCTGCACCTGGTCAGAACGGCTTCCTCTGGCTCTGGCCGGAGAAGAAGTTCGAGGAGTACGCAGACCGCATCGAAAGCGGTCTGGTGACGACAGAGGAAGTGACCCGGTTCAACCGAAGGCTCTTCTCGCGAGCAGCGAGGGTTCCCTTCGACAGCGCCGGCCGAGTTCGGATTCCTGATCGGCTCTTGGCCGAGTACGGGTTGAGTGGAACGATCGTGATCTCCGCCGTGCGCGACCATCTGGAGCTTGTGACTCCCGAGCAGCGCGCGAAGGAACTGGCCGAAGAGGCCGCCTGAAGCGGAAGTCGAGCGCTGTGAAGATCGGACAGATCGGTGGATGCCGCGGCCGCGCCCGACAGGGTGCGGATGCGATTGGAGCGAACACACTGGCAGACCGCATGGATCGCGGGCGGCCAGTCGCAAGGGAACACCGGAAACGGTGGCTGGCCAGTGGACGAGCAAGGACGCTCGCCGACGCAGCCGTTGAGGCAACGGCTGAAAACCAGCACAAATCCTGCGCCACGGGTGCGCGCAGGCCTCCTGAGCGTTTCGTTTCGCCTGGCCAAGGACGGCCAGGCCTTCAGCGAGGCCGGCATGGATCGCCGGCCCGCGCAAAGTGCGGCCTCGGTTCGACAGAACCGGGGCCGCTTTGCTTTTCGGCGCGTGAAAGACAGCACGCGCCCGGAGGCGCGTGCTGCGGAGTTCGGATTGGCTCCTGAAGGTCAGCCGCCTTCGGTCGCCGGACGGATCGAGCCGATCACATCGCGGGTCGCCTCTGCGCCGTTGCCGTTCGTCGACAGGATCTGGTCGGCCACCTCGCGGCGGTGCACTTCGACGGTGCGCGGGAAGTCGAAGGCCACCCGCACGCGGTCGCCCTTGATGGCGACGATGCGAACGACCCCGATCGGCGACGAGGGGTCTCCGATGACGACTTCTTCACCTTCACGACGAGTGATGACAAGCATGATCGGGGACCTCCTGCCCAGGTCGCCGTCAGCGACGACCCGTCTGCCGCATGGCTGACAGGGTCAGACTACCCGAGGTTTGGCCGAATCGGAAGCAGGAACCGCCCACTTTGCGATGCGCAATATGTGCCGAGGCCTGCATTTGGGATCGATGGAGGTCCGAATCGGGCCGCAAAGGGCCGCTGCGCCTGTTCCGCGCGCTACTCGACGGCCTCTTGCTCGGCCGCCTATTCAACAGCCTCGACCCTCAGGCTGGGCCCGAGTTCCGCCCGAAGCGTCCGCTCGATCCCGTGGTGGAGGGTCTGGTTCGCCGATGGGCAGCCCACGCAGGCGCCATGAAGGCGGATCCGCACAAGGCCGTCGGGCGCTGCTGAGACCAGTTCGAGGTCGCCCCCGTCCTCCTGGACGGCGGGGCGGATCTTGGCGAGCACCCGGTCGACCCGATCGCGGAACGCAACATCGTCCGTCGGGGTCGCCGAGGAATCCGTCGCCTTCGATCGTTTGGCCGAGTCTGCCATCGGGGTCCGATGATACGGTCTCAAACGCCCTATGCACACCTTCTCCCCCCGACATCACGCGCTGCGTCCGCAGCCGACCGCCCGCCCGGCCGCCCTCCCGGCCGCCGTGTCCGTGCTCGCCGGTGCCGCCCTCTCGGCGGTCGTTCTCCTCACGGGCTGCTCCGGCGGGCCGGAGTCGGTCGAGAACCCGGCCGCCGTCCTGTCGGTGAGCGGCCAGGCGCGCGAGCGCTACTTCGACTCCATCGAGGCTGCGCGCCAGCGCGGCGTCGACGAAGCGACCAAGGCGGCGCTGCGGCGCATGATCGCGGCCGACGGCTTCGCGATCGACGCGCGCGAGCGCGCGTTCGACCTTCTCTACGAAACCGATCCGAAGGCGGTCGTCGCTGCGCTCGAGAACAGTCTGCCGCGCATGGGCGATGTCTCGTGGCGGCGTCGGGTGTCGCAGCTCGTCGGCGAGCGCAAGATGCAGGAACTCGTGCCGACCTTGATCCGCGCGTGGGCGAACCCGGTGCCCGGGCTCGCGGGCGACGAGGTCCGGCCCGAGCGCGCCGCGCTTGGCGCGATCGTGGGCGAAGACCAGGTGAGCGCGACGCTTTTGCGCACCATGAAGGATTCGAGCCCCACGACCCAGGCGAACCTGCGGGCGCGCTGCTGGGAACTCCTCATGAAGTCGGGCGACGAGGCGCGGCTGCGCGCGCTGCTTGCCGACCCCGAATCGACGCGCGGCGACGCGATGCTCACCGACCTCGCGCGCGTCTCGAACGAACTCGGCGTCCTTCCGACGACGCGCGAGGAGATCCTCTGGGCGCGCAAGCTGTGCGAGCCGTCGCGCGCCGCGTTCTTCGAGGAAGCGAAGTCGGCGCTCGCCCGGATGCCCGCGGCGCGGCGCGAGCAGCTGGAACTGCGCGGAATCCCGGTGGCGGTCGCGTGCCTGCGCCGCCGCCCCGCGCTGCTCGCCACCACCGAGCCCGATCTCTTCGCGGAGATCGACGCGCGCACGAAGGGGCGCAAGAAGGCCTCGCCCGACTTCACGGGATACGGCGACGGCTTCACCGAGACGCTCTATCAGGTGCGCGATCGCCTCTCGTGGACCGACCTCGCCGCGATGGCGCTCGCGCTCGATGTGCTGGCGGAACCGGCGCTCCGGATGCACATGTTCGAGGTCGCGGACCGCGATCGCGAGGACCGCGGCACCGAGTACGGCGGCGTGGTCGCGCTGGCCGCAGGTTCGGCGAGCACCGCCGAGTTCCTCGAGTTCGAGCCGCGCGCGCGCGCAAGCGACATCCGCTACGAGAGCCCGCAGGCGCTGTTCGACGCGCTCTACACCGGGCTCTTCCATGTGCACTTCCACGCGCAGAACTACGAGAACGACAAGTACGCCGGCCCGCACATGGGCGACTTCGCGTTCGCCGACAGCTCGCGCTGCAACGGACTCGTGTTCACCTTCCTGTCGGCCGACCTCCTCGGCGTCGATTTCTACCGTCACGACCGGCTGGTCGTCGACCTCGGCGCGATCGAGCGCCCGCAGGGCTGACGGCGCATGCAGTTCGCGCTGATCGTCCAGCTTTCGATCGCGATGCTCGCACGCGAACTCGCGGGCGGGCTGCCGATC
This sequence comes from bacterium, assembly GCA_046337925.1. Taxonomy (GTDB): domain Bacteria; phylum Planctomycetota; class Phycisphaerae; order Phycisphaerales; family SM1A02; genus QWPT01. Next base: position 9,269 of record JBKCZS010000023.1, on the reverse strand, counting down.
GGCGCGCTCTGGGGCGCGGTGATCGCGCTCTGCGGCCCGCTCGTGTCGTTCGCGCTCGGCTCGATGGTGGCCGCCCGCGCCATGCATGGGATGGATCGCCGCGACCCGGACGCCGCGCAGCGCGCGTTCGTGTTCACGGTGCGCGCGGGCTGGATCGGCGCGCTCTTCATCGCGGTCGCGGCCTGCAGCGCGCTGCCCACCGCGCTGCCCGCGCCGTTCGGCGGCGCCGTCGTCGCGATCTACCTGCTCTCGTGCGGCATCGCGTCGATGCTCGCGGCGCACTGGACCGCGTATCCGATCGAGGCGCGCGTGCGCGAGTCGTCGACGATCCGCATGCTCGACTCCGCGCGGTCGCTGCATCCGATTCCGACGCGCGGCGCGTATGTGTTCGCGCAGGCGCGGGCGGGCTTGATCCCGATCATCGCGCCGCTCATCGTTCCGATCGCGTTCGGCGAGGTCGCTGCGGCGATCGCGCGCGAGCACTTCCCCGGGCATGAGACCGCGATCCAGTTCGGCGGCGGACTCGCGGGCGTGCTGGCGCTCTTCCTCGCGGTGCCGCTCATCATTCCGCCGCTCCTCGGCCTCACGCGCCTGCCCGCGGGCGAGTTGCGCGACGACCTCGAGGAACTCGCGAAGGGCGCCGGGATCGGCGTGCGCGAGATCTGGGTGTGGCCGACCGACGGCCTCGTGGCGAACGCCGCGGTGATGGGGGTGTTCCCGCGGCTTCGCTGCGTGATGCTGTCCGACGCGCTGGTCGAGGGACTGCCGCGGCAGCAGGTGCTCGCGGTGATGGCGCACGAACTCGGGCATGTGGCCCACCGGCATCTCGCGGGGATGCTGCCCGTGATCCTGTCCTGCTGGTGGATCGGGTCGCTCGTCGGCGACCCGGTCGCGCAGGGGTTCTACGAATCGCTGGTCCGGCGCGAGGGAATCGACCTCGCGGCTGCGTACGCGGAGCCGATCGCGCTCGCCCGCGACCTCGCGATCGCGGTGTTCGGCCTCTTCGCGTTCGGCTTCGTGAGCCGCCGCTTCGAGCGCCAGGCGGACACCTACGCGGTGCGCCTCCTCAGCGAGCGCGAACAGAGCGCGGACGCCACGCCCGCCGCCGTCGGCGCGATGACGGGCGCGCTCTCGATGGTCGCCTTCCTCAACCATGTGCCGGTCGAGCGCCCGAGCTGGCGCCACGGCTCGATCGCATGGCGGCAGGCGTACCTCCGCTCGCTCGCCGGCCAGCCGCACGGTCGGCTGCCCATCGACTCGCTCGTGCGCACGCTCTGCGTGCTCGCGCTCGTCGCGGTGCTCGCGATGCTCGTGTCGGCGGCGGTGCTTCGCGCCGGCGCCTGACGGGTACACTCACGCCATGCGCTTCACGAAGATGCATGGCCTCGGCAACGACTATGTGTACATCGACGGTTCGCAGGATCCGTCGCTCGATCTCGCGCGGGCCGCGCGCCTCGTGAGCGACCGCCATTTCGCGGTCGGAAGCGACGGGCTCATCGCCGTCTGCCCGCCGGGCTCGCACGACGCCGACCTGCGCATGCGCATGTTCAACGCCGACGGCAGCGAAGGCGAGATGTGCGGCAACGGCATCCGCTGCGTGGCGAAGTTCGCCGTCGACCGCGGCATCGCCTCGGTGAATCCGCTGCGCATCGAGACGGGCCGCGGCATCCTCGAGGTCTGGTGGGAGCGCGACGCCGACGGCCGCGTGGCGCGCGCGAGCGTGGCGATGGGCGCACCGATCCTCGAGCACGCGAGGATTCCCGCGCGCGTCGACCGCGTGGCCGCCGATGCGCGCGTGGTGGGGCACTCGATCGATCTCTCGCGCTGGGGCGACGACTGGTGGCGCGACGCGCGCGTCGAGCCGCACATCACGCTCGTGTCGATGGGAAATCCGCATGTGATCCTCTGCTGCGACGATCCATGGAAGGTGCCGCTCGAGGCGGTCGGCCCGCGCATCGAGCGCGACGCGTGGTTCCCCGCGCGGATCAATGTCCACTTCGTTCGCTTCGGCCCGCGTTCGGGCGAGGTGGTGATGCGCACCTGGGAACGCGGCTCGGGCATCACGCTCGCCTGCGGCACGGGTGCAAGCGCCGTCTGCGTGGCGGGCGTGCTGCTCGGGAAGAGCGCGCGCACGCTCGACGCGCGGCTTCCCGGCGGCCCGCTGCAGCTCGAGTGGCCGAGCGACGGCGCGACGGTCCGCATGACCGGGTCCGCGACCGAGGTCTTCGAGGGCGAGGTCGACCTCGATGAACTCGAGGCGAAGCTGCGCATGCACGGGGTCCTGTCGGGCGCGGCGCACGGCGGAGCGGTGCATGCCTGAGTCGCTCTCGTCGCTCTCGTCGCTCGAACGCGATCTCGCGGCTCGGCTTCTTGCGCGGCAACCGCGCATGGAGGCGGAGCTCGCGGAGTTCGTGGCGATTCCCACGGGTACGGGGCACGAGGCCGGGCTCTCGCGCCTGCGCGCGATCTTCCGGGCTCGGCTCGCGGCGCTTGGCGCCGACATCGCGGAAGTCGCGGGCGACCCGCGCCCCGCGTGGATCGTGCAGCCGGGGCAATCGGCCGACGCGCCGCCGCCGGTCGCGCTGCGCGCGGCCGCGCGCGGAGGCAAGGGGAGGCCGGTCCTCGTCACGGGCCATCTCGACACGGTGCACGACCCGTTCGGCGCGTTCCAGACGCTCGTGCGCGAGACGGCGAACGGATCGGGCCGCGCCGTCGGCCCGGGCGCGATCGACATGAAAGGCGGGCTCGTCATCATGATCCACGCGCTCGAGGTGCTTGCCGAAGCGGGCATCGCGCCTGCGTGGACGGTGCTCCTCAACTCCGACGAAGAGACGGGCAGCCTGCACAGCCAGCGCGCGATCCGCGCCGAGGCGCGCGCGTGCGCCGCGCGCGGCGGGCTTGGCCTCGCGATGGAGCCGTCGCTTCCGGACGGGTCGCTCGTCCTCGAGCGGCTCGGAAGCGCCACCTTCCGCATCGAGTGCGAGGGCCGCGCCGCGCACGCGGGCCGCGACTTCGCGCAGGGCGTGTCGGCGGTCAACGCGCTCGCCGGCAAGATCCTCGACGCTGCGAAGCTCGTCGACCTCGACGCGGGCACCGTCGTGAACATCGGTCCGCTCGAAGGCGCGAAGGCGACGAACATCGTGGCCGACCGCGCGCGCGCCTGGGGCAACGCGCGCTTCCGCGACGCCGCGCGCGAGGACGCGGTGAAAGCGGGGCTCTTCGCCCTCGCGACCGCCGCCGACACGCCGCTTCCGCGCACGCGGGTCGACTACGAGCCGAACCGGCCCGCGAAGCCCGAGACACCGGCCGTCCGCGCCCTCGCGGACGAGGTGCGCGCGATCGGCGAGGCGCTTGGCGAGAAGGTGGGCTTCGGGAAGTCGGGCGGCGTCTCCGACGGAAACCTGATGCAGGCCGAGGGCCTTCCGACCCTCGACACCATGGGGCCGCGAGGCGGGAACCTCCACCGGACCGACGAGTACATCGAGCTTCCCTCGATGGCGCCGAGGGCCGCCACGCTGGCCATCATGCTTGCGCGGGCAGCCTGCGTCCCGTAACTCACTGAAATCAAACAGCCTACGCTACAGCCCCCCTCCACGAACGGACGAAAAACCGTTCCTGACGGCGATTGCACCGCCTCGACGACTCCGAAGACCTCGAAAGACCGCGATGACCACGACGCTCACAGACACGACGCTCACAGATTCGACCACCACCGTCGGTGAAGCCCTCCGCACGAGCCCCGCGATCGAAGCGGCGATCCGCACCATCCGCGGCGAGGTCGAGGCGAAGAGCCGCGCGCTCACGGGTGCGCGTCCCGCACGCGCGGAACTCAAGGAGACGCTCGACGGCTGGCTCAAGCGCGCGTCGGAAGTGCGCGGCCGCGGACCGCTCTACCCGTACCTCGGCTCGGGCGCCGGCAACGGCGCGCTCGTCGAACTCGCCGACGGCAGCGTGAAGTGGGACCTCATCAACGGGATCGGCGTCCACATGTTCGGCCACGGCGACCCCGAGCTCGTCGAGGCGTCGCTGCGCGCGTCGCTCTCCGACCTCGTGATGCAGGGCAACCTCCAGTACAACCAGGACGCGATCGAGTTCGGCGAGTTCCTCGCGAAGGAAGCCGCGCGCCACTCGCGCCTCAAGCACTGCTTCATCACGAACTCGGGCTGCATGGCGAACGAAGCCGCGCTCAAGGTCTGCCAGCAGAAGACCGGCGGCGCCCCGCGCATCATCGCGTTCGCCGACTGCTTCATGGGACGCTCGACCACGATGTCGCAGATCGGCGACACCGCCGCGTACCGCCAGGGCATCGCGCTCAACATCCATGTCGACTACCTGCCGTTCTTCGACGCGTCGATGGGCGAGCAGCGCTCGATCGACATGACGCTCTGGCACCTCGAGCAGCTGATCCACCGCTATCCGGGGCAGCACTGCTGCCTCATCGCCGAACTCGTGCAGGGCGAGGGCGGCTTCAACACCGCGCCGCGCGAGTTCTTCGTGAAGCTCTTCGAGGCGGCGAAGAAGGCGGGAATCCCGATCTGGGACGACGAGGTCCAGACCTTCGGCCGCACCGAGAGCATGTTCTGCTTCGAGCGCCTCGGCCTCGGCGAGTACATCGATGTCGTGACGATCGGCAAGATCACCCAGGCCTGCGCGTGCCTCTACACGGCCGACTTCAACCCGAAGGCGGGCCTGCTCTCGGGCACCTTCGCCGCGTCGACGAGCGCGTTCGCCACGGGCCTCTCGATCCTTCGGCGCCTGCAGTCGGACGGCTACTACGGCCCGACCGGCCGCATCGCGAAGCTGCACGCCGCCTACCGCGAGCACGCGAACGCGTTCGTCGCCAAGCACCCCGAGTGGTTCCCGCCGGTCGTGAACTCCCTCGGCCGCGCGAGCAACGCCTATGTCGCGGGCACGGGCGGCATGATGCGCCTGACGCCGTTCGGCGGAAGCCGCGAGAAGATCGGCAAGCTCCTCAACAACCTCTTCGAGGACGGCGTGATCGCCTTCAGCTGCGGTCACGGGCCGTATCACCTGCGCTTCCTGCCGCCGGTCGGCGTGATGAAGCCCGAGCAGTTCGGGCCCGTGTTCGAGATCATGGAGAAGTCGTTCGCGCGCACGGCGTGAGCCGCTGAAAGAGACCGTCATGTTCGTGATCCGCCCGGCCATCCTCGACGACCTTCCGACGCTCCTGAAGCTCGCGAAGATGGTCCACTTCATCAACCTTCCCGCGGACAAGGAGCTTCTTGCCGCAAAGATCGGGCGCAGCCGCCGCAGCTTCGCCGGCGATGTCGAGGACATCCGCCAGCGCGAGTTCATGTTCGTGCTCGAGGACGGCGAGTCCGACGAAGTCGTCGGGACCTGCTCGATCCTCTGCTGCGTCTCGTGGGACGGGCGGCCGCACATCTACTTGAAGACCGGCAAGCGTTCGTTCTACAGCGAGGACCTGCAGCTCGGGCAGACGCATGTGACGCTCGAGCTCGGCACCGACACGAGCGGTCCGAGCGAGGTCGGCGGCCTGATCCTCGCGCCCGGATTCCGCGGGCGGCCCGAGCGGCTGGGATCGCTCCTCTCGCTCATCCGCTTCCACTTCATCGGCCTGAACCGCGACATGTTCGCCGAGCGGATCCTCGCCGAGATGATGGGCCCGCTGACGCCCGATTCCGGCACGCTCCTCTGGGAGTACCTCGGCCGCCGCTTCATCAACCTCTCCTACAAGGAGGCGGATCTCTTCAGCTCGCGCTCGAAGGAGTTCCTGCTATCGCTCTGGCCGAAGGGCGAGATCTACGCGTCGCTGCTGCCGCCCGAGGCGCGCGCGCTGATCGGCAAGGTGGGCGAGGAGACCGAGCCCGCGAAGCGCATGCTCGAGAAGCAGGGCTTCCGGCACCATGGCCATGTCGATCCGTTCGACGGCGGCCCGTATCTCGACGCCGCGATCGCCGACATCCCGCTGGTGAAGGCGACCTGCACGCGGCACATCGCCGCCGCGAAGGAAGTCGAGTCGTCGAGCGAGGCGTTCGTGAGCTACAAGGGCCGCGGCGGATTCCGCGCCACGCGCACGCGCTACGACCTCGCCGGCGAACGCGTGACGCTGCCGGTCGCCGCGCTTGCCGCGATCGGCGCGCCGCACGATGCGGTCGTCGGCTTCACGCCGCTGCCGGAGTCGAAGGCTCCCAAGCGCCGCAACACGAAGAAGGGTTGACGCATGCTTCTCTCGAAGGCGTACCTCGCGCAGGCGCCGAGCGACTACATCGATGGCGCGTTCCGGCCGCTCCCGGGCGATGGCGTCGTGACGCGCGATCCCGCGCGTCCGAGCGGCGTCGTGTGGTCGGGTTCGCCGGTCGCCGCGCATGCGGAGGACGCGGTCGCCGCTGCACGGCGCGCGCTGCCTGCGTGGAGTTCGCTCTCGCTCGACGCGCGGCGCGCGCATCTCGAGCGCTGGCGCGAGACTTGCGTCAAGCACGCCGCGCGGCTTGCCGCCGCGATCGCGCGCGAGATCGGCAAGGTGAAGTGGGAGGCGGAGCTCGAGGCGAAGATCGTCGCCGAGAAGGTGACCATCACGCTCGAGGACCGCGTGCGTGCGCGCGTCGCCGGGTTCGAGGTCGCCGCCGGTGCGGGCAAGACGGGCCTCTGCACCTTCAAGCCGCACGGCGTGATGGCGGTGCTCGGGCCGTACAACTTCCCCGCGCATCTTCCGAACGGGCACATCGTTCCTGCGCTCCTCCTCGGGAACACCATCGTGTTCAAGCCGAGCGAGAAGGGCGCGTCGGTCGGGCAGCTTCTCGCTGAACTCGCGCACGAGGCCGGGTTCCCGGCGGGCGTCTTCAATGTGGTGCAGGGCGGCGGCGCGATCGCATCGCGGCTCGCGACGCATCCCGAGGTCGACGGCGTGCTGTTCACGGGTTCGTTTCCCGTCGGGCGGCGCATCCTCGAGGCGAACCTCGACACGCCCGGTCGGTTGATCGCGCTCGAGATGGGCGGCTCGAACCCGGCGGTCGTGACGGCGAAGGCCGATCTCCGCCGCGCGGCGATCGAGTGCGTCCGCGCCGCCTACGCCACGACGGGCCAGAGATGCACCTGCACGCGCCGGATCATCGTCGAGGACGCGATCGCCGATCGCTTCATCCCGATGGTGCTCAAGATCGCGTCGAACCTCGTGATCGCGGCCGCCGACGACGGCGTGCCTGCGTTCATGGGTCCGCTGGTGACGGGCGAGGCGCGCGACGCCGTGCTGCGCGCCCAGGCGCGCATCGCAGCGGGAGGGCGGCTTCTGCTCGAGGCGTCGCCGCTCGACCGCGAAGGGTTCTTCCTCTCGCCGGGGGCGGTCGAGGTCGCACGCTTCGAGCGCAGCGCCGCCGAGGAGGAGATCTTCGGGCCATTCATCCAGATCTCGCGCGCGAGCGGCCTCGACGACGCCATCATGCAGGCGAACGCGACCAGTTTCGGCCTCGCGGCGAGCCTCTTCTCGGCGGACCGAGGCGAGTGGGAGGCGTTCTTCTCAGCGGTGCGCGCGGGGTGCATCAACTGGAACACGGGAACGGCGGGCGCGAGCAGCAAGCTGCCGTTCGGCGGCCTCGGCCGGTCCGGCAACCACCGTCCGGCGGGGGCCTTTGCGGTGGACGCCGTGGCCTACCCCGTGGCGACCATGGTGGACACGGCGGAGCTCGCCATCCCGCAGGGGATGCTTGTGGACGACCGGCTGTTCACAAAGTCCTAAAATTGTCGCCCTCCTGGGTGGAACCTTGACAGGCCCTTGGCTCAAGTTTCGTAAAGTGGGTGGATAAGCCGATCTTCCCCCTTGTGCGTCCGTACAGCGCAAGTGCGTGCGGTCCCTCTGAAGTCGTCGCACAACTGAATACCGTCCGTTGATCACACAGGTCCGCCCCAGTGGCGGGCCTCACATGATTGAGCCACACGGTGTGAACCCACATGGTGCGGCGTCGCGTGCTGCGGAAAGGCACACGGCGCCGCGCCACCTTTTTTGGTTACTGGAATCGGGGGCAGGCGATGGGCAGTGCGCACGGGCGGGTTCAGCCCTTGCGATCCGAAACCCGAACTCGGCATTCGCGCCCGTTGGTTCTGGACGCGGGCGGTCGCAGAAGTAACCTGTTGGGGCGCCTCCGCTCGCACCGCGGCCGGCGCGCCCGTTCGCGGTGATTCATCGGGGTTTCGCACGCGTTCGATGCGAGTTCATGGCCGTCATTGAGAGAAGCGTCCGCGCTGCACGGAATCGCCGCGATGGAATCAGACTCGAAAGACCAGAAGGCCCAGACACGGAATCCGTCCGTGCCGTCCACCTCGGCCGACGGCGGAGGCGGCGCGACGCCGCACGACCTCGCGCCGCTTGTCTACACCGAGCTCCGCGCGCTCGCCGCCGCGTTCATGAGGGCGCAGTCGCCGGGTCACACCCTGCAGCCGACGGCGCTCGTGAACGAGGCGTATATGCGCCTTGCGAAGAGCTCGCCCGAGGCGCTGCGCAGCCGCTCGCACTTTCTCGCGGTGGCCGCCAAGGCGATGAGGCATGTGCTCATCAACCACGCCTACACCAAGAACACCGCGAAGCGCGGTGGTTCGGCGACGCGGGTCTCGTTGACCTCCCTCGACGGAACCGAGGAGATGGACCAGCTCGAGATCATGGCCATCCACGAGGCGCTCGAGCGGCTTGAGGAGTTGGACCCGCGCCGGGCCACCGTGGTCGAGGCCAAGGTGTTCGGCGGGCTGACCAACGAGGAAGTGGCGGAGGTTCTCGGCGTCTCCGCAACCACGGTGGAGAGCGACTGGCGCACCGGCCGGGCCTGGCTTGCGAAGGAATTGCGCCCTCAGGCCGGCCAAAGTGGCCCATCGAGCCCCTCGGACTGAGGTCGCACCGTGCCGATCCTGTTAAGAAGGTCGTGGAGTCGTCCGCCCGTCCGCCGATGCAGCACCCCGGGAGCCCATCCGATCGAGAGCGCCGAGCCGCCCGCTACCGCGAGGTGACGGCGTTGTTCGATGCGGTTCGCGACCTGCCCGAGGCGGACGCGCGCGATCGGGTGCGGCAGCATCCTTCGGAGGAGGTCCAGCGGGAGGTGTTCGACATGCTCGACGCCGACCGGAACTCGGGCAACGCGGTGCGCCGCATCGTCGATGTCGCCGGCGCGATCGACGAGGCGAACGCGCCGCTCGAGATCCCGGCGATGGTGGGGGAGTACAAGGTGACGGGCCTGCTCGGTCAGGGCGGAGGCGGCGTGGTGCTGAAGGGCGTGTGCCCGAGGTCGGGCGACACGGTGGCGATC
>JBKCZS010000022.1:0-11093 GCA_046337925.1 bacterium | reverse complement strand
GGCGAAGGGCCTCGAGCGCGACGCGGTGGTGGTCAACTGCGAATCGTGATGTAGACTGCGGCGATGCAAGCAGCTCCTGAGCACGAGGACGCCGACAAGCAGATCGATCCGTCGCGGACCGCGTCGGACTCGCGCGTGGCGCAGCACGGCGCGCGCTATGTGCCCTCCGGGCAGCTCGGAGCGTGGTGGATCGCTTCGATCGGCGCCATTGCGATCGGCATGTTGGCGGGGTTCGCCTCGAGCCTGCTCGCGGCGCCGCTCGCGGCCGGCGGGCCGCCCGGGTCTGTGGGCGCAAAGGGGATTGGGCTTTCGCTCGCCGTTGGCGGCTCGATAGCGATCTGGGCGACCGCGTTTCTCGCGAAGCTCGCGAAGGTGCGGTCGGAAGGATTCGTCTACCTGCTCGGTCTCGGTGCTGGCCTCGCGTTTGCGTACGGCGGCGTCTGTGGCGCCGCGCAGTGCTTCGCCTTGGTTCCGGCTGCGGGATCCACGGGGTTCATCTCGGGCTGGTGGGGAATGGTCTGCGATGCCTCGTTGCTGTGGACCAACCTGCAGGCCGCGTTCCCGACGAGCGCGAAGATCTGGGTGCTGTTCGGGATCGCCCTGGTTTGCGCCGTCGTCATCTCGATCGGCGCGAAGCTTTGTTGCGCCAAGTTCACGCATGGATTCCTGTACGACGAGGCGAACGGCAAGTGGTATCGGAGGCCGATCCTCATCGCGCGCGCCGAGCCGCAGGTGCTCGACCGGCTGTTGATGGGGAGCTCGGAGGACCTCACGGAGATCGAGGTCATCGCCGAGAGCCTCGCGAAGCCCGCGCCCGACTCGGTCGACGAATGGCTCGATGTCTTCCTCTACCCATCCGGCGCGCCGGGCGAGATGTCGCTCGTCCGCTTCCGGCCGGCGAGCGTCGCGATCAAGCAGACCTTCCCCATGAAGAAGAAGCGCGTCACCGACTACGAGAGCATCGGCGCGGCGTTCTTCTTTCCCACGGACGAAGTCGAGGCGCTGCGCGAGGATGTGCGGTTGCTGGAGGAGGAGATCACCGAGCAGGAGCGTGTGGAGAAGGGCGGACGGAACTAGCGCGCTCCGATGGGCGTCCCGCGGCGGCCCCGCGTCCGGCGCCGAATCCTGCGCGCTCGCAGAAGCGCCCGCCTTGGATAGACTTCGCGCCATGACCACGCTCGCCGCCCCGACCTTCCCTTCGCGCACCCAGCAGATCCTCGACACGCTCCGCCAGAACGGGCAGCTGAAGCACCTGCAGACGATCGAAGGTCCGATGGACGCGACCGTGCGGCTGCAGGGCTACGGCGAGGTTGCGTGCTTCTGCTCGAACAACTACCTCGGCCTCGCGAACCACCCCGCGGTGGTCGACGCGGCGATCGCCGGCATCCGCAAGTACGGCGCCGGCACCGCGAGCGTGCGCTTTATCTGCGGTACCTTCGACTGCCACCACTCGCTCGAGGCGCGCATCGCCGAGTTCTACGGCGTCGAGGCGTCGTACACCTTCACGAGCTGCTGGAACGCGAACGAGGCGATCTTCCCGACGCTGTGCGAGCCGGGCGACATCATCATCTCGGACGAACTCAACCACGCGTCGATCATCGACGGCATCCGCCTCGCCGCGGTCATCAAGAAGGGCCTCCTCAAGACCGTCTACCGCCACAACGACCTTTCGTCGCTGCGCGCGAAGCTCGCCGAGGCGCGCGCGAACCCCGAGATGACCGGCACGATCTGGGTCGTCACCGACGGCGTCTTCTCGATGGAAGGCGACATCGCCGATCTCCCCGCGATGCGCAAACTCTGCGACGAGTTCGGCGCGTACCTCGTGGTCGACGACTCGCACGGCACGGGCGTGATGGGTGCGACCGGCCGCGGCACGCACGAGCACCAGGGCCTCAAGGGCACGCAGATCGACTACATCACGGGCACGCTCGGCAAGGCGCTCGGCGGCGGCGCGGGCGGATACATCGCCGGCTCGCGCAAGGCGATCGACCTCCTGATCCAGCGCGGTCGTCCCACGCTCTTCTCGAATGCGCTTCCGTGCACCATCGCGTGCAGCGCCGACAAGGCGATCGAGGTCCTCATGCGCGAGCCGCAGCGGGTGGCGAAGCTGCGCGCCAATGTCGACGCCGCGCGCGCCGGCATCCGCGAGGCGGGCTTCGAGGTGCTCAACAGCCCGACCGCGATCTGCCCGATCATCGTCCACGACACCGCGAAGGCGATCGCCATGTCGAAGCGCCTGCTCGAGCTCGGCGTCTTCGTGATCGGCTTCGGTTTCCCCGTGGTTCCCGAGGGGCACGCCCGCCTGCGCGTCCAGATCTCGGCCGCGCACGAGCCCGCGCACATCAAGCAGCTCGTCGACGGCCTGAAGGTGCTCCGCGCGGAATTCAGGTGATCGCGGCGGGCCCGCGCGGTGCGCCAGCGGCAACCGACGCCCGCAGGCGGGAATTGTTCCCGATCTGTAGGGATTCCGATGTTTGTTGGGTGAATCGCACCCAAGGTCCCTTGCCTGCATCGCCGGGCGCGGGAGGATGCGCCCATGATTTCCGACGCCCGCGATACCGACGGAACTCTCGCGCTCGGCCTGCCTCGTCCCCGGAGCGGCTGGCTGCGCGGAATCGTCGACGGCCCGCTTCGGATCGCCGAGCATGTGCTCGGCATCGCGGAGATCGCGGCGATCGCATCGCGGGTCGACAAGGGTGATCGCGCTCGGACGCTCGGCGAGCGCATCGTCGACGAGACCGGCATCAAGACGATGCTGCGCGACGAAGAGCGCGCGCGCGTTCCGACGACGGGCGCGGGCATCGTCTGCTGCAACCATCCCTTCGGCGGAGCGGACAGCGTCGCGCTGCTGACGACGCTCCTCTCGATCCGGCCCGATGTGAAGTTCCTCGCGAACTCGATGCTCGAGCGCATCCCGTTCCTCGCGCCGCATCTCATCTTCGTCGATCCGTTCGGCGGCCCGGGCGCCGCGCGCCGGAACGCTGCGGCGCTGCGGCAGGCGATCGAGTGGCTGAAGGCCGGTCACCTGATCGCAGCCTTCCCCGCGGGCGAGGTGAGTGCGGTGCGCTGGGGTCGCTGGACGCCTACCGATCCGCCGTGGTCGACGATTCCGGCGCGGCTCGCGCTGCAGACGAAGGCCAAGTTGATCCCCGCGTGGATCGAGGGTGCGAACAGCCCGCTCTTCCAGGCCGCGGGGCTCGTGCATCCTCGGCTGCGGACGGCGCTGATTCCGCGGGAGTTCGTGTCGCGGCGGGGGCGTGCGGTCGAGCTCCGGATCGGTCGGCCGATCTCCACCGAGGGGTCGGACCTCGATTCCGAGTCGTTGACGCGCCTGGCGCGCGGGCGGTCGGAACTCCTGCGGCGCTCCGCTCCCGTCGGTCGTCCGACGCCGGCGCACGGCCCGATCGCCGCGCCCGCAGCGACCCGCGAGCAGCTTGCGGCCGAATTCGACGCGATTGCGCCGGAGCGCCTGCTGTTTCGCGAGGGCGCCCACGCCGTGTACGCGGTGCGGTCGACGGACATCCCGCTCGGGATCCTCGAGATCGGACGGTTGCGCGAGATCGTGTTCCGCGCGGTCGGCGAGGGAAGCGGCAAGGCGCGCGACCTCGACGCGTTCGACGACACCTACTGGCACATCGTGGTCTGGAACACCGACGAACGCGAGATCGTCGGCGCCTATCGCGCGGGCGTGGTGCGCGAAGTGGCGGCGGCCGCCGGGGTGGATGGGCTCTACACGAGCACGCTCTTCCGCTTCTCGCCGGGCGTGCTGCCGCAGCTCGACGATGCGGTCGAACTCGGTCGCGCGATCGTCGCGCCGGCGTACCAGCGGCAGGCGATGCCGCTGTCGCAGCTGTGGAAGGGCATCGCGGTGTTCATGTTCCGGCGCGGGCTTCTCAAGATGTTCGGCCCCGTGAGCATCTCGAACGAGTATTCCTCGCAGTCGAAGGAGCTCATGATGGAGTTCCTCGAGCGGACTCGGATCGAGCGCCCGCTCGCCGAGCGCGTGTCGCCGCGCAATCCGCCCGCGCGCAAGCCGATCGCAGGCTTCACCGACCGCGAGACCGCTCGGCTCACGCGCGATCTTCCCGAGGTCGAGCGCATGATCGACGAGATCGAGCGCGGCCAGCGCGCCGTGCCCGTCCTGCTGCGGCACTACCTGCGCCTCAACGCGCATCTCCTCGGCTTCAATGTCGACCAGGACTTCGGCGACGCGATCGACGCGCTGATGATCGTCGACCTGCGCGACATCGACGAGCGCATCGTGCGCCACTACGCGGGCGACGCGGGCGTGGCGCTGGTCGCCGCGTGGCGCGCACGGCGCTGAGCGGTCAGCGCACGCTGATCGTCGGCTGGATGAACTTGCCTTGGAACGAGAGCATCGAGACGCGCGCCGCGACGCTGCGCGCGATGTGGTCGAGCTCGGCGCCGAGCCGGGCGTCGTTCCAGTTCGCAAGCGGCGTGCCGCGGTCGCTGTTCACGCGCAGCGCCGTGCGGATCGCAAGCGCGCCGAGGAAGTCGAGGCCCATCGTCTGCGCCATGATCTCGGCGCCGCCCTTGCCGAAGAGGTCGTGCTCGCGGCCGGTGTCGTCGATGAACGAGCTCATGTTCTCGACGACGCCGATGACCGGCACGCCGAGCTGCTCGAACATCTTCGCGGCGCGGCGCGCGTCGTCCTGCGCGACCTGCTGCGGCGTGCAGACGATCACGGCGCCCGAGAGCGGCAGGAGCTGCGACAGCGTGAGCGGAACATCGCCCGTGCCCGGCGGCAGGTCGACGATCAGGTAGTCGAGTTCGCCCCATTCGGTCTGCGTGGCGAGCTGCTTGAACGCGCCGTGCGCCATGGGCCCGCGCCAGATGAGCGGCTTGTCCGGGTCGACGAGCTTGCCGATCGTCATCGCCTTGATGCCGTGCACCTCGAACGGAAGCAGCATGTTGCCGCGCGCCTGGGTGGGCTCGTCCTCGAGGCCGAGCATCGTGGGCGCGCTCGGGCCGTAGATGTCGCCGTCAAGGAGGCCGGTCTTCGCGCCCATGCGCGCAAGCGCCACCGCGAGGTTCAGCGCGATCGTCGACTTGCCGACGCCGCCCTTGCCGGCGCCGACCGCGATCACCTGGCGGACCCCGGGAAGCGGGTTCGCGCCGTCCTTGGTCCGCTCGTTGGCGCGCCGGACATCGGCGGTGAAGGTGACATCGACGCCCGAGTGGGGGGCCGCGAGTTCGGTGGCCTTGGACGCGATGGCCGCCTCGATGTCGCCCCGGATCTTGTCCTTCATGGGGCAGGCGGGGGTGGTCAGTTCGATGGTGACCGCCACGCGGTCGCCCTCGACGGTGGTCGCCTTGACCATGCCGAGGGTCACCAGGTCCTTGCGAATGTCCGGGTCGAGGACGGTCCGGAGGGCGGCGGTGACATCGGCTGGCGTGAGGGGCATGGCGGGCTCCAGAAGGGCCTCTACGGCGGCTCGGAGGCATCCGGGGGCCGTGGAGGGGTAGCGATGGTAGCGGGAACGCCGCCGCGCCCTCCGCGTTCTGGCGGGTTCTGGGGCAATCTTCCGCATCGGGTCTGCGTTTCGCCGACAAGAAGGGGCGCCGAAGGCGCCCGAAGGACCATCCATGATCATCCGAAGCACCCTGTTCGCGTTCTCCCTCCTCGCCACCTCCGCCGCGTCTGCGGTGGTGCTGCAACCGCACCTCGCGCCGCCGGCGACCGCGCCGGACGCGCCGACGAAGGAGAAGCAGGTGAGGGATAAGGACGGCGATGTCCTGCGCGGGCCCACGGTCCCTCAGAAGGGGATCGAGTCCGACCGCCCGTTCACCGGCGGCAAGGGCGGGAAGGACGGCCAGCGGCCGGCCGCGCAGATGGGCTCGAAGCCCGCGATCGAGCAGGGGGCGTTCTTCACCGCCATCGATTCGATGGGCTTCGAGGGAGACCTCGGGAAGTCGATCGACGGCGCGCGCGCCGAGTTCCTCGAGCGCGTGAAGCAGTGGGAGGCCACGAGCGGCGAGCAGCGCAAGAAGCTCTTCGAGTCGCGCAAGCAGGCTTCGCCGAGCGAGCCGCCGAGCGAGGAGTTCAAGAAGAAGATGGCCGAGATCGAGGCGAGCCGTCCGAAGCTCGCGGAACTCCAGCAGCGCGTCTACGGCATGCTGTCGGAGGAACAGGGCGCGAAGCTGAAGGACGCCTACGACGCCGAGCTGAAGCGCGTGCGAGACGAGATCGCGCGCAAGGCCGAGGCGGAGCGCAAGCGCCGCGAGGCCGAAAAGGGCAAGAAGCCCGCGCCCGAGGGGAAGGGGAAGCCCGCCGACGGCGCGCCGCGCAAGGGCGGCGATCGTCCCGCGCCGCCGGCGAAGCCCGCAGGCGACAAGCCGGCAGCACCCGGCGCGTGAGTTCCGCCGCGCGCCGCGCCGCAGATGGGCGCGCACCAGCACGCATCAAGAACACCGCCCCCGATCGCTCGGGGGCGGTTTCGTTGGTCGCATGCTGGTCGGCGCGATGCGCGGGATCAGCCGCCGCCGAAGACGCGGACATCGTCGTACTGGTTGACGACATACGGGCCGGTCGGCGGGTTGATGATGTCGGTCACGGGCGCGGTCGGGTTTCCGAGGCCGTCGGTCCTCGAGAAGAAGATGCCGTCGCGACCGGCGGAGATCAATACCCACGCGCCGCGCGGCGCGCCGGCGAGCGGTGCGTTCGGCGCGCCGTAGCTGACATTGCGGATGATCTGCGCGAGCGTCGCCGACTGGTTGGCGGCGAGGGCGAGGACGCTGTTTCCTGCCTGCGACTGCGCGAGATTGCCGAGCTCGACCGAGGCCGTGTACGGACGGATCGGCTGATACGCGAACATGCAGTCGGTCATCGACTCGGCGGGCGTTGCTCCGGCGACGAGCGTCGAGCCCTGCGGGCGCATCTGGCGCATGTAGATGACGGGCTGGCCCCACGCATCGACGAGATCGGGGAGGCGCAGCGGATCGTTCGCGAAGGGATCCGCGTTGGCCGCCGTGAGGAACTGTCCGGGGACGGGTGCGAGCTTGTCCGCGTCGGGCGTGAAGAACGGCTTGTACTGCACGCCTCGGATGCGCGGGCCTTCGCCGACCTTCGCGGCATTCACCTTGATGCTGAAGGTGCCGCCGCCGGGCACATTGAAGTTGACAACGGTCCAGCCGTTGTAGACCGGGTCGTTGTAGCGCGGGTCGTCCTGCGAGATGCCGCCGCCGCAGAGGTGGAGAAGCGCGTTCTCCGTTCCCGAGATCGCGGGGGTCGCGCTGTTGGCGAGGATGGCCTCGGGCACCAGGCCAGGGTAGAAGCCGAACTGCTGCTGGAAGGTCTCGCACGCCTTGCCGAACTCGGTGAGGAGGTTCTCCGTCGTCGTCTTGCGCGCGCGCTCCTGCACGGCGCTCAGCGCGGGCAGCAGGATGCCGAGCAAGAGCGCGATGATGCCGATCACGACCAGCATCTCGGTGAGGGTGAAGCCTCCGCGGGCGCGGCCTTCGGTGGCGTTGGATGGCGTTCGGACGGCGAATCGTTCGGTCATGGCGTCAATCCTAACGGCAGAAGCGCCCTTCACGGAGGGCAGTGGACTCTTCGGCATCTTTACGCCTCCGAGCCGCCTTCGAGGGCACGAACCCCTTGATTCCACCCCCGAATCCATATTGGACTCCTTGGTTTCGTCGAGGCGCCGCGAACCGCGGGAGGCTCATCCGGAGGCGTCCGGGCCCGTCGTCGGGCCCGACAACTGTCGGAGCGCCTCGTAGCCGCCGATCGCGACCGCCGTCGCCAGATTCAGGCTGCGGACGAACGGCGTGGCGTCCTGACCCGTCGGCCCGGCTCCTCGGGCGGAGTCGGTCCCCGGCTGGGGAATCCGGATGAGCTGGTCGCGGCCATAGGTCTCGCCGACCCACGCCTCGACCTCTGGGCCGACGCCGGTCGACTCCTTGCCGAACAGCAGGTAGTCGCCGCGGCTGAACCTGGCCTCGTAGAGCGAGCGCTCGCCGTGGCTCGTGAAGAGCCACATCCGGTGCGGACGCTCCGCGGCCAGGAACTCCGCCCAGCTCGCGTGCTCGACGCAGTCGACGAGATGCCAGTAGTCGAGCCCTGCGCGCCGTCGCGCCTTGTCGTCCATCGAGAAGCCGATCGGATGCACGATGTGCAGTCGACAGCCGAGCGCGGCCGCGGTGCGGCCGATGTTCCCCGTGTTGTTCGGTATCTCAGGGTTCAGCAGGACGAAGTGGAAGAGCGGTTCGCGCTGCATGGCCCGAGTCGTCATCGTGGCGAGGCGCGTCGCGCGTCGACTTCGGTCAGCGCTCGAGCTCGTCCTTCGAGAGCGGACGCTGGAAACCGGTGCCCTTGGCGCGGTCGGCCTTGGCCTGCGCGACGCACAGGATGCACCAGACGGCGCAGACGATGATCCAGAGGAGGTTCGAGAAGAGGACGAGTTCCATGCGTTGGTTCCTTCGGACAGGCGGGATCGCCAGTGTAGCGAAGTATCGGATTCAGGCGGCCTGATGCAACAAAAGCGCCCCCTGCGGGATTCGAACCTGCGACCTGCGCTTTAGGAAAGCGCTGCTCTATCCAGCTGAGCTAAGAGGGCACCGAAGCCCGAGTATACCGCGCCGGAATCAGCGGAGATCGTCGCGGATCGCGCGGAAAGCCGAGTAGGCGGTCCAGATCACGCAGATGATCATGATCAGGTGGTTGACCGCGATGTCCTTGGTCGAGTCGGCCATGCTCCACACGGTGATCGCCGCCAGGATGGCCGACCCGAGGCCGCAAAGGATTCCCGCGAGGACACCCGCTCGGTTCACGCCGAGGATCGCCACCACGGCTGCGGCGAGGAAGAGGACCGACGCGAGCCGCATTCCCCAGACCGAGGCGAAGAAGAGCGGCACGATGTTGCCCGAGCCGTCGTCGCTCTGCAACCCGCTGAAGAAGCCGAAGTAGGCGAAGACCGCGGCTGCGAGCAGCGGGCCGAGGACATCGATCGAGCCGCGATCGGACCCGCTCGTGCGGGAAGCGCCGTCGTGCGGAGCGTCGGGCGATTGGTTCGGGGTCATCGCCGTAGACTACCGCAATGCTGGAGATGTTGACACAACTCCTGAAGGAGTGGCCGTGGCTTGCGCCGACCGCCGCGCTCGCCTCGGTGGCGATGTCGGCGACGACCGTGGTGTTCGTGCTGCTCGACCGGCGATGCCGGTCGCAGAGCGCGATCTCGTGGGTGCTGCTCGTGATGGTGGCGCCCTTCGTCGGCCCGATCATCTACTGGATGTTCGGAAAGCCGTGGCTTTCCGCGAAGCGCGAGCGCGCCTACCGCGCGGTGGCCGCCGAACGCGCGGAGGTGCGCCGCCGCGAGGAGGCCTTGGGCGGCGGGACGGCCCGCCGCAAGGCGCGGGAGGCCGTCTTCTCCGCGCTCACGCACGAGCAGCGGATGATCGCGCGGCAGGCATCGACGATCTCGGGCGACTTCCCCGTCGCGGGCAACGACATCGCGATCCTCGACGAGGCGGACCAGCTGTTCGCCTGCATGGAGGACGACATCGACCGCGCGGAGCGGCATGTGCATGTCCTCTTCTACATCGCGCTCGACGACGAGACGAGTTGCGGCGTGTTCCGCGCGCTCGAGCGCGCGGCGCGGCGGGGCGTGTGCTGCCGGCTCCTCCTCGACGGCCTCGGCTCGCGATCGTTCCTCAAGAGCGACCGGCGCGACGAGCTCGAGAAGGCAGGGGTCAAGGTGGTCGAGGCGCTGCCAGTCGGCATCGTGCGCCGCCGCTTCGGCCGCATCGACCTCCGCAACCATCGCAAGATCGTCGTGATCGACGGGAGCATCGGCTACATCGGGAGCCACAACCTCGCGTCGAAGGAATTCAAGGTGAAGGAGAAGTTCGCGCCGTGGATCGACGCCACGATGCGGGTGTGCGGGCCGGTTGCGAACGACCTCCAGAAGATCTTCGCCGAAGACTGGTATCTCGAGACCGACGAGGAACTGTGGGAGCTGCTGCGCCAGGCGCCGATCGACGGCGTGCGCCCCGCGGTCGCGCAGGTCCTCGGCACGGGGCCCGCGACCTACGAGAGCGCGATGCCGCAGATGGTGCTGTCGCTCGTGAATCTCGCCGAGCAGGAAGTGGTCCTCACGACGCCGTACTTCGTTCCCGACGAGCCGGCCCTGGCGGCGCTGATGACGGCGTCGCGCCGCGGCGTCCGCACCGTGCTCATCATTCCCGAGAAGATCGACTCGCGGCTCGTGCAGATGGCGAGCCAGAAGTTCTTCCAGCGGCTGCTCGACGCGGGCGTCGAGATCTGGCGCTTCGAGGGCGGGCTGCTGCACGCGAAGACGATCGTCGCCGACGGCAAGACGAGCCTCATGACGAGTTCGAACCTCGACCGGCGCAGCTTCGAGCTCAACCTCGAGGCGAGCATGGTGATCTACGACGCCGAGGTGAGCGGCAAGCTGCGCGAGCTTCAGGAACGCTATCTCAAGCAGTCGCGCCGCATCTCGGCGAGCGAGTGGTACCGCCGCCCCGCGTGGAAGCGGCTGCGCGACAACTTCATCGGGCTGCTCTCGCCGCTCCTCTGACGGGTGGCGGAGGGAAAAAGCAAGCCGGCGACGCATGCGCGCCGCCGGGAACCCGGTTTGAAACTCGAAATGCCGATGGGCGGACTCGAACCGCCGACCTTCGGGTTATGAATCCAACGCTCTAAACCAGCTGAGCTACATCGGCGAAGGGTCGGAGAGTATAGCGGTTCCGCGCCGTCGCTCAAGCCGATGAAAAGCCGCGGGCGCACAGGGCGCCCGCGGCATGTGAACTCCGTGTTCGATGGTGGTTGCAGGGGTCAGGGCGTGCAGGCACCCCAGCCGGCGAGAACGATCGCGAGGTCGTTGGCGTCGACGATCCCGTCGTCGTTGGCGTCTGACGCTAGATCGGCGCTGCCCCACGCGGCCAGCACCTCCGCGAGGTCTTCTCCGTCGGTGCTCCACGAGCAGTCGATGTCCGAGGCGCAGGGCCTGGAGATCGTCGGCAGGTTCAGTTCGGGCGGATTGCCAGGCGTCTCGCTCGGCGGTGCGTCCGGCACCGTGATCGCCCTCGAGGTCAAGGGCTTGCCCTTGCCT
>JBKCZS010000021.1:0-10106 GCA_046337925.1 bacterium | reverse complement strand
CTCGAAGCCGAGCACCTTGTCGAGACGCGCCTTCTCGACATTCAGGAGCTTGCCGCGCAGCGGCAGGATCGCCTGGTGCACATGGTCGCGGCCGCCCTTGGCGCTTCCGCCTGCGGAATTGCCCTCGACGATGAAGAGCTCGGTCTTCTCGACATCGTCGGACGAGCAGTCGGCGAGCTTGTGCGGCATGCCGCCCGAATCGAGCGAGCCCTTGCGCTTGATGAGCTCGCGCGCCTTGCGCGCCGCCTCGCGCGCCTGCGCCGCGAGCACCGCGCGCATGCAGATCTCGCGCGCTTCCTTCGGATGCTCCTCGAGCCACGCGCCCAGCTTCTCGCCGATCGCGTTCGAAACGAAGCCCTCGACCTCGGGGTTGAGGAGCTTCTCCTTCGTCTGGTTGTTGAACTGCGGGTTCGGCAGCTTCACGCTGACGACCGTCACGAGGCCCTCGCGCAGGTCGTCGCCCGACGGGACGAGGTCCTTGAGCAGGTTGTTCTTGCGCGCGTAGCCGTTCACGACGCGCGTGAGCGCCGACTTGAAGCCGGCGACATGCGTGCCGCCGTCGCGGTTCGGGATGTTGTTGCCGAACGCGAGCGTGAGTTCCGCGTTCGAATCGACATACTGCATCGCGAAGTCGAGGCGCAGCGACTGCGCGGCGTCCTCGGCGGTGAGCGCGATCACGGGGCTCTGGATCGTCTTCTGCTCGTTGCGCCACGCGACATAGCCGCCGATGCCGTCGGGGCTGTGGAAGGTGATGTCGCGGCGCTGGCCGCTCGCGTCGACGCGCTCGTCGACCAATCGGATGACGACGCCCGGGTTCAGGTACGACAGCTCGCGCAGGCGATTTTCCAGCGTTTCGTAGCGGAATTCGGTGTCGGGGAAGATCTGCGCATCGGGGAGGAACGAGATGCGCGTGCCGTTGCGCTTCTCGGTGGCGGCCGACTTCGGCAGGGTCTCGACCAGCTCGAGCGGCTTCACGACCTCGCCGCGCGAGAAGCCGATGTGATAGGTCTTCTCGTTCTTGTAGACCTCGACCTCGGTCCACTCGCTGAGCGCGTTGACGCACTTGACGCCGACGCCGTGCAGGCCGCCCGAGACCTTGTACGCGTTGTCGCCGAACTTGCCGCCCGCGTGCACCTCGGTGAGGATGACCTCGACGGCGGGGCGCCCGTTGATCGTCGGGTTCTCGTGCTTCATCGGGTCGACCGGCATGCCGCGGCCGTCGTCGATGACCGTGCAGGAGCCATCGACGCCGATGCGGACGGTCACGGTCGTGGCATAGCCCGCCATGACCTCGTCGATCGCGTTGTCGACGCACTCGTAGACGAGGTGGTGGAGCGCGTTGAGCCCTGTGCCGCCGACATACATGCCCGGTCGCTTGCGGATCGCCTCGAGACCCTCGAGCACCTGGATCGACTCCGAGGTGTACTTGGTCGCATCGACGGGCTCGGTGGACAGGGTGTTCGGGGGCATTTCGCTCATGCTCGGAGGCTCGGAGAAGGGACCGGTCGGGAGGTTTCGCGGTCACCCGCGGACGGTCCCGGGACGGCGGATTCGGAGAGACGAGATTCTAGCAGAAACCGCGCGGTTTTGCCCGATTTCGACGCCGCGGCGCGCACCGGGAAACCCCTTTGTTTTCCGCGAAATTCCGCCGGTTTCCGAGCGCCGATTCGGCGCGGGCGTGCGCGCTCCCCGAGGCCCCGCGCGAAGTGACTCGGAATGGCCGATTCGCGCTTGTGACGGCGGCGGGCCGATCTATGATCCGACCTCGCAGCGCGTCGATATGGAGCCTCGCGATCCACGCCCAACCACGCAGCCGAACAGCGGCATCGCCCCCGAGGCGATGCTCGCCGAAGCGATCGCACGCGGTGACTTCGACACGCCTTCGCGGCGCGGTTTCCTCACCGCCGGCGCGTTCGGCGCCGCCGCGCTCCTCCTCGCCGCCTGCACGCCGTCGCGCTCGACGCTGCTGCCCGACGCGCAGTGGGCGCGCGCCGACGACCTCGACGCGATCTGCCCTGTCCCGGGCAAGCCCGCCGCCACCGCGACCGGCACGAAGCCGAAGCCGCTTCCGGCGCTCGCCGTCGCGAACGGCCCCGCGGCGCTTCCGTACGCCAAGCCCCGCCGCCTCTGGGCGCGCGGCGAGCCCGATGTGTCGGTCCTCAACCCGATGCTCCCCATCTCGGCGATCACCGTGCACCACGACGGGCTCGACACCCTCGAGACGGGTACGAGCGAGCGCGAGATGATGGCGCGGATCGAGCTCTACCGCGTCGGCCACCGGGCGAAGGGCTGGGGCGACATCGGCTACCACCTCGTCATCGACCGCGCGGGCACCGTCTGGCAGGGCCGTTCGATCCGCTGGCAGGGCGCGCATGTCAAGAACCACAACGAGGGCAACATCGGTGTCCTCGTGATGGGCAACTTCGAGCAGCAGCGGCCGACGGCCGCCCAGGCGCGGACGCTCGAGAAGACGCTCGTCGACCTGATGAAGACCTACAAGGTGCGCAAGGGCGCCGTCTACACCCACCGCGAGTGGCCCGACGCCCAGACGGCCTGCCCGGGCCGCAACCTGCAGACGCGCATGGTCGAACTCCGTCGCGGAACCCGCCTGGCGTGACTTGAAGTTTGGGGGCTCGGGAGATTTCGGATTCGGGAGATTTCGGGCTCGGGAGTTTTCGGGTTCGGGCGCCCGTTTTGCCGATCTTCGACCCGCTCCCGTGCGCAACCGCGCGGGTTGTCGCGTGGCACGAACTCCTCTCTCGGAAGCCTTCGGAGCAAGGAATGGCGAAGGACGCAGGCCGTGATGGAATCGGTGAGAACGCCTCGGATGCCGTGACGGCGGGGGGCGCGTTGTCGTCGCTGACGCTTGCGCTCGCGCGGCGCGGCTTCGTGCTCGCGAGCCTCGGCTTCCTCGCCGCCTGTGCGACCGCGCCCGCGCGCAAGTTCGTGGGAACCGAGCCCGACGAGGTGCCCGACGGACTCTGGACGAGCGGCGACGACCTCCCGCCCAAGCGCTACGCGCGCCCGGTTTCGCCCGCCCCGCAGACGACGCCTGCCGCGAAGCAGGCGCCCGCGCGCGCGGCGGCTGACAAGCCTTCGATCTCCGCCACCAAGGGCAAGACGGTCGGACCGGAGGCGAAGCCGAGGGAACTCTCGAACGCGTCGATCCCCAAGACCTACGAGGGCACCGTCATCCCGCGCACGCGGTGGACATCGTGGTTTCCCGAAGCGGACGACATGGACCGGATCGGCCGCATCCGCCGCATCACGGTGCACCACGAGGGCAACCGTCCGTTCACGGCGACCTCGGTGTCCGAGTGCCGCGCGCGCATCGTGAATGTGCTGAACGGCGAGCGCGGCGTCGGCCACCGCGACATCGCGTACCACTATGTGATCGATCCGGCGGGCCGGGTGTGGGAAGGCCGCGACATCCGTTGGGAAGGCCGCCACACCCGCAACAACCATGCCGGGAACCTCGGCGTCGTCTGCCTCGGAAACTTCGAGGAGCAGTCGATCCCGCAGGCGCAGCTCGCGACGCTCGAGCGCTTCCTGCGCGACCTGCAGAAGAAGCACAAGATCGGCCGCAAGCAGATCTTCACGCACCAGGAACTGTCGCCCACCCTGTGCCCCGGCAAGGACCTGCAGAAGAAGATGGGCCCGCTGCGCGCACGCCTCGCGTGAGCCTCGACCGGCGCATCCCTCTCGAGATGAGCACACGGTCTTCCCCTGATCTCCGTGTTCTCCGTGTCTCCGTGAGAACCCCTCCTCGGGATCGAACGAACACGCAGCGCACGCCCGCGGCGATCAGATCTTCGGCGGCGGACCGAAGCGCCCCTTGGAGGCGCGCTCGTCGTCGTCGTCGAGCTTCTTCTGGAACTCGGCGTCCTTCGCCTCCTGGCGGTTCACGACCTTCCAGACCACCCACGCGACCGCGGCCATGCCGACGATCGCGGCGATGTAGCGGAAGATGACGAGCAGGACATCCATCATGCGTCTCCGACGGGCGTTCCATCAGTGGTCGACGCGCAGCGCGCCCTTCGCGGCCGCCGCTGCGCGTGCCTTCACGCGAGTGTACGCGGCGACGCGCGACGGATCGGGTGCGACCGCGCCCTGCGTGCGCACGGCCGCGGCGCAGGCCGCGTCGACCGAGGCATGGACGCCCGCGCCGACCGACGCGAGAAGCGCGACGCCGAGCGCGCCGCTTGCATCGGAGGCGAGCAGCGTGACCGACGCGTCGAATATCTCGGCGCACATCGCGCGCCAGAACGGACTCTTGGCGCCGCCGCCCGACAGCCGCACCTCGGACACGCGCACGCCGATCGCGCGCATGAGGTCGATGTTGCCCGCGAGGCCGGCGGTGATTCCCTCGAACGCGGCGCGCGCGAGGTGTTCGCGGCCGTGCGAGACATCGACCCCCGCGAAGCCGCCGCGGATCGCGGGGTCGGGAATCGGGCAGCGTTCGCCGGTGAGGTAGGGGAGGAAGACGAGCCCGTCGCAGCCGATCGCGACGCGCTGCGCGCGCTCGGCGAGGATGTCGTACGCATCGACGCCGCGCGCGCGGGCCTCTGCGACCGCGTCCTGCGCGAGCGTGTCGCGGAACCAGCGCAGGCTTCCGCCCGCCGAGAGCATCACGCCCATCAGGTGCCAGCGGTCGGGCACGGCGTGGCAGAACGCGTGGAGCTCGCCGTTCGGCGTCGCGCGCCAGGCGTTGCTCGCGGCAAACACGACGCCCGAGGTGCCGATCGTGCACGAGACCGTGCCTTCGGCGACGACGCCTGAGCCGACGGCCGCCGCGGCTTGGTCGCCTGCGCCGCCTGCGATGCCGATCCCTTCGCGCAGGCCGAGTTCGCGCGCGGCGGCGGGGGAGAGGCGCGTCGAGAACACGGGCGACTCCGCCACATCGGGGAAGAGCGCGCGCGGAAGCCGCATGATCTCGAGCATCTCGCGCGACCAGTCGCGCCTCGCGCAGTCGAAGACCGCGGTGCCCGACGCGTCGCTCGGCTCGGCCATGTACGCGCTCGACAGGCGGTAGCGCAGCCAGTCCTTCGGCAGGAGCGCCTTCGCCGTGCGCGCGAACGCGGCAGGCTCGTGCTCGCGCATCCACAGGAGTTTCGGCGCCTGGAAACCGGGGAAAACGCGGTTTCCCGTCGTGCGGAGGAGCGTCGCAAGCCCGGGCTCGCGCTCGTGCAGCGCCTCGCAGATCGCGGCGCTGCGCGAATCGTTCCACAGGATCGCGGGGCGCACGACCGTGCCCGACGCGTCGAGCGCGACCAGTCCGTGCATCTGTCCGGAGAGGCCGATGCCCTCGACGCGCGCGGCGGCGTCGGGCGCCTTCGTCGCGGCCTTCGCAAGCGCCGCGCGTGTGGCCGCCACCGACGAGCGCCACCAGTCCTCGGGGTCCTGTTCGGCCCAGCCGGGCTTCGGATACGAGACGGGGTGCTCCGCGGTCGCCTCCGCGACGACCGAGCCGCGCGGGTCAATCACCACGCACTTGGTGCCGGTGGTGCCGACATCGAGGCCGAGAAAGAGCGGGTCAGCCGCAGTCATGCGCGCACTGTACCGACTGCGGCGCGGTCACTTCTTCGCAGGCTTCTCGACGAAGATCTTCGTCACGCTGACGACGAAGTTTCCCTTGTCGTCGAGTTCGGCGACGGTTCCCTCGAAGACGACGAGCGCGAGCGGCTCGAGGCCGTTGACGCCCTCGGCGCCGACCTTGAGCGGCTTGCCGTCCTTGTCGGCGAACTGCACGGTCATCATGTTGACCTTCTTCGACTCGGGCGGCTCGCAGCAGTAGTCCCACGGCTTCGGGCAGTTGTCGCCCGGAATCTCGTCGCAGCTCTTGAGCTTGCGGTCGGCCACCATGAAGACCGCGCGGTTCTTGACGAACGGCTCGGCGCGGCCGCCGATCTTGGCCTCGATGACGACGGTGTCGCCCTTCTTCGCGCTCTTGCGCACCTCGGCGATCGGCTTCGCGTCCTTCGGCTTCTCGGTGACGAAGGCCGAACTCGGGATCGTCGGTCCGTTGGCGGGCGCCTTCGGCGCTGGCGGCGTGGTGGGCGCAGGCGGCTTGGCAACGAAGGCGGCTGCGGACAGGGCGATGGTCGCGATGGCGGTGACGAGCGGGGTGAGCATGGTGGAGATCCTGCGAAGGCTTGTTCGGGTGGAGTCTAGGCTCTGTCTGACGGAGCCTAGGAGCGGAGCGCCGCCGGAATCGGCAGCGAGAGACAGCGGATGATTGCGGGCAACGCGCCGAGAAGGCCGAGGAGGGCGCCGCTCGCAAGGCCCGCGAGCACGGCGGCGCTGTCGACGGAGAGGCCGAACGAGCCCATCGAGAAGCGGATCGCGACGCCGTCGAGCACGAGCAGCGCAGCCGCGCAGGCGATGAGCGCACCGGCCACGCAGGCGACGGTCGACTCGATGACGAGCGAGACGGCGATCGCGCCGCGCGGGAATCCGATCGCCTGCAGCGTGGCGGCCTCGCGCACGCGCGACGCGAACGCGGAGTACATCGCGTGGACGCCGCCGAGCACGCCGCCGACCGAGATGAACAGCGCGGTGATGAGGACGAGCGCGCGGATCGGCGCGAAGAAGTCGGTCACCTTCGCGTAGTAGGCGCTCTCGCGCATCGCGACCGTCTCGAGGTCGAGCCGCATCGCGGTGAACGCGTCGACATCGTCGAAGTCGGCGTCGCCGAGCGCGGCGATCACGCACGAGTGCGTCGTACGCTGCGTGAGGACCGCGAGCCGGTCGATGCGCATCCAGAACTCGCCGTGCATCGCGGTGCCCGGAGCCTCGAACAGGCCGACGATCGTGAACGGTTCGCCCGCGACGAACACCGTCGAGCCGAGCGCGGCACCCGGCACCTTCGCGAGCGCCTGCGGCGCGGCTGCGATCTCGTCGGCTCCGCGCGCGGGCCAACGGCCTTCGGCAAGCCGAACCTGCGGGTGGACGATGAACGCCATCGTGTCGAAGCCGCGGACGAGGACCGGGGGCGCGGCCTGGTCGCGCGCGCTCTCGGGTGGCGCGACGGGTAGCGCGAGGTGGATCTCGCTCGATACCGCGGGTTCGCCCGCGATCGTCGCCAGCCCGTCGATGTCGGCGGCGAGCGCGGCCGCAGTCGACGGCGAAATCTCGCTGCGCTCGACGCTCTCCTCGCTGCCTGCGCCGAGGATGAGCGCGTTGGTCTCGAGGCCCGTGGCTGCGAACGCGCCCTCCATGCCGCGCGCGAACGCGACGGCGCCGAGGATGAGGAACGAGACGAGCGCGCTTCCCGCCACGACGAGCGCGAGGCGCTTCGGTGAGCGCGCGAGGTTTCGGATCGCGTAGTCGAAGGGGAGGAGCTTCATGCCGACCTCAGTCCTTCGACGATCGTCCTGCGCGCGGCCGCGACCGCGGGCACGAGGCCGGCCGCGACGCCCACGACGAGCGCGAGCGCGACGGAGGCGATTGCGATGGCGGCCGACGGCCGGAACTCGACGAGCACGCCTTCCGCGCCGAGGCTGAAGCGGCCGATCGCGAGGACGAGCGTCGCCGCGCCCGCGCCGATCACGCCACCGACGAGCGCGAGCGCCGAACTCTCGACGACGACGCCCCATGCGAGCGCCTTGCCCGTGAATCCGATCGACTGGAGCATCGCGAGTTCGCGCGCGCGATGCTCGAGCGACAGCACGATGGCGTTGGCGACGAGCGCGAAGATCGCAAGCAGCGCGCCGATCCCGAGGAGTCCGGCGAAGTCGGCGATCGCGACGAGGTCGGCCGCCGCGCGCGCCACGAACGCCTTCTCGGGGCGCGTGGTGGTGGGGGCGCGGTCGGTGGCGAAGTAGGCGTCGATCGCCGAGGCGACCTCGCGCAGCTTCGCGGGGTCGTCGACCTCGACCTCGAGTTGCGTGACGGTTCCGCCCTGGACGCCGCCCGACGCAGCCTGCAGGAACGGGAGGTGCACGAGGCACGCGTTGCGGTCCTGCGGTCCATCCGCGTCGACGATCGCCGCGATCGTGACGGTGATGCCCGCGGCCTGCAGGCGGTCGCCGACCGAGAGTCCGCGCCGTGCCGCAAGGCCGCTGCCGACGAGCGCCGCGTCGTCGCGCGCGAGGAAGTCGGCGAGCGAACCCTCGATGAAGCGCAGGCGCGACGCGATCGTGCGCTCGGCGGCTTCGGATGGCACGCCGCGGAAGACGACCACATCGAGGCTCGCGTAGCAGTTCGAGACGACGATCTGCATCGGGACGGCGCTCTTCACGCCGGGGATCGACGCGACTTCATCGGCGTAGCGCTCGGGCAGGTGGCTCGTGAACGGGCAGAAGCGGTTGGCGCGGTAGACGACGAGGCGGGTGTCGCGCTCGTTGGCGGCGGTCGCCTCGCTCACGCCGCGATGCACCGCGCGCTCGGCGCAGAGGATGAACACGGCGACCGCGATGCCCGCGATCGCAAGCGACGCGCGCACCCGGCTTCGCAGGAGCATGCGCAGCGAGAGCATGGCGGTGCGCGCGAGGATCATGCGTGCTTCGCGCCTCCCGCGAGTGCCTCGACGAGCGTGCCCTTGTCGAGATGAAGCTGGAGCCGCGCCCGCGACGAGGCGAGCGGGTCGTGCGTCACCATGACGACCGTGCGGCCGTGCTCGCGGTGGAGCCGCTCGATGAGGTCGAGCACCATGTCGGCGCTCGCACGGTCGAGGTCGCCCGTCGGTTCGTCCGCGAGAAGAAGCGGCGGATTCGCCACGATCGCGCGCGCGATCGCGACGCGCTGCTCCTGTCCGCCCGAGAGTTGCCGCGGGAAGTGCGAGGCGCGGTCGGCGAGCGCGACCGTCTCGAGCGCGGCCATCGTGCGTTCATGCCGCTCGCGCCGCGAGAAATCGTGCAGGAGGAGCGGAAGCTCGACATTCTCGTAGGCCGTGAGCACGGGCACGAGGTTGTACGACTGGAAGATGATGCCCACCGACTTCGCGCGCCACGCCGCGAGGCCGTCGCGCGAGAGACGCGCGAGATTCTGGCCGTCGATCCACAGTTCGCCGCTCGTCGCATGGTCGATGCCGGCGAGGAGGTTGAGGAGCGTCGTCTTGCCGGAGCCCGACGGACCCATGAGCGACACGAACGCGCCGCGCGGGATCGCGAGGTCGAGCGCGCGCAGCGGCACGATCTCTGTATCGCCGCGGCGATAGACCTTCGTGAGCCCCTTGCAGCGGATGAAGTCGTCGCCCGCGTCGCTCACGGCGCGTCTCCCTTCAGCGTCTCGACGGGATCGATGCGCACATCGGGGCCGATGGCGGCGTCGAGCACGATGCGGTCGCCTGCGGCGAGGCCGTCGAGGACCTCGACCCAGCCGCCCTCGCGCGTCGCGCCGAGCGCGATCCGCCGCAGCTTGGTGCGGGCGAGCGCGCCTTCGGGAATCGCGACGAGGACCTCCGCCTCGCGCTCGTCGGGGCTAGCGACGCGAAGCGCGTCGCGCGGCACCGCCACCGCTTCGGCGCCGCG
This sequence comes from bacterium, assembly GCA_046337925.1. Taxonomy (GTDB): domain Bacteria; phylum Planctomycetota; class Phycisphaerae; order Phycisphaerales; family SM1A02; genus QWPT01. The sequence continues at coordinate 636 of JBKCZS010000021.1, read as the reverse complement.
TTCTGCTTCGCCTGCAGTCGTCGCGATCCGCACGCGCACGAGCATGTCGGGCCGAAGCGAGGGATCGGGGTTCTCGATGAGCACCTTGCACTGCACGGTGTTCTTCGCGAGGTCGCCGAGCGGCACGATGCGCACCACGGTTCCCTTGAAGCGCGCGTCGGGCAGCGCGTCGCTGCGCACCTCGGCGACGAGGCCGACGGCGAGGCGCGCTGCGTCCTTGAGCGGAACATCGCATCGGACCTGGAGCTGCGACGGGTCGTACAGCGTGAAGAGCGCGCCATCCTCGCCACCCGCGCGCGCACCCGGAATGGCCGTGCGCGTGAGCACGATGCCCGCGCGCGGCGCGCGGATCTCGCTGCGTGCGAGCGCGAGCTTGGCCGAATCGACGGCGGCCACCGCGAGCTCGCGCTGCGCCTCCGCGTGCGCGAGCTCGGCCATGGCCTCGTCGCGCGCGCCGCGCTCGGCGACGAGCGTGGCGTGCGCTTCGCGCGCCGCGGCGAGTTCGGCCTCGGCTGCGGTGCGGCGCGCCGCGCGCGCATGGCGCTCCTCCTCGAGCGCGCGCGCCTTCGCGTCGAGCGCGTCTGCGCGCAGTCCGAGTCTCCGCGCCTCGCCCGTGCTGAACGCCCCGGCTTCGGC
>JBKCZS010000020.1:0-3075 GCA_046337925.1 bacterium | reverse complement strand
GAGCTGCCCCGCGCCGACAGCGCCTTCGCTCTGCCCCGCGCCGACGATCGTGTGGAGCTCGTCGATGAAGAGGATGATGCGGCCCTCGCTCGACGCGACCTCGCGGAGCACGGCCTTCAGGCGCTCCTCGAACTCGCCGCGGTACTTGGCGCCCGCGAGCAGCTGGCCGACATCGAGCGCCACGATGCGCGACTCGCGCATCGACTCGGGGCAGTCGCCGTTCACGATGCGGATCGCAAGGCCCTCGGCAATCGCGGTCTTGCCGACGCCGGGTTCACCGATGAGCACGGGATTGTTCTTCGTGCGGCGCGACAGCACCTGCATGCAGCGGCGAATCTCTTCGTCGCGGCCAATGACCGGATCGATCTTCCCTTGCTGCGCCTTCTCGACAAGGTCGATGCCGTACTTCTTCAGCGCCTCGTAGGTCGACTCCGCGTTCTGGTCGGTGACATTCGTGACGCCCGACGCCTTGCGGATCGCGTCGACCGCGCCCTGCACGCGCTTCCGGTCGACGCCGAGCGTCGACAGCACTTCCTTCGCGCCGCTCTTCACATCGGCGAGCGCGAGCAACAGGTGCTCGGTCGACACATACGCGTCCTTCATCTTCTGCGCGTCGCGCTCGGCGGTGTTGAGCACCTCGACGAGCTCGCGCGACGCATTGCCCGTGGTCGCGCCCTGCACCTTGGGCAGACGGCGCAGCTCGGCCTCGGTCACGCTCACGACGCGCGCGGCGTCGACGCCGGCCTTCTGCAGGATCGTCGCGGCGTTCGAGCCCTTCTCGCTCACAAGCGCGGAGAGAAGGTGGAGCGGCGTGAACTCGGGGTTGGTGGCGCCGGCAGCGAGGTTCTGGGCTGCGGCGATGGCTTCCTGCGCGAGGGTGGTGAACTTGTCGAATCGCATGGTGGTGGTCTCTCTTCCTGTCCCGTGGTGCGGGAGGTCGACGCGAAATGCAAAGCCCGCGCCAGCCTGACGGGCATGTAGGACGCTGTCTTGGTTGCCGAAGCGGTCGTCGTGCCGCCAGCCGCTGCCGTTTGGGCAGTCGAGCCGCGCGCGCGGGCCCGAGAAGGGTCTACCGGTACTCGACCGGGAACCCGGGCGGAATCAGCTCGTCACGGAGGTTCAGCCAGCCGACCAGCCACTCGAACGCATCGACGAGGCGCGGCCCAGGGCGGTTGAACATCTGGTTGCCGTCGACCAGCGCGATGGAGCGCCGCGGGGAATCGATGACAGCCGGCAGCAGAGGCCACCACTTCGTCTTCTCAAGGGCCGCGAAGTCCACGCGCGTGCGCGCAAGGTCGAAGCCGCACGGGCAGACGATGATGCGCTCGGGCGCGGCCTCGAGGATCTCCTCGGGCGACACGCGGCGGCTCTTGGCGCCGAGGCGGTTGAGCGAGTGCCGGGCGCCCGCCCCCTCGATCAGGCCAGGCGTCCAGTGGCCGCCGACGAACGGCGGGTCGCACCACTCGAGGAACAGCACCTCGGGCCCCGGCACATACGGGTTCACGAAGTCGACCGCGCTCCAGTAGCGGGCGCGGAGCTCGACCATCGAGCGCTCGGCGGCCTCTGCGCGGCCGACGGCGGCGCCGACCTTCAGGAGGTCGTCGAAGACATCGAAGATCGTCTTCGGATCGAGGCTGACGACGGTCGGTCGGTTGGGAAGCGTCGCCGCGATGCGCTCGACCGTGCGGAGATCGATCGAGCACACCTCGCAGAGGTTCTGGGTGAGGATGACATCAGGCGCGAGCTCCGCCAGCAGGCGCTCGTCGAGCTCGTACAGGCTCTGGCCGGAGGACAGGCTCGCGCTGACTTCGGCGTCGATGTCGGCCGATGCGCCGCCGTGCGTGCGCGCCTTCGTCAGTACCGGCAGGTGCGCGAGCGACGCGGGGAAGTCGCACTCGTGACTTCGGCCGACGAGCAGATGCTCACCGCCGACGGCGACCAGGAGTTCTGTAGCGGAGGGAAGCAGGCTGACAACGCGCATCGGGGGGCGCAGGGTAGCGGCACAGGGCTCGCGTGGCTGCGGCCAAAATCAGTCAGAGCGACTCAAAATTGTGCCCCAAATGACAAGTCTGCAGCATCGGTTTCGGTACAAATGACCTATTGTTGACCCATCGAAGCGAGCGGCAGGAGAGCAGCGTGCGCCTCTGTCATGCGGCGCTGAACCTTCAGCCGACAAACCTCTCGGTGGCGGCTGCGCCAAACTGCGGCGACGCGTCCAAGTGGAGTAGGATCGGAAACTCGCTTCTGACGCATCAGGAGCGCGTTTCCATGATGGAATCGAGGAATTGAGGAATTGAGGAATTGAGTTCGCGAGTCGCGATGGGACGCGGATGCCCGACCCCCGGCCAGCCAAGTTGCTCCTCCACGCCAGCCGAGGCCTCGCCTCGGCGGTGCTGCTTGCAACCAGCGCCCTCGGCCAGACGCCCGCCGAGACACCCGCTGCCCCCGCGCCGACCACCGCTGCCGATGCTCCTTCGACTGGTCCCGCGGTCGGCGACAGCCGCTCCATTCCGCTCGTCTCCCGCGACCCGAGTGCGATCGTCGGCGTGATCCGAAGCCTGCTGCCCGAGGCGGTGGTCTCGGCGGCGGAGGGGGAGCCCGGCGCCTTGGTCGTGACCGGCGCGAACGCCGCCGACCTCGACCGCATCGAGGCGCTGGTGAACGCGCTCGACCGCATCGACATCACGGGAGACGCCACGACCTTCGCGCCGCGGCGCGTCGCGCTCGGCGCCGCGCGCAACGCGCTCGTCGCGCTCCTCGGGACGGACGGCTCGATCGCCGGCCTGGCGCTGGGCGCCGACCCGCGCGGATCGCGCCTCGTCCTGCGAGGCGAACGCGCACGCGTCGAACTCGCGCTCGAGGCGCTCGCGGCGATCGACGCCGACCCGTCGAAGCCAGCGGCCGCCCCGGCGGCGGCGGGTGGCGAACTGGCGATCGAGCGCGCCGCACATCCGGCGCCTCAAGCGGCGCTTGCCGCGGCGCGGGCGCTCTTGCCCGAGCGCGTGCGTCGCGAGGTTCGCGCGATGGTGTCGCCCGATGGGCGCGCGCTCATCCTTGCTGGCGACGGCGCCGATC
>JBKCZS010000019.1:0-12753 GCA_046337925.1 bacterium | reverse complement strand
CTTGACCGGCGGGAGGCTGAGCTCCTCGACGATCTGGGTGTTCTTGATCGCGAGCGCCTCGTCGACCGACTTGCCCTTGATCCACTCGGTCGCGAGCGAGCTCGAGGCGATGGCGCTGCCGCAGCCAAAGCACTTGAACTTGGCGTCCTCGATGACGCCCTGCTCGTTCACCTTGATCTGGAGCTGCATGACATCGCCGCACTCGGGTGCGCCGACGATGCCGACGCCGACATCCTTGCGCGTCGCCACTTCCTTCGAAGTGCCGAAGCTGCCGACATTGCGGGGGTGCTGGTAATGGTCGATGACCTTGTCGCTGTAGGCCATGGTTGTGTCCCTTTCAAAGCGCGCCGTGCGCGCGGTGTTCCTGAATCCAGGATCTGGAAAGTCCTTTTCCAGATCCGTAAAGCCACTGCAGACGCACTGAACTCCTCTGGAGTTCAGTGCGTCTGCCACTCGATCTTGCTCACATCAATCCCTTCCTTGAAGAGGTCCCACAGCGGGCTCATCGTGCGGAGGTGATTGACTGCCTTGACGATCGCCTCGACCGCGTAGTCGACCTCTTCCTCGGTCGACCAGCGGCCGAGCGAGAGACGGAGGCTCGAGTGCGCGAGTTCGTCGCCGACGCCGAGGCTCTTGAGCACATAGCTCGGCTCGAGGCTGGCGCTCGTGCAGGCCGAACCCGACGAGCAGGCGATGTCCTTGATGCCCATGAGGAGCGACTCGCCCTCGACATAGCCGAAGCTGATGTTGAGGATGTGCGGCAGCCGGCGCTCGGCGTGGCCGTTCACCTGCGTCACCTCGAGGCGCGAGGAAAGCTCGCGCTCGAGCTTGCGGCGCAGGTTGAGCAGGCGCTCGCGCTCGGTGTCCATCTCGTGCATCGCGAGTTCGCACGCCTTGCCGAAGCCGACGATGCCGGTGACATTCAGCGTTCCCGAACGCATGCCGCGCTCGTGGCCGCCGCCGTCCTGGATCGCCTCAAGGCGCACGCGCGGGTTGCGGCGGCGCACATAGAGGGCGCCCACGCCCTTCGGGCCGTACATCTTGTGGCCCGACCACGACATCAGGTCGATATTGTCCTTCTCGACATTCGTCGGCATCTTGCCGACCCACTGCGTCGCGTCGGTGTGGAAGATCGCGCCGCGCTCATGGCAGAGCGCGCCGATCTCGGGCACCTCGTTGATGGTGCCGATCTCGTTGTTCGCCCACATGATCGAGACGAGGATCGTGTCCTCGCGCATCGCCTCGGCGACCATCGCGCGGGTGATCACGCCATCCGGCGGCGGCGTGAGGAAGGTGACATCGAAGCCCTCGTTCTGGAGCCGCTTGAACGGATCGAGGACGGCCTTGTGCTCGTGGGCGGCGGCGATGATGTGGCCGCGGCCCTTCGTGCCTTCGGGTCCCTTCGCGTACATGCGCGCAGCGCCCTTGATCGCGAGGTTGTTCGACTCGGTCGAGCCGCTCGTCCAGACGATCTCCTTGGGCGAGGCGCCGATCAGTGCGGCGGCCTGCTCGCGGGCGAGGTCGACGGCGTCCTCCGCTTCCCAGCCGAACTTGTGGTTGCGGCTCGCGGAGTTACCGAATTTCTCGGTGAAGTACGGAAGCATCGCCTCGACCACGCGGGGGTCCGTGCGGGTCGTGGCGGCGTTGTCCATGTAGATGGGCAGCTTGACTGCCATCGGCAATCTCTCCTAACTCGGGTTTGATAGGCGCTGGTCCGTCACCAACCTGACGACGGACCGTTGCGACTGAGTCTCATCATAGGGCTTCGACGGGCGTCGGAGAACCGTTGCGGGTATCGTGGGAACCTCCCCCCGAAATGTTCCCGACCGATCCGCCTGCCCGCCCACATCCGAGCCACCATGCGCATCGTCGACGACCCCAAGGACCTGTCAGCGCCTGACTTGTGCGGGTGCAGCTTCGTCCCCACCATGGGGGCGCTTCACGAGGGCCACGGGTCGCTTGTGCAGCGCGCCTCTGCGTCCGGGAGGCCGATCGTGGTCAGCATCTTCGTGAACCCGACCCAGTTCGGGCCGAGCGAAGACTACGCCCGATATCCTCGGACCTTGGATTCCGACTGCGCCCTGCTCGCGCCGCTCGGGGTCGCGGCGGTGTTCGTGCCGTCGGTCGAGGCGATCTATCCCCGCGGCCTCGACGCTGCCCGGGAAGAGGCAGCGGCGCTCCCCCTTCCCGAAGTCGCCGTCCGACCGCAGCTCGAGGACGCCTGTCGGCCCACCCACTTCGGCGGCGTGGCACTCGTGGTCGGGAGACTCTTCGACCTCGTGCGGCCGGCGCGCGCCTACTTCGGCGAGAAGGACTACCAGCAGCTGCGGCTCATCGAGGACATGGTGACCGCGGACCGCGACCGCTTCGGCGCACTGGAAATCGTGCCCTGCCCGACGATCCGCGAGCGCGACGGCCTCGCGATGTCGAGCCGAAACCGCTATCTCGCGCCCGAACACCGCGATGCGGCGCTCGCGTTGTCGCGCGCCCTGCAGATCGCGCACTCCGCGCAGCGCGTCGCGACCGCGGAGCGGCTCATGCGCGACACGCTCGACGCGCACGGGCTCGAGACCGAGTACGCCGTCGTGCGCGACGCTCGGACGCTCATGCCCGTGACGGGATTCGAACGGCCGACCCGCGCGCTCATCGCGGCGCGCCTCGGCTCGACGCGGCTCATCGACAACGCGCCGATGACCGTCTGGCGCTGACGGTGCCCGCATCGCGGAAAGACCACTGAAGAGCGGGAAATGCGCCCGTTCGGGCCGATCGCGCCGCGTAGGGAGATACACTGCCCCACGGAGATTCCTCACCATGACGATCGTCCGAACCGCGACCCTCGCCCTCTCGCTCGCCGCCGTTCTCTCGCTCGCGACCGCCTCGGTCGCCATGCTTCCGCAGGACGGCACGAAGCCGGCTGGCGAAACGCCCAAGCAGGATGGAAAGAAGGAGACCGGCCGCAAGACTCCCGCTCGCCCGACCAAGGAGGAGCGCGACGCGGCGCGGGCCAAGGCAAAGTGGTTCGAGCGCCTCGACCGCGAGGACAAGGCCGCCATCGAGACCGCGATCGGCTTCGCGGCGCCTGAGCTGCCCGAGTCGGCGGAGCGCCTCGGCGCGAACTTCGCCAACCTGAAGGAGCTGCGCGGAAAGGTCGTCGTCCTGCAGACCTTCTCGACGCGCGGCGCGGCCGGGCCGGCCGCCCTGAAGAAGACCGAAGAGGCCGCGCTTGCCGCGAAGCTGCCGACCGACGACTTCGTCGTGATCGGCGTGCACACCCCGGACGGCGCCGAGAACGCGAAGGCCGCGATCGAGAAGCAGAAGATCGCGCTCCCCGTCGTCCTCGACGCGGACGGGTCGTACTGCGACCAGCTTGGCGCCTTCCGCAAGCCGATCGCCTATGTCGTCGACCGACAGGGCAACATCCGCTACGGCGGGCTCTCTCCCGAGGGTGTGACGAACGCGCTGAAGGAGTGCGCCGCGGAGAAGTTCGATGAATCCGTCGAGCCGAAGGCGCGCGAGGCGCGCACCATGGCCGAGGCGACCGTCCCCTTCCCGACCTACAACACCCCCGTCAGCAGCGCCCGCGACCTCCGCGGGAAGCCTGCGCCCGAGTTCTTCGTCGAGCGCTGGTACAACGCGACCGCCGCGCCGAACCTGGCCGGCAAGCTGACCGTGATCGACTTCTGGGCGACCTGGTGCGGCCCGTGCATCCAGGCGATCCCGCACATGAACGAGATCGCGAACGCCTACCCGAACGATGTCACCTGCGTCGGCGTGTCCGACGAGAGCTGGCGGAACTTCGAGGAAGGGACGCTCAAGAAGCGCCTCAGCAAGTCGAACTTCAAGTACCCGGTGGGCATCGACCCGCAGGCGCGCATGAAGAACGCCTTCGGAATCAGCGGAATCCCCCATGTCGCGGTGATCTCCTCCGACGGAGTCGTGCGCTGGCAGGGCCACCCGATGAGCCTCAATCCGCAGACGATGAACGAACTCATCAATGCGAACCGAGCGCTGGTCGGGAAGAGCGGCGGCGGCGCCGCCAACCGCTGGCAGCAGGCGAAGAAGTAACCCCGGATTCGCCCTTCGGCGCGTCATGGTCCCCGAACCCATCGAGGTTCGCGCTATCTTTCTCCCCTTCCATGGCACGGTCCGCAACGAAGTCGAAGTCCCGCCCACGCACGCGCCGCAAGGGTTTCTGGCGCACCGCATCCAACAGCGACCGGCACGAGCTGTACGAGCTCGCCGTGCAGGAGGTCGTCTCGGAGTGCGACTTCATCGACAAGGTGTGGCGTTCGCTGCGCGGGCGCAACGCGTCGACGCTGCGCGAGGACTTCTGCGGAACGGCGAAGGCGTGCACCGAATGGGCGCGGCGGCGCAAGACGAACCATGCGGTGGGCGTCGACCTGAACAGCGCGGTGATCCGCTGGGGCGAGCGGCGGCACCGCTCGAACCTGCCCGAGTCGATCGCGTCGCGCATCACGATCCTCGAGGCGAATGTGCTCGAGGTCGACACGCCCGGCATCGACTGCGTCGTGGCGATGAACTTCAGCTACTTCATCTTCAAGGAGCGCGCGACGCTCGTGAAGTACTTCCGCCGCGTCTTTGAGTCGCTCGCCGACGATGGGATCCTCATCGCCGACGCCTATGGCGGCAGCCAGGCGCACGAGGAGCAGGAAGAGGAGCGTCACCTCGACGGCTTCACCTATGTGTGGGACCAGAACCAGTACAACCCGATCACGGGCGATGTGGTGAACCACATCCACTTCCGGTTCCCCGACGGCAGCGAGATCAAGCGCGCGTTCACCTACCGCTGGCGGCTCTGGAGCCTGCCCGAGATCCAGGACGCGATGCAGGAGGCGGGCTTCGAGCGGACGACCGTGTACTGGGAAGGCACCGTCGCCCGCACCGGCGAAGGAAACGGCGTGTTCAAGCCGTCCCGCCGAGGCGAGGCCTGCCAGGGCTGGATCGCGTACATCGTCGCCGAGAAGCGCGCGGGGAAGCGGACCCGCGCCAAGGCGGCCGGGTCGAAGAAGGCGGGAAAGTCGCGCTGATTGCGCGCTTGCGCGACTCCGCGGCCGCGCCGCGGCGAAGGAGAGACCGATGACCAAGGCCCTTCCCGACACGGCACTCGCGGCAGACATCGCGGCCGGACTCGCGCGCGTCGAGACGCTGTTCGAGTCGCAGCTCTCGAGCGAGTTTCCCGCGGTCAACGACCTCTGCACGCATGTGGAGCGCTACCGAGGCAAGATGCTGCGTCCGACGCTCGTGCTGGTGTCGGGACTGGCGTTCTCGCGCGACGGCGAGCCGCTGGCGCCCGCGCACGACATCATCGCGGCGACGGTCGAGATGATCCACATGGCGACGCTCGTCCACGACGATGTGCTCGACGAGGCCGAGATCCGCCGCCGGGGCGAGACCGTCAACTTCCTGCGCGGCAACGAGACCGCCGTGATGCTCGGCGACTACCTCATCTCGAACGCGTTCCACCTCTGCTCGCGCGCGGGCGATCCTGCGCTGAACCTGCGGCTCGGCGAGGTGACGAACACGCTGTGCGAGGGCGAGCTCGTGCAGCTCTCGCGCCGCAACGACCTCTCGCTCGACGAGAACACCTACTTCGAGATCGTGCGGCGAAAGACCGCCGTGCTCGTGGGGGCCTCGTGCGAACTCGGCGCGCGCCTCGCGGGCGCTTCGGACGACGCGGTCGCGCGCATGCGCTCGTTCGGCGAGCAGCTCGGCGTCGCGTTCCAGATCCAGGACGACCTGCTCGACCTTCTCGGCGACGAGGCGACGGTCGGAAAGTCGATCCTGCGCGATCTCGAGAAGGGCAAGCTGACGCTTCCCATGATCCTGCACATCGCGACGACCAAGGGCGCCGAGCGCGGCGCAGCGCTCGATGCGATCGAGCACCGCGATCCGCAGGCGCTGCGCGCGGCCCTCGAACGGTCGGGCTCGATCGCCGCTGCGCGCGCGCGCGCCGTCTCGATCGTGGCCGAGGCGAAGCGCGGCCTGCCCGAGACGCGGCGCACGCACTCGCGCGAACTGCTGCTCGAGCTCGCCGACCGGGTGGTCGCGCGGGATTCCTGAGCGCGGCGGTCAGCCGTTCCAGAGGCCGAGCAGGATCGAAAGGTCGCCCGCGTCGACCGTGCCGTTGCCGTCGAGATCCGCGGCGCCGGTGCCGCCCCACGAACCGAGCAGGATCGCAAGGTCGCCGCCGCCCACGCTGCCGTTGCCGTCGAGATCGCCTGCGACCGGCGGACATGCCTGCGTCACGACGCGCACGAAGTCGACGCCGGCCTCGACGAGCGAGCCCGTGCCGAGGTCGCGCGCCTCGAACTTGAGGCGCACATTCGCGCTCGGCGTCACGAAGTCCGCGACGCGGAAGCTCTTCTCGACCCATGCGCCCGCGTTCTCGGTGACATTCTCGAGGAGCACCCAGGTCGAGCCGCCGTTGTTCGAGATCGAGACCGGCATCGAGTCGGCGTTCGGCGCGCCGCCGAGGTTGTTCGAGTACCAGCGGCGATAGGCGATGCTGCTTTCGGGATTGCTTGCGTTCATGACGGGCGACAGCAGCGTGGTGACGCCTCCGTCGACATCGGCCGCACCCGCGGCGCCGCCTACGGTGCCCTGCCCCGTGATGAAGCAGAACGCGCCGGCATCCGCGGAATCGTTCTCCGGCTGGGCCGTGGTTCCGACCGGATCGACGCGCGTCCAGATGCCAGAGGTCGCGGTGTCGCCCGCGATTCCGGCTGTCCAGCCCTGGTTCGTCTCGAAGGTGTCCTCGAAGACCGTGGTCGACTGCGTGTAGAGGGTCGAGAGCGTCGCCGCCGCGTTGCGCGGATAGCGCGCGGTGCCCACCGTGGTTTCCGCCGAGATGTACCACGAGAGGGTCGAGCCGCACGGCGCGACGGGCAGGCTTGCGCTGAAGATGCCGTTCCCGCTCGTCGTCATCGTCGTCGGAGTGAACGCGCCCGTGGTTCCGGTGCGCGCGAAGAGCTTGACGCCTCCGCCCACGATCGAGCCGCGCAGCGCGCGGACTTCGACCGATGCCGAGCCCGGCGCGGTCCATTCGGCGGTCGCCGGCGGCGTGCCTTGGAACCGGATGACGGCGCCGTCGACGGTCGCGTCTGCGAGATCCAGTGCGGCCGCGAAGTTCTCCGTCGCATTCGGCAGGATCTCTCCGGCCGGCATCACGAAGCCGTAGCTGCCGGTGTCGCGCACCTCGACCGTCCAGCTGATGACGCCATGCACGCCGAAGGCGTGGTCGACCGAACTGCCGCTCGCGACATACAGCGTCGACGCGATCGGTCCCGTCGTGTAGTTGGCGCCGTTGACGCGGAGGACCGAGTCCTTCATCTCGTTGCCAAGCGCGGAGAAGCCGACCGCGTTCGGCGGCGCGGCGGTCGTGTAGCCCCATGGGCTGAGGATCAACTGGCTGTAGGAGTGGAAGTCGATGTGGCCGACCACGGTCGGGTTCGCGACGAAGTAGTCGCGCATCGCGGCGCTTTCGGGCTCGGAGAAGGCCGACGGACCGCGGTAGGTGTCGTCGCTTGGGTTCGCGCTCGCGCCGCCTCCGCCCCACTGGAACGCCCAGTTGCGGTTGAGGTCGACGCCGAAGCTGCCGTCGCCGTTGTTGCGGCGGTTCTTGCGCCAGAGACGGTTCACATCCCAGCTGTAGACATAGCCGTCGGGATTGACGACGGGGATGACATCGACCCAGGCGCGGTCGAGCAATGCGGTGATGCGGGGATCGGAGCCGTACCCGTTGACGAGGCGGTCGGCGATGTAGCAGACCGCCGTCGTCGCGCCCCACTCGCGCGCATGCTGCGTGGCGTTGAAGAGGACGCCGGGGCTTCCCGCCGCCGCCTTGGTGATGCGGATGCCGCGGATCGGCCGGCCCTCGAGCGAGGTTCCGATGGTGAACGGCGTGACGAGGTCGGGACGCGCGGCCACGAGCGCGTCGAACTTCGCGTTGATCTCCTCGAGCCTGCGGAAGGTCGAGAAGAAGTCGCCGCCGGCAACGCCGCCGTCGCCCCCGCCCCCGCCCGCCTGCGCGTTGCGCGAGGCAAGCTCGGCGCGGAGCACCGGACCGAGGTCTGGAATCACGACCTCGTGCGGGATGCCGCTCGCCTTCATCGCCGCGAGCCCCCTCGCATCGACGATGAAGTCGACCGGGCCGTAGTCGAGACGGTGGTTGAGGACATCGGAGGCGACCGCGAGCACCGTGCGAAGGTCGCGCGCCGAGCGGATCGTGGCCCGGATCACGCTCTTGCCGTCGTGGAACACACGCGGCTCGCCGCGTGGGGCGTCTTGCTTCTGGGCTGGGGTCGGTCCGGGCGTGGGCGCGGTGGGCGCGGAGCCGAGGGCGAGCAGGCTGCCGAGAGCGACGAGAATCGAAGCGCGCCCGAGTGGGGCGCGGCGCGTTCGGGAGATCATGGGTCGAGTGTGACGCCGTATCGATCCGGCTGCAAGCCAGAGGAGGGATCTTGACCCCAATCGGGGGGACCGCGCGGAGGTTCCCCGCTACACTCGGCCCTCCAATGACCGCGCGCCCGGGCCGCACCAGCCACAGCAAGTCCGCTCTCGCCCTCGTGGCGATCCTCTTCGCTGCGCCGCTCCCCTCCTGCACGCGCTACTTCGCATCGGATCCAGACCTGCGAGAGCCCTCGGGGGCGATCGCTCCGAACGAGGCGTCTGCGCCGCGGGCGCTGTTCATGTTCGAGGGTTCCAGCGGACGCGCGCTGACCTGGTCGGACCTCATGGCGGCGGCGAGCTGGGCCGATGCCGTCTTCATCGGCGAGCGGCATGACGACCCGGTCGCGCACGCGGTGCAGCTCGCGGTCTTCGAAGACCTCGCGGCGGGCTACCCGGGCACGGCCTTGGCGCTCGAACATCTCGAGCGGCACGAGCAGGACATCGTCGATCGGTATCTCGCGGGCGAGATCGGCGTCGACGAGTTCATCGACTCGACCAAGTCGCGCAACTGGGCGGGCAAGGACACCTGGGTGCGCTTCTTCCAGCCGCTGGTCGATGCTGCGGATGAAGCGAGTTCGCCGGTCGTCGCCGCCAACGCACCGCGCGACTATGTGCGGCGTGCGCGGACCGAGGGCTACGCCGCGCTCGAGGCGTTGCCTGCACCGGAGCGTGCGCTCTTTGCGGTGCCGGTGACGGAACGCGGAAATCTCCTCAACGACCGCTGGCAGGACCGCTGGGACGCCTACCGACAGCGCTTCCGCGATCTCATGGGCTCGGGCGACAACCTCGCGGACCCAGAGGTGATCGCGCGGCTCGACAATGTGTTCCTGTCGCAGGCCATGTGGGACGGCACCATGGGTGCGTCGGCGGCCGATGCCCTCGATCGCGGCGCGCCGAAGGTCGTGCTGTGCGCGGGCTGCTTCCATGTCGAGCGCGATGGCGGCACCGTGCTTCAGTTCGAGGCGCGTCGCCCGCGCTCCCGGGTCCTCACGGTCACCGTGATCGACGCCTCCAGCCAGCGGCTGCGCGACGAAGATCGGCTGGCGGCCGACATCGTGATCTACGGCTACCCCGTCAAGCGGGAGAACCCCGCGGCCGAGGGTGGCGACGATGCGCCGTCGCCGAGCGCGGAGCAGGCCGCGGAAGCCGCGCAACCCGCACAGACCGAACAACCCGCGCCGGCGGGACAGGCCGCGCAGGGCGCCGAACCCGCGCAGGCCGCTCCACCCGCGCAATCCGCAGAAACCGCGCCACGCGAACCGGGCGGAGCGGATTCCCCTGACATTCCGCCTACGCAATCGCATCCGAAGAGCCGATAGACTGTCGCCCGAGAACCGCTATGCCCGACCTGCCCACCCAGAAGAAGACCACCTTGGTCGAGATCGATGTTCGCGAGACGCTTCTCTATGTGAAGCTCGTCGGCCCGCAGGTCGGTCAGCGCGAGTCGCCGATCATCAGCCAGGAAGTCGAGCCGTACCTCCGCTCCGCCGGCAAGGGCATGCGGCACTTCATCATCGATCTTCAGAGCGTGACCTTCATGTCGTCGATGGGACTGGGCGTGTGCATCGCGCTGCGTCACAAGGCGGCCGCTGCGGGCGCAAAGCCGATCCTGTTCGGCACCTCGAAGGAACTCCTGCAGCTCTTCACGATGATGAAGATCGACCAGCTGTACAAGTTCGCGAAGGACCAGGCCGAACTCGACTCGCTCCTGAAGTGAGCGATCCACGCAGGTAGCACGCGCTGGATCTCAGCGCATGCGGCGCACGATCCGGGGAGTCAGCATCCAAAGCAATTCCGCGCGACCGATGACCGAAGAGGCGTCGGATATCTCCGTCGCCGTCGAGATCGGATCGATGCGTAGCGCCAGGGCGGCGCCCTTCGCGAACTCGATCCGCATGCCGCGCGGGGAACCCGTGAGAAGCAGCGAGGCGAGGGCGGAGAGCATCGGCTCATGCCCGACCCACGCCACGGTACGCAACCGCCGCATCGCCGCGATCGAACGGGCGAGCGCCTGCATGCGCTCGGACGAAAGCCCCTCGCTCTCGTCGGGCTCGAGGCGCTCAGCGCGCATCGGCTTCGGCCAGCCGGTCCGTCGCCGGAGAAGTTCCGCCGTCGCCCACGCGCGGTCGAATGAACTCGACTCGACGAGTTCGACCGAGGGCACGATGCGGCCAAGCTGCTTGGCCAGACGCCGGAAGTCCCGAACGCCCTCCTCGGTCAGCGGGCGTCGCGCGTCGTCGGGCCACTGTCGCGCGTCACGCTCGAAGGCCTTGGCATGGCGGATGAGGATGAGATCCATGGAGTTGCTCGCTGGCGGACCGGCGTTTGATCAAGCCGGCGGCACGGTAGCCAAATCTCCGCAATCTGCGACAATCGCGACATGCCTTCCGCGGCTCTCTTCACGAATGCCCGCATCCTCACGCTCGCACAGCCGGGCGCGTCGTCCGGCCCGCGCCGTGGCGAATCGATGCGCGGCCTCGGCGTGATCGAGCGCGGCTATGTCCATGTCGTCGACGGGCGGATCGCGGCCGTCGGCGCGGGCGACCCGCCATCAGCCATCCGGGAGGGCGCGCTGAACCGCGGTGGTCGGGTCATCATGCCTGCGTTCGTCGACTGCCACACGCACGCGTGCTGGGGTGGCGACCGCTACGGGGAGATCGCGCAGCGACTCGCAGGAGTGCCCTACCTCGACATCCTGGCCGCGGGCGGCGGGATCATGTCGACCGTGCGCGCAACGCGAGAGGCGTTTGCGACGGGCCCCCACCGCGAGGGCCTCCTGAGGATCCTCGCCGAGCGGACGAATGAGATGCGTCGGCGCGGCAGCCTCGCGATCGAGGTGAAGTCTGGGTACGGCCTCGACAGGACGACCGAACTCGAGATGCTTCGGGCGATCTGCGCGCACGGAAACACTGCCGAACACGAGGGCGACGGGTTCTTCGTGCCGACCTTCCTCGGCGCACACGCGATCGATGGCGACGAGACGGAGTACTGCACGCGCGTGATCGAGGAACTGCTGCCTCAGGTCGTCGCTGAGTTCGGACCGATCGCCTGCGACGCCTACTGCGAGAAGGGCGCGTGGAGCCCGGCTTGGACGCGAAAGCTCTTCGAGCGCGCAAAGTCGCTCGGCTGCCCGCTCCGAGTGCATGTCGACCAGTTCAACGAGCTCGGCTTCCTTGAAACGGCGCTCGAGATGGGCGCGCGCAGCGTCGACCATCTCGAGGCGACTTCGCGCGAGGGGCTGAAGCGCGTCGCGCGGTCGCAGTCGACCGCGGTGTTGCTTCCGGGCTGCGGGCTGACGCTCGACGGGCGGTACGCGAACGGCCGGTTCCTCGTCGACGAAGGGGCATCGGTCGCGATCGCCACGAACTGTAATCCCGGCTCGAGCCCGATCGTGTCGATGCCGCTGATCATCGCGCTCGCGGCGCGGTTCTGCGGGCTGAGTTACTCGGAGGCGATCACGGCCGCCACCTACAACGCGGCATGTGTCCTTGGACTCGAGCGGGACACCGGCTCGATCGAGGTCGGAAAACGCGCGCACCTCCTGCTGCTACCGACACGGGATGAGCGCGCGCTTGCCTACGAGTGGGCGACTGCGGAGCCAACCGAGGTCTACGCGGGCCACGGCTACCTCTGAGAGGCGCGCAGTTTCTGCGCGACCGCTGCCTTCCCGCTCGTTGCGCGGGCGCTTTTCCGACCTCCAGCCCAAGTCAACCCTGCAGTCGCCCGATCTCGCTGACACGCGTTGGCGGGCTGTTCCGCGGCGCACTTCAGAGCCTCCTTGGGAGTAATCCATGAACAACACGACGCCGAACGGCTGGTCGCCCACGAACACCTGCACGAATTGCCCCGGATTCGAGAGTAGCGACTGCTGCGGCGGCAACGGGTTCCAGCACAACGGGTGGAATACGAACTTCCAAGGCTACGCCGGTACTCCGTGGACGCGGAACACGCCGTGGAACGGCGCCACCCCGTGGAACACGTTCCCCGCCAACAACGGCAACCCGTGGAACAATGCGTGGAACGGCGCCACCCCGTGGAACACGTTCCCCGCTTTCAACGGCAACCCGTGGAACAACGCGTGGAACGGCTCCACCCCGTGGAACACGTTCCCCGCCAACAACGGCAACCCGTGGAACAACGCGTGGAACGGCTCCACCCCGTGGAATACGTTCCCCGCCACCAACGGCAACCCGTGGAACAACGCGTGGAACGGCTCCACCCCGTGGAACACGTTCCCCGCTACCAACGGCAACCCGTGGAACAACGCGTGGAACGGCTCCACCC
>JBKCZS010000018.1:0-4084 GCA_046337925.1 bacterium | reverse complement strand
CGGCGGAGGATCCCAAAGCGCCACACTGCGCCAGTGCCACAGCCTGTCTTGATCGGCCGCAACAAGCGGACGGAAGCGGGGCAACGGGGGGCTCACGGCCGTGCGCTTGGATGCCGCCATGCCGGTGCGCGCTTCGTACCCGCGGAAGTCTCGTGTCGCGGCTCGCTCATGGCGTCATGCGTTGTTCCCTCGAATCCCAGTCGGGTGTCTCGGGAAGCTGTGCAGCGCACCACTTTGAACTGAGCGCTGTCATTGGCGTGTCTCTTGCGGCCGAACGCTCCGAATCAGCGAATGTGCGCCGCGCCGCTGCAGTCGATTGTCAGGTGGCCGGCCAACCAGCCGGCCACTCTTCAATATCCTCGAGCTCGGACCTGTAGACAGCGTCGTTCGTGGCGACCTCGCTCTTGCACGCAATTGCGCAGCGATGGATGGTGTCGGTTCGGACTGGACGTCCGTCATTGAAGTACTGGTCGTTCGATCGTTTGTCGCGCCACGAAATCTCGCTGAATGACAGCTTCGCATCCAGCGAGGCCCGAGTAAGGCCGGCCACTGGAATCTCGTTGGACTCGAGATCCGCGAGGAGCCACAGCCGAAGCTCCTCCGCGATGGAAAGCTGAGGGATTGGCCGGCCGTCGAAGGAGCAGCGCCCTGACAGCACGTCGATCTGGATGGTGCCCGAACCGAGCTCGACGAGCTGAGCCGTGCAGTTGATGAGGCGCCAGCCGCAGAACATGTGACAGATCGTGTCTGCCGCGTGTTGGAGTCGCCTTCTTCGCATCGGGTTTCGCCTGTCATCTTAACGCCGCCCTCGCGGGCGTCGTCACGCCTAGTCTCTGATTACGACCTTGCTGTGCACCCAGACGCCGTCCTCGCTCCCATTCAAGAGCCGCTTCTGGACCTTGTCGACAGGCCAGATTCGTCGGTCTCCCTCTCGCAGGCAGATCGTGTTCTGTCCGGGCACGACTTCGGTATCCAAGGTCCACTCGCCGCCGCCTGCCTTCCGGATTACCTCGCCCAAGTAGCCGCCGTACATCTTGCAGATCTGGTCGACATCCTGCGGCGACGGCGCCTTGCGAAGGAGCTTTGCCCAGAACCTTTGCCCAGAACCTTTGCGGAAGCCGCGCGGGAGCGCAGCGCGGAGCCTCTCAAGCATCTCATCGACGCCCTCGATGCTGCCGAGCAAGTAGTCGAGCGCAACGCCTGACGATGCCTCGGCGTGGCCCACGGCATCCTGTGCATAGGCGGCCATCATGTCGGTGACGATCGGTTTGTATGCGATCGATCGACCCCCTGAGTTGGAGCTGATCAGCGATTGCGATCAATGGCGCGTGGCCCGCGTGCCCGCCATCACGCCCGACGACGCCCGCGAGGCCGTTGCATCGAGTGGTTCGGCCTCATCGCTTGCCAGGGCTGATATGTGGCTCCATTGAAAGCGCCTGAGCCAACGCAGCAGACGGGTCCAGCAGACCTCCCGATTCTTCGTCGAAGAAGGCGCCATCAGCAAGCTGCAACAGCACGGAACACGCAACGAAGCCGCACACCAGCTCCCGCATATCGCTGTGAGTGACGCACTTGATCACATGCTCGCGCCCCTCGAGTCCTTCTGGTGCGTCACCGTCGAAGTTGTCGGTCACCTGCCCGTAGAACCACTCGAAGCCGGACGGATGCCCCCGATGAGTCGCCGGCAGATACCCGGTGTGCTTCCGAAGGTCGCCGACATTCTCGAGCACAATGCCCACTCCCGCCAAATCGAGCGCGGCCTGCCACCGCTGGATCGTTGGCAACTTCGCGTCACGCACGAAGAAGAAGGATTCAATGGACATTGCGCACCTCGTGTGGCCGCTACGCGGCGATGTTACACGGCGTGTTCAGCGTACCAGCGCCGCCACGCGTTCTGGAAGCGGGCGGCCGCATCAGAAAGCACTCCGTCTTCGAGAGACGGGGAAGCGTCCGGATCGAGCGATACGAGTTCGCCCAGCAGCCCGAAGAGGACCTCGAGCTCAACCGGACCCCAGCCAGACCCCATTCGGTAGTCCAGAGCGAGCTGATCCGGAAGCACGAAGACACCGAGGTCGGGAATGACGACACCGTCGGACTGGATGCCACCGAAAATCACATGAAATGCTTCCGCTTCCCCGGAAACAACGAGCGCAGCGGCATTGGCGACGGAGTCCAGAGGGCGTTCGGCACCATGGGTCTTCGACCAGAAGCAGGGGCTCTCGCTGACGATTCGAGCGGCACGCCGGCGAAGCAGGGCATAGCCAAAGACCGTGGCTGCGGAGTTGCGGTAGGCGATGCGAATCTCCGGCAGAGAGCCATCGTCCGTCTCGAAGAGGTCGCGAAGTTCGTTCCAAATCCACGGCGTCAAGTTCATGCCACCTTGCGATATGAGCCGACCCTCACCTTGCTCAGTCGAAAATCCCGGTCCACACATGCTCATGCCAGCATGGCCAAGCTTTCTTCAACTCGGCCAGGAGCCAGCCACCAACGGTGACCGAATTCTCATGCGACGCATAGATGATCCAGTCGAGGTCGCCGGAAGACCAGAATCCCTCGGCGCCATTGTAACGCGGCTCGAAAAGCGCCAGCTCCTCGAGGTACTCCGGACCGTACTCGCGCAACTCCCAAACGCGCTCGATTCCCCGCGCCTCCAGTAATTCTCGCAGCGTCTTGTACTCCACAGCCTCCTCAAAGACCTTCGTGTTGAAGGCGACAACATCGGGCATTCGGCAATCGGTAAGGGGATACCAGTATCCTCCCGCGATTTGCCATCGACCGCACAGGCGAGACCAAACCGTCTTCGCCTCCTCGGAAGCCAGCACTCGCCGATACGGGAGGCTCTCGACCGCATTCAGGTCCCGAGGTGCGAGGCCAAGCATGTAGCCAGCGTATGACTCGCGCTCCTCCGTCATCGCTTTCTTCTCGATAACGCCGTGGGGTGGCCGTGTGAATTGGTCTTCCGCTATCTCCCCTGCGAGCACCAAGAGGGCCCTTGCACTTTCGGTGTCGCCGAGCTGGGACGGCTCGATGCGCTCAACTTCTACCCGGATCGCATTCAAGACGCTGTAGCGGGGGAAAGTGGCGAGCGCCTCCGCGGTGTATCCGTTGCCGTCCTGCGCTCGGTTCCCTCGCGTACGGATTATCTCGGAGTACCGCTCGTGCCAATAGGCATGGCGTTCGAGACAATAGCGCCGTGCGGCTGTGTGCAAGGCCAAAGACGCGTTCATGGCACCATCCTGTGTGAGCCTTTCCAACGAACGTTTCACCTCAGCGTCGGGCCGCGCCGCGCGCCATCCGTCGTAACAGGTCGTCAGGTGCCATCGTGCTCGGCTTGTCGAAACGCATCTGAGATCATGTCGCGCACTTGTCGGTAGAGATACCTGTCCGCAGTCAACCGATCCAAGCCTTCGGCCGCAAGCACGGCGTCGGTGAACGCAACGACGTCGCCCGGTCGGTCATCGCGAAGCCGCGCTATCTCGTGTGGCGGCAGGCAGACTCCAAGCCGCACGCAAAGCCGGTTCAGAAGGTCTTCCACTTGCTTCTCGTTCAGCATCGCTCGATGTTTGGTTCGCCCGACACGTGATTCTTAGGTTCCGACCATCAAACCCGCAGAACTCGTTCTTCGGTAGCGCCGAACGCATCCTTGCGCGTCAGGCTACCGCGCGTAGGCCTCTCGGACAATCTCGCCTAGGTCGTGTCTGACGGATCCCAGGACATCGATCTGCGCGGCATCTCCGCTGACCGCGTCGGCGCGCTGCGCGGCTCTGTGGTCTTCGGGGATCTGTTTGGTAGAACCGAGCCCGTGCTTTGGGGAGCCGCGCGCATCCAGCAGGCTCCGGCATCGGCGCCGTCGTGTCCGCGCGCTTCGCTGCCTCGTGATGATCAGGCCTCGTCGCGCCACGGCCCGGGCGTGTGCCCGGGCCGTGGGTGATCGACGAAACGCTGCGCGTTGCGCTGGGCAGGATCAGCGTCGGCGGCGCGAGGTGAGCAATCCGGCGAGTCCGAGCGCTGCAAACGCGCCCGGCACCGGAACGACGTTGTAGTTCACTTCGAAACCGCCAAAGTTGTCGCCGTAGTGCCCCGT
>JBKCZS010000017.1:0-7524 GCA_046337925.1 bacterium | reverse complement strand
CGGCTGCGAGACGATGCGCTACGAGCCCACGAAGGCGACGCGTGCGTACCCCGCGAACCTGCCGCAGGAACGCGTGGCCGAGGTGCAGGTCTTCAACGACGGCGACGCGATGCTCATCGTGAACGCGACGGTCGAGAGCTGGTCGAATGTCGACATCTGGCTCAACCAGCGCTACCTCAAGCGCGTCGACGCGCTCGCGGCCGGCCAGACGCTGCGCATCCCGCTCGGCGAGTTCTGGGATGTGCGCGGCGAAGGCCCGTTCCCGGGCGGCCTGCTGCGCTACTACCCGCCGACGCCGATCCGCCTCGTGCAGATCCAGACCGCGCCCGACGCGCCCTTGATCGGGTTCCTGTCGATCCCGACCGAGCGCGAGCTCGACGCGGCGCAGCTCAAGAAGGACATCTGAACGCTCCACGCATCGGAAGCGTCGCGACCGGCGAACCGTCGGCGTGAACATCGTTTGGCTCAAGCGCGATCTCAGGCTCGACGACCATGCGCCGCTCGCGCATGCGGCGGCGGAATGCGCGCTTGACGGCACGCCCTTGATCGCGCTCGCCGTATTCGAGCCCGAGGTGTGGCTGGCGCCCGACGCGGATCCGTCGCATCTTGCGTTCTACCTCGAGTCGCTCGCGGAACTCGACGCGGCGCTCCGTGCGCGCGGCGGCGCGGTCGCGTATCGCGTCGGCGAGATGACCGACATCCTCGGCGAACTCCACGCGCGCGAGCCGAGCACCGCGCTCCTCGCCCACGAGGAGACGGGCAACGCCGTCACCTACGCGCGCGACATCCGCGTGGCGCGCTGGTGCAGGAAGCGCGGCATCGCGTTCCGCGAGTTCCGCCAGCACGGCGTGCTTCGGCCGAACCCGGGCCGCGACGGATGGGCCTCGCGCTGGGAGGCGCACATGGAGCGCCCGCGATTTGCGGCGCCGGACGCGCTCATCGCGCCCGACGAGTCGCGCGTGCCGAGAGGGTCGGCCGAAGTCGTCGCCGAACTCGGCCTCGGGCCCGACACGCGCGCGGCACTGCGGCAGCATGGCGGCGAGCGCGAGGCGGGCGCGCTGCTCACATCGTTCCTGCTCGATCGTGGCCGCGAGTATCGGCAGACGATGGGTTCGCCCGTCCTCGCGTGGGACTCGTGCTCGCGGCTTTCGCCGCATCTGGCGTGGGGCACGATGTCGGTGCGGCGCGCATACCAAGGCGCGAAGCGGCGGCTCGCACAGCTCGGCGAACCGGCACGGGTCGCGACGGAAGGCCTGAGTCCCGACGATCTCGCGCTCTGGCGCGGCTCGATCAAGAGCTTCCTTTCGCGGCTTTCATGGCATTGCCACTTCATCCAGAAGCTCGAGGACGAGCCCGCGATCGAGTCGATGTGCATGGCGCGTTCGTGCGAGAACCTGCGCGACGGGCTCGACGCAGACCTCGCGGCCGAGCGGCTCTCGGCGTGGCAGCAGGGCCGGACGGGCTATCCGATGGTCGATGCGTGCATGCGCGCGCTGGTCGCGACCGGGTGGATCAACTTCCGCATGCGCGCGATGCTCGTGAGCTTCGCGAGCCACCATCTCTGGCTCGACTGGCGGTCGTACGCGCCGTGGCTCGGGCGGCAGTTCCTCGACTATGAGCCAGGGATCCACTATCCGCAGATCCAGATGCAGTCGGGCACGACGGGCATCAACACGCTTCGGATCTACTCGCCGCGCAAGCAGGTCGAGGACCACGATCCGAGCGGCGTGTTCATCCGGAAGTGGGTGCCCGAGCTCGCGCCCGTGCCCGACGAGTACCTCGCGGAACCGGAGACGATGCCACCGCTCTTTCAGGCGATGATCGGCTGCCGCATCGGCACCGACTATCCCGCACCGATCGTCGAGCACCGCGCGGCGTATCGCTTCGCGCAGGAGCGGCTCTACGGCCTGCGCGCGACAAGCGAGGCGCGCGTGGAGGCGAAGGCCGTGTTCCAGAAGCACGGCAGCCGCAAGCGGCGATCGTGACCTGAGCGGCCCCCGCCGCAGCGGCGACCGCTCAAAGACGCACCAGAGGGAGCCGCCGCAGCGGCGACCGCTCAAAGACGCACCAAAGGGAGCCGCCGCAGCGGCGACCGCTCAATGAAGCCCTAACCGCGCCTTTTTCGCTTCCCACTCGGCGGTCTCGCGCTTGTTCTCCGTCGCGAGGGGCTTCCCCGTGCGGATCGCGTCGATCTCGAGCCCGGTCAGGTGCATCGCGTTCAGGCGGTAGTCCTCGAACGCCTCGCACGCGACCGGCACGATCGGCTTGATGAGCTCGTACATCGCCTTCGCGTAGTCCTGGATCTCGATCTGCGCGTGCGGATCCATGCGCAGCGACAAGAAGTGGAAGATGTTGTGGAGGTCGCACTTCCAGTACCACTCGGTGTAGACGCTCACGGGGAGGACGGCGCGGGCGAGTTCGCGCGCGACGCCACGCTCGGTCAGGTCGAGGTACTTCGCGTAGTTCGCCTCGGCGCTCTCGAGGAGCTTGAGGAACTCCTCGGCGGTCCCGGCGTCGATCGGTCCTTCGCCGCCCTGGCGGTTCGACTTCGACTGCTTGCGCACATTCTCAATGTCGGGCCGGTAGAAGCGGTCGGGCATGATCGAGTAGCGCGCGCTGTACTCGTTCACATTCGCGGTGCGGTGGCGGATCCACTGGCGCGCGATGAAGATCGGCATCGCGATGTGGAACTTGAACTCGACCATCTCGAACGGCGTCGAGTGGCGGTGGCGCATCAGGTAGCGGACGAGGCCGCGGTCCTCGCTGACCATCTTCGTGCCCTGGCCGTAGCTGACGCGCGCCGACTGGACGATGGCGCTGTCGGCGGTCTGTCCCTCGGGGACGAGGCGCGGCATCGCATCGACGAGGGCGATGAAGCCGTGCTCGTGGATCGGGATCGTCCATCGGCTCGCGCCGCCCATGACATCGCGAAGCGGCGTCTCGGGCAGGGACTTCTCGATGGCGGCAGGCGCGCTCGCGGCGGGGACGACGGCTTCGGACATGGGGGCCGAATCTAGCGAAATCCGTCCCGCTTCGCCCGTGGGAAGATGCGGAAAAGCCCCGTTCTTGGCCTATGAGTCACGGCGTGCGCAGGCGCTCGGCCATCGCGAACAGCCAGTCGCCGACGCTCGAACCCGTGCCCTGCATCGTGGGCAGCCCTCTCGGTCGCAGGATCGGCTGCACATCGCGCACGATCGGCCACTCGACCTCGATCGACTCGAACACCTCGTCGAACCGCGCCGGCTGCGCGGGCGCCCCCGCGTCGACACGCGACATCGGGTAGGTGCGCCCATCGACCGCAAGCGGCTTCTTCTCAAGCGTTTCGGGCAACGCGGGCGGATCGCCGGCGAATGCCCGCAGCTCGGCCTCGCTCGTCGGGAACGCGTCGTTGCGGTCGGCGTAGGCAAGCACGGCCCATGCGAGTTCGCGCAGCCGCGCATCCGTCACGGCGGCCCGGGTGCGCACGCCTCCGACGATCGACCAGGACCAGATGCCCGCGGCGATGAACGCCACGACAAAGACGGAGACGATCGTCCAGAACACGAGTTTGCCGCGGCGCGGATCGGTCATGGCTTCAGCCTAGGCGGGCGATCACATGCGCGCGTTCGCGAGCCTGATGCGCTGCTTCTTGCGGCGCGGATCGGCCTCGGGCACCGCGGAAAGCAGCGCCTGGGTGTACTCGTGCTTCGGCGCGTTGATGATCTCGTCGCGCGAACCTTCCTCGACGATCTTGCCGTTGTACATCACCGCGATGCGGTCGCAGATGTGATGGATGACGGCCATGTCGTGCGAGATGAAGAGGTACGACAGGCCCATCTCGTCCTGGAGGTCGCCGAGCAGGTTGAGGATCTGCGACTGGATCGACACATCGAGCGCGCTCGTCGGCTCGTCGCAGACGATCAGGCGCGGCTCGAGGCTCAACGCGCGGGCGATGCCGATGCGCTGGCGCTGGCCGCCGCTGAACTCGTGCGGATAGCGGTCCGCGGCCTGCTTCCAGAGCCCGCACTTCACCAGGAGTTCCTCGACGCGCGTGCGCGTCTCGTCGGCCGACTTCGTGAGCCCGTGCACCTCGAGCGGCTCGCCGATGATGCTGCCGACGCGCATGCGCGGGTTCAGGCTGCCGCCCGGATCCTGGAAGATGATCTGCATCTCGCGGCGCAGGCGACGGAGGTCGAGCGCGCTCGCGGCGAGGACATCGCGACCGTCGAAGCGGACGGTGCCGCCCGAGTTCGGGATGAGGCGCAGGATGGTGCGGCCGACGGTGGTCTTTCCGCAGCCGGATTCGCCGACGAGGCCAAGCGTCTCGCCGCGGCGGACGAAGAAGCTCACATCGTCGACGGCCTTCACATGGCCGACGGTGCGCTGGAGGATCCCCCGCCGGACAGGGAACCAAGTCTTGAGGTTCTTCACCTCAAGCAGGACGGGCTGGTCTTGCTTCGAGTTCGCGGTCACGGGACGAGGATGGTACCCGAGCGGGAACCTCTGGAAAACCCTGCGCTTGCGGCGGAACGGCGGTCAGCGCACCGGCACGACGACCTGGACCACGGTGCCGTCGGGCACGACGACCCGCAGCGGAAGCTGGAACCCGGGCACGCGTCCCATGCCGGCGACCGCGCGGTTCACTCGGGTGTAGAACTCATCGACCGACCCGACCGGCTGGTCGAACACGGCGACGACGGTGCTGCCGACGGGCACGCGCTCCGCGATCTCGGTGCCCTCGCGGATCGACTCGAGGATGATGCCGCGGCGGAACGGGACGCCGAGCTTCTTCGCCCGCGCGTCGGTCGAGGTCGAGAACTCCTCGATGCCCGCGGCGCGGAGCGCGCCCGGGAGGTACGGCGCGAGGCGCGCTGCGGAGTCGAGTTCGGTCAGCTTCGCGGTGAGCTTCTGGACCGTGCCGCTCCCCTGCTCGGGATCGACGCGCCAGATCTCGAACTCGACCTCGGCGCCGGGACGCTTCGAACTGATGATCGCTGGCACGGCGCCCTCGCCCGTGACCTTCTGGCCGTCGATCGAGGTGATGACATCGCCGAACTCGAAGCCGGCGGCGGACGCGGGCGAATCCTCGGACACCTCGCGCACGACGGCGCCTTCGCCCTTGAACTCGCCGGCGACCGTCGCCAGCAGGCGGTTCGAGCGCGCGGCCATGCGCGCCTCGTCGAGCGACATCAGGCCGACGCCGAGGAAGCCCTTGCGCACTTCGCCCGTCTCGATGATCTGCGTGACGATCGACTCGATCATCGACATGGGGATCGCGAGGCCGATGCCGGCGAACTGCCCTTGTCCGACCGAGTTTCCGCGGCCGGTGGCGATGGCGGTGTTCATGCCGATGACGCGGCCGCGGATGTCGGTGAGCGGACCGCCCGAGTTGCCGGGGTTGATCGCTGCGTCGGTCTGGATGAAGTTCTCGTAGTCGATGTCCGCGAGCCCGGCGCTGCGCTGGAGGCCCGACACGATGCCCGACGACATCGAGAAGCGGAAGTCGAACGGCGAGCCGAAGGCGAACACCATGTCGCCCTGCTCGAGCTGCGAGGAGTCGCCGCGGAGCGACGGATGGAGGCCGCCGGGGGCGACCTTGAGCACCGCGACATCGGCGCGCAGGTCAAGGCCGACGACCTCGGCTTCGCGGAGTTCGCCGTCGAAGAGCTGCACCTGCACGCGGTCGCTCGACTCGACGACATGGGCGTTGGTGACGATGTGGCCTTCCTCGTCCCAGATCCAGCCGGAGCCGCTCGAGGCGTAGGGCGAGGTGAACATGCGGCGCTGCATGGTCGTGAGGGTGCTCACATGCACGACGCTCGGCTCGACGAGCTTCGCGATCGCGCGGTGGGCTCGGTTGATCTGCTCGAGGATCGGCTCGTTGACCTCCTGCTTCGGGTCGGCGGTCCTGCCGGCGCCGCCGCGCTGCGGCGTGCCCGCGATGGCGGCCTCCGCGCTGCCTTCGAGGACGCGCGAGGCGAGGACGATGTCGGCGCTCGCCTGCGCGTCGTTGGCGCGGCGGATCGCGAACGGGGCGGCCAGGAGTGCCGCACCGGAGGCGATGAGGACGACGAGACCGGGACCGAGATAGGGAAACTGGCGCATGGGTTCAATCCTGCGGATACTGCGCGTGCAGCAGAACGCTGATCGTATTTCGACCCATCCGCGCAGTTAGTTGCGGAAAGGATGGGTTCGTCGCTGCGATCCGTCGCTTTGGGTGTCGGCGTAGGTACCGATTCGGGTGTCGATTCGGGTGTGGCCCGACGCGACTGGCCGCCGGAGCATCAGCCCTGGGCGCGTCCGAGGCGACGCAGGAACTCGGCCCGCTGCTCGTCGGACAGCGCGTAGGGGTGCTCGCCGAGGTTTCCACCGCGGACGCGGGACTTCCACTGCTCGGCCATCTCGGCGACGGTCTTGCCGAGATGGACGATCGGCAGCGCAAACGGCGGCTGGCGCTCGGTGAGGCCGAGGAGGTCGTGCAGCACGACCACCTGGCCGTGGCAGACGGGGCCGGCGCCGCAGCCGATGACGGGCACCTTGGAGCGGGCGACGATCTCCTCGGTCACTTCGACGGGGGTCGCTTCGACGAGAAGCATGGTCGCGCCCGCCTCGAGCATGGCGTCGGCGTCGCCGATGATCCGCAGCGCCTCCTCGGCGGTCTTGCCGGCGGCGGCGTAGCCACCGACCTGCTTCGCGTGCTGCGGCCGCGAGCCGATGTGCGCGACGACCGGGATGCCGGCGCGGCTCATCTGCCGGACGAGCGGTGCAAACGACGCGTCGACCTCGAGCTTGACGCAGTCGGCCATGCCTTCGGTCATGAAGCGGCCGGCGTTGCGGATGCCCTCCGCGTCGCTTGCCTGGTAGCTCATGAACGGCATGTCGGCCATGACGAGGGCGCGGGGCGCACCACGGCGGACCGCAGCGGTCAAGGTGACGAGGAAGTCGAGCGGCGCGTGGAGCGTGTTCGGGTAACCGAGGATGACCTCGGCGGCGGTGTCGCCGACCAGCAGGACGGGAACTCCGACGCGTTCAAGCAGCCGCGCCGTGGTGGCGTCGTAGCAGGTGAGCGCCGCGAAGGTCTTGCGCTCGCGCATGGCGCGCTGGAGCGACCGGATGGTGACGGGCGCGACGGTCGGGTCGGGCCCGGCCCAGGCGGGAGCGGCAGCATCGGAAGGCTTGACTTCGGAGTTCACTGGGGGGCGTCCGGCGGTCATGGACCCGCATGATACCCCGCCCACCCCTCGCCCACCCTTCCACCCTTTCCACCCTCGGTGCACGGCACGTGCCGTGCAGTGCCAGGCACTGACTGGCACGTGCCAGGCACCGATGGCGGACCTAATCCGCCCAGACTGCAGCCTTCTGGCCAGTTTCGGGGCCAAACTCGGGGCCGGCTGCCAGAGAACCGGTGCACGGCACGTGCCGTGCAGTGTCAGGCACTGCACGGCACGTGCCGGGACCCGATTGCGCGCCAAGCCCGCCAGACGCGCCGGCCGCAAGCGGCCGCCGCACAGATCCGGCACGGCCCGAGCTCGAAACGACCGCAGA
>JBKCZS010000016.1:0-26703 GCA_046337925.1 bacterium | reverse complement strand
CCGCCGCCCGGAAGGATGCCTTCCTCGACGGCCGCGCGGCAGGCGTGCAGCGCGTCCTCGACGCGGGCCTTCTTCTCCTTCATCTCGACCTCGGTCGCGGCGCCGACATTGATCTGCGCGACGCCACCCGACAGCTTGGCGAGGCGCTCCTGGAGCTTCTCGCGGTCGTAGTCGCTGGTCGTGACCTCGATCTGGCCCTTGAGGAGCTCGATGCGGCCCTGGATGTCCTTGGTCTTGCCGGCACCCTCGACGATGGTGCAGTTGTCCTTGTCGACGGTGATCTTCTTGGCGCGGCCGAGGTCGGTCAGCGCGAGGTTCTCGAGCTGGATGCCGAGCTCCTCCATGATCGCCTGGCCGCCGGTGAGCGTCGCGATGTCCTGCAGCATCTCCTTGCGGCGGTCGCCGAAGCCCGGCGCCTTGACGGCGCAGACCTTCAGCACGCCGCGGAGCTTGTTCACCACGAGGGTCGCAAGGGCCTCGCCCTCGATGTCCTCGGCGATGATGAGGATGGCCTTGCCGCTCTCGGCGATCTTGCCGAGGATCGGGAGGAACTCCTTCGCGCTCGAGATCTTCTTCTCATGGATGAGGACGAAGCAGTCCTCGAGCACGCATTCCATCGCGGCCTGGTTGGTGACGAAGTGCGGGCTGAGGTAGCCCTTGTCGAACTGCATGCCCTCGAGGAGCTCGACATGGGTGTCGAGCGACTTGCCTTCCTCAACGGTGATCACGCCGTCCTTGCCGACCTTGTCCATCGCCTCGGCGATGATGTTGCCGATGGCGGTGTCCTGATTCGCCGAGCACGCGCCGACCTGCGCGATCTCCTTCGAACCGGAGACCTTCTTCGACATGCGGCGGAGTTCCTCGACGATCGCGACGACGGCCTTGTCGATGCCGCGCTTCACCGAGTTCGCGTTGGCGCCCGCAGTGATGTTGCGGAGGCCGTCCTGGAAGATCGCCTCTGCGTAGACGGTCGCGGTGGTGGTGCCGTCGCCGGCGTCCTTCGACGCCTTCGATGCGACTTCCTTCACCATCTGCGCGCCCATGTTCTCGTAGGGATCCTCGAGCTCGATCTCCTTGGCGACGGTGACGCCGTCCTTGGTGACCGTGGGAGCGCCGAAGGACTTCTCGAGGACGACGACGCGGCCCGAGGGGCCGAGCGTGACCTTGACGGCCTTGGCGAGCTTCTGCACGCCGCGGAGGATCCGCTCGCGCGCGTCGGTGTCGTATGCAATCTGCTTGGCTGCCATGTGTGTGCTTCTTTCTGCGTTGCGCTTTCGCGCGTTTGGGTTACTTCAATCGTTCTTCCTGCCAGAGGGAGCCGCCGCAGCGGCGACCGCTCAAACTTCGAGAGCAGCCGCAGCTGCGACCGCTCAAAACACGCCGGATAGCGGCCGCTGCGCGGCCGCTATCCGATCTCGATCCACGCCACCCGCTCCGAGTCCACGATGTAGACATGCGAGCCGTCGGTGACCTTCACCAGGCCGTCCAACTCCGCGGGGATCAGCATCGCCTTCTTGACGATGCAGCTCGACGCGTGATCGAACTCGATCCGGAGATCGCGCTGACCGTTGAGCTCGCGGAACGCGAGGCGTAGGGTTTCCTGGTTCATGCTCATGCGGGTGTCCGTGCGAGGTGGATCACTCGATCACGCCGAGGATGTCTTCCTCGGTCATGATCAGCATCGACTCGCCGTCGATCTTGATCTCGGTGCCGGCGTAGCTCGAGAAGATCACGCTGTCGCCCTTCTTGACGCTGAAGGGGGTGAGCTTGCCGTTGTCCTTGCTGCGGTGGCCGTCGCCGAGGGCGATGATCTTGCCCTGCTTGGGCTTCTCCTTGCTCGACTCGGGGAGGAAGATGCCGCTTTCGGTCTTGGTTGCGGCTTCATCGCGCTTCACGAGGATCTTGTCGCCGAGGGGACGAAACTTCATGGTGTTCTCCTTCACTGTTCTGACTTGCTGACACGGGCAAAGGACGGAAGCCTCCGACGGCATCCGTCCGGTTGGACGGGTTCACGCTGCGGGCCAATGGTCTCGGTAGTAGCGGCGCACGCACCGCTCGAGGGCCTGCAGCATGGTTTCAACAGGGACTGGGTCGTCGAGCACCGTGAACGCGCCGTCGCGCAGGGCTTCGGCGAGGATGCGGTTGCTCTCGGCGGGGTCGACCTGGCGCGGCCGGACGATGATCGTCGGCGGCGGACGGTCGAGACGACGCAGGAGTTGGAGGACGCGCGGGCCGGCCTGGACGGTGCGCGGGGGCTGCGCCTCCGGTCGGCGCGGATGCATCGGGATCGAAAGGTCGATCACCGCGATGTGCACTTCCGCGCGGCGCACGACATCCGAAACCTCGTCGCCCGACTGGGCGCGGAGGCACTGGATGCCGAACCGGTCGAGGAGGACGGGCAGCTGGTCTGCGAAGGCATGCTCGCGCCAGCCCCCGTAGGTCAGCAGCAGGTTGAGGCGACGGGGCGTGCCAGCACCGGCCGACGACGAACCGTCGTCACGGGCGGAACCCGTGCCGGAGTCGGAGTCGAAACTGTGCAGCCGCAGTCGCATGGGGAGCGGGCGACGATGCAACGGGTGTGCCAAGGGTGGCGAGGGTCACAGTCGCCGCCGCAAAGCGCCTTTGGCACGGCGGAACGCCGTAAAACTCTGCTAAATAGAGGCTTAGCGTCCTGTATCGGCGCCAGGCTCCCCCGCTCCATACCCGTCAGACTGCGCCAAGCGGGGTCTCGGCACGACCCGGTCTGCCAACTTGGCACTTGCTTCCTCCCGACCCGTTCCGCCCTATCTTCCCGTTCCCATGGCTGTTCGCATCGCTGACCTCTTCGCCAACCACGCCTCGCACCTCGGTTCGACGGTCACCGTCCAAGGCTGGGTCCGCACCCGGCGCGATTCGAAGGCGGGCATCTCCTTCGTCGCGATCACCGACGGCTCGTGCTTCGACACCGTGCAGGCGGTCGTGCCGAACACGCTCGCGAACTACGAGTCCGAGGTGCTGAAGCTGACGGCGGGCTGCTCGGTCGAGATCACGGGCACCGTGGTCGCAAGCCAAGGCAAGGGCCAGTCGGTCGAGCTGCAGGCGACGGAGTGCAAGGTGCACGGACTCGTCGATGACCCGGACACCTATCCGATCTCGCCGAAGCAGCACTCGTTCGAGTATCTGCGCGAGGTCGCGCACCTCCGCGCGCGCACGAACACCTTCGGCGCCGTCGCGCGCGTGCGGCACTGCCTTGCGATGGCGGTCCACCGCTTCTTCCACGAGCAGGGCTTCCTCTGGGTGCACACGCCGATCATCACGGGCAGCGACTGTGAGGGTGCGGGCCAGATGTTCCGCGTGTCGACGCTCGACTTCATGAACATGCCGAAGACGCCTGAAGGCAAGATCGACTTCTCGCAGGACTTCTTCGGGCGAGAGACGAACCTCACGGTGTCGGGCCAGCTGAATGTCGAGACCTGGTGCATGGCGCTCTCGAAGGTCTACACCTTCGGACCGACCTTCCGCGCGGAGAACTCGAACACCTCGCGGCACCTCGCCGAGTTCTGGATGATCGAGCCGGAGATCGCGTTCGCAGACCTGCACACCGACGCGAAGCTTGCGGAGGATCTCCTCAAGTACATGTTCAAGGCGCTGCTCGCCGAGCGCATGGACGACATGAAGTTCTTCGCCGAGCGCATCGACAAGGGCTGCATCGAGCGGCTCGAGAAGTTCGTGAGCGCGGACTTCGCGAAGCTCGACTACACCGACGCGATTGCCGCGCTCGAGGACGCGGTCAAGAAGGGCGTGAAGTTCGAGTACCCCGTCAAGTGGGGCATCGACATGCAGAGCGAGCACGAGCGCTGGCTGACCGAGACCTACATCGGCCGCCCCGTCGCCGTGATGAACTACCCGAAGGACATCAAGGCGTTCTACATGCGCCAGAACGACGACGGGAAGACGGTCGCCGCGATGGACATCCTGGCGCCCGGGATCGGCGAGATCGTCGGCGGCTCGCAGCGCGAGGAGCGCCTCGATCGGCTCGACGCGCGCATGGACGAGATGGGCCTCCACAAGGCCGACTACTGGTGGTACCGCGACCTGCGCCGCTACGGCACCGTGCCGCACGCGGGCTTCGGCCTCGGCTTCGAGCGCGCGATCATCTACGCGACGGGCATGGCGAACATCCGCGATGTGATCCCGTTCCCGCGCGCACCGAAGACGGCGAGCTTCTGATTTTTCTCACGGAGGCACGGAGGCACAGAGGAAGAAAAGAAGACAAGCCTTCCGAGACCCGGACGCGCGTGGCGCGAACGGGCTGGAAGGCTTGATCTCCGTGGGCTCCGTGTCTCCGTGAGAGACCTGAAGACCGTCAGCAGCAACGCTCGCGTCGCTTAGATCGCAAACCCGACGACGGTCTTCGTGCCGTCCTCGCCTTCGATCTCGATCCAGAGCTTCGAGCCCTCGGGCATCGGGTCGGGCACTTCGCCGTGGGTGTGCCACTGGTCGCCCTCGACCTCGCATTTCGCCTTGATCGAGCCCTTCGCGTCCTCGGTGCCGAACCAGAAGCGCACGCTCTTGCCCTTCGCGCCGCCGTCGACCCAGATGTCGACGGGGACATCGCCGCCGGCCTTCACATCGCCGTCGCGCGAGACCTTCACCGTGTAGGGGCCGGCCTTCTGCTCGCCCATCTGCGTCGTCTCGCCGTGGCCATCGTCCTTGCTCATGGAGCCGGCCTTGGCGTGGTCGTGATCGTGGTCATGCGCATGGTCGCCGTCGTGCGAGTGATCGCCCGCCTTCGCGGCCGGCGCGGCGGCGTCCTTCTTCTCGCAGCCGGCGAACACGGCGAGCGAGAGGGCGCAGCAGGAAACTCCGAGCAGTTCAGTCATGGTCTTCATGGCTTCTCCTTGATAGGTCACTTGGTTTCACGCGAAATCCGGAAGGCGAGCGCGTAGCCCGCGGGAACGACGAAGAGATTGAGCAGGGTCGACGACACCAGGCCGCCGAGCACCACGATCGAGAGCGCGGCGAGAAGCTCGCTTCCCGGCTTGTCGCCGCTCATCGCAAGCGGGATCAGGCCGAGCGCCGCGGTGAGCGCGGTCATGAGGATCGGCACGAGCCGCTCCATCGAGCCGCGGATCACCGACTCCTCGCGCGCGCAGCCCTCGTGCTGCTCGAGCTGCGCGTAGTGGTTGACGAGCAGGATGCCGTTGCGCACGGCGATGCCGAACAGCGTGACGAACCCGACCATGCTCGCGATCGAGAGGACCGGCTCGACATAGCGCTCGCCGGCGAGGCCGAACAACGCGAGCGTGTTGCCGACGAACGGCCGCGACTCGGTGAGGTAGATCGCGGCGATGCCGCCGATGAGCGCGAGCGGCAGGTTCAGCATCACGAGGAGCGCCGTGCGGCTGCGGCCCGTCGCGAGCTGGAGCAGGAGGAACATCAATACCGCGACCACGGCGCCCATGATGACGATCGTGCGGCTCGCCGACTGCTGCGCCTCGAACTGCCCGCCGTACTGCACGGTGCAGCCCGCGCGCGCCACGATCGGATCGACCTTCTCGCGCACGGCCTTCACGAGTTCGCCGAGGTTGTAGCCGTCGGCGACATTGGTCGAGACGATCGCCTTGCGCTGCGCGTTCTCGCGGGCGATGAGGTTGCTCGTGCGCTCGGGGCCGATGTCGGCGACCTCGCGCAGACGCACGGTGGCGCCGCCTTGTCCGCGCAGCATGAGCTCGCCCACCTGCTCGATGCGCTCGCGCTCGTCTTCGGCGAGGCGCACGACGAGGTCGATGCGCCGCGGGCCGTCGCTCACTTCGGCGACGGTCTCGCCGTAGAGCGCCTGCTGCACCTGCCGCGCGGCCGACGCGGGCGTGAGGCCGGCCGCGGCGAGATCCTGCGCGCGGTAGCGGATCGGAAGCGAAGTGACCATGACCTCGCGGTTCGCGTTCACATCGCGTGTGCCGGGGATCGTCTTGAGCGCGCCCTCGATCTCCTTCGCGAGCGAACGCAGCGTCTCGAGGTCGTCGCCGAAGACATTGATCGCGATCGCGGCGGGCGTGCCCGACAGGATGTGCGACATGCGGTGCTCGATCGGCTGGCCGACCATCGTGGTGATGCCGGGGATGTTGAGGAGGATGCGGTCGATCTCCGCGCGGACGGCGCGCTGATCGGCCTCGCGCGTCATCACGACCTCGATCTCCGAACTGCTCACGGGCTCCGCGTGCTCGTCGCGCTCGGCGCGGCCGGTACGGCGCGTGACGCTCGTCACGCCGTCGATCGCGACGAGCTGCGCCTCGACGCCACGCGCGAGGCGGTCGCTTTCGCCGAGCGAGGTGCCCGGCGGGGCCATGAGGAACACCGTGAAGGTGCCCTCGCGGAAACTCGGAAGGAACGAGCTGCCGAAGGTCGACGCGAGGAGGAGCGACGCGAGCGTGAGCGCGCCCGCACCCGCGAGCACCGTGCCGCGGCGGCGGACTGACGCGCGCAGCAGCGGCTCGTACCAGCGCTTGAGAACGCGCACGAGCGGGCTGTCGCCGTGACGCGCGGCACCCGGCGCGGCGCCCGCTCCGTACGCACGGGCGAACACGAAGCGGCAGAGCGCGGGCGTGACCGACAGCGCGACGAAGAGCGACGCGAGGATCGACACGATGTAGGCGATGCCGAGCGGCTGGAAGAAGCGGCCCTCGAGCCCCTCGAGGAACAGAAGCGGCACGAACACCATGCAGATGATGACCGTCGCGAACACGACCGACGAGCGGATCTCGTTGCTCGCGGTGAAGATGACATCGACTGCGGGCTTGCGCTCGGCGGGCGGAAGCGCTGCGTTCTCGCGCAGGCGCCGCAGCACATTCTCGACATCGATGATCGCGTCGTCGACGAGTTCGCCGATCGCGACCGCAAGTCCGCCGAGGGTCATCACATTGATCGAAAGACCCCACGCCCAGAGGACAAGGAGCGCGACCGCAAGCGACAGCGGCAGCGCCGTGAGCGTGACGAGCGTCGCGCGCCAGTCGAGGAGGAAGAGCAGGATGATGACCGCGACGATGATCGTCGCCTCGACGAGCACCTTCACGACATTGTTGACCGCGCGCGTGATGAAGCGCTCGGCGCGGAACGGATCGCGGTTGAGCACCATGCCTGCGGGCAGCGCCTTCTGTGCCGCGTCGATCACCGCGTCGAGGCGATTGGTGAGCTCGAGCGTGTTGGTGCCGGGCGTCTTCTGGATGCTGAGGACGACCGCGGGAATCGCGCGGTCGGCCGCCGTGCCGCGCTTCGGCGCGGGGCCGAGCCGCACATCGGCGACATCACCGATCGTGATCGGCGTGCCTTGATCGACCTTCACCACCGTGCGTGCGATGTCGTCGACCGAGCGCACGCGCGCCATCTGGCGGATCGGCAGCTCCTGGTGCTCGACATCGGCGAGGTAGCCGGCGGTCGCGGTGCTGTGCGCGCCCGTCGCGGCCTCGACGACCTCGTCGATCGAGACGCCGAGCGCGGCGAGGCGGTCCTGCCGCACCTCGACCTGGTACTGCGGGAGTTCGCCGCCCATCGCGACGACCTTCGCCACTCCGCCGACCGCCAGCAGCCGGTTCTGCAGGTTGAACTCGGCGTAGGCGCGCAGATCGAGCGGGCTCACGCTGCCGTCCGGCGAGCTGATGGCGAGCAGCATCACTTCACCCGTGATGCTCGTGATCGGCGAGATCTCGGCGTGCACATTCGGCGGCAGCGTCTCGCGCACCGCCGAAAGCCGCTCGGAGACGAGCTGCCGCGCTCGGTAGAGATCGGTGCCCCAGTCGAACTCGACCCAGATGATCGATAGGCTCGTCGAGCTCGCCGAACGCACGCGCCGCGTGTCGGGCAGGCCGTTGACGGCGGTCTCGATCGGGAAGGTGACGGTGGTCTCGACCTCGTCGGCCGAGAGCCCGCCCGCCTCGGTCATGATGACGACGGTCGGCGCGTTGAGCTCGGGCAGCACATCGACGGGCATCTCGCGGAGCTTGAGGCCCGCGAAGAGTACGAGAAGCCCCGCCATCGCGATGACGAGTGACGAGTTCCGCAGCGAGAAGGAGATCAGCTTCGAAAGCATGTGGGGTGTTTCCCGTGTTCCTTCTCAGTGGTCGTCGGCGTGCCAGGTGCCGTCGGAGTGGAAGTGGCCGCCCTTCGGCGCGCTGCCGCCGGTCGCAAGCATCAGCTGGTAGTTGCCGGTGACGACGATCTCGTCGCCTTCCTTCACGCCGCTCAGGATCGTGACCCAGCGTCCGTCGTCGATGCCGAGATCGGCCTCGAGACGGATCGCCTTCTCAGGGTTCTTCGGGTCGCGGCGGAACACGACCGCCTGCGTGCCGTCGCGGACGACGCAGCCGAGCGGGATCGACAGTTCCTCGCTTCCACCTTCGAGCGTGATCTCGAGCGAACCCGCGACGCCTGCGCGCGCCCACGGGGCGAGCGCGTCGGGCGCGACGATGAGGTCGATCGTTCGGCTCGCCGCGTCTGCGGTGAGTCCGATGGCGAGCGTCCCCTTCATCGAGACCGCAGCCGCGGCCTCCCCGCCGCCGGGCGGGGCGATGCGCGCGGGAAGCCCGTCGCGCAGGCGCGAGAGGTCGCCTTGCAGCGCATGCGCGCGGAATCGGATCTTCTCGGGCTGCATGAGCGTCACGACGCGCGCGCCTTCCTCGGCGAGTCCGCCCTGCGTGACGCCGAGATCCTCGACGACTCCGTCGGCGACGGCGCACACGACGAGCGTTCCGGGCTGCGCCTGCGTGGCGGGGGCGCCCTGCGCACACGCGGCAAGCAGCGACTCGCGCCGCCCCACGAGCGCGCGCAGCTCGGCCTGCGCCCGCTTCTCCTCGGCCTCGAGCATCGCGTCCTTCTCCATCACATCGGCAAGCTCCGCCTTGGTCGCGGTGAGCGTCGCGCGGGCCTCGGTCACCTGCTGCGCGCTCCCGCCGCCGGCCTGCTGCAGGCTTTCCAGCTGCTGCAGCCGCTGGTTCCAGAGATCGACCTTGTCGGCGAGGCTCTTCTCGTGCACGCGGTGCGCCTCGCGCACAGGCGGCATCGACGCGACCTTCGCCTCGGTCGCGATGATCTCCTCCTCGAGCGCGCGCCACGCGGGCGCGTCGATGCGGTAGAGCGGCGTGCCTGCGGCGACGCGCTGGTACTGCGTCACGAGCAACTCGATGCGGCCGCCGAGCGGCGCGCGGTACTCGCGGTGCGCGGTCGGCAGCGGCTCGAAGCGGCCCGGCACGCGCAGCGTGCGCGCGACATTGCGCGACTCGACCTTCGCGAAGGTGATGCCGAGGTTGCGGCGCACGGCCTCGGGGATGTCGACGCGGTTCGTCGGCGCCGCGGCCTGCTCGGCGTGCTCGGCGGCGTACGGGTCGGCGGCCTTCTCGGCGCCCTTCTCGGTGCAGGCGACCGCGAGCATCGGGAGCGCCGCGGCGATGAGGAGTCGTCGGAGTATCGTCGTCATGGCTGGCTTCCTTCGTCGCGCTTGGCCTGCTGCGGCGGGCCAAGGAGTTCGTCGATGTCGATCGCGGCGAGCGCCTCGTCGCGGCGCGCGGCGATCATTTCGTTTCGTGCCTCGAGCTGCTGCTTGAGGCTCTCGAGCAGGACAAGCGTCTTCACCTCGCCGAGCCGCGCGACCTCGCGCGTTTCGGCGTACTGCGCCTCGACGAGCGGCACGAGCGTCTTCTCGAGCGCCTCGCGGCGGCCCACCGACTGCGCGAGACGCTCTTCGGCCGCAAGCAGCGCACCGAGCACGCGCTGGAGTTCGGACTCGGCGCGGCCGCGCGCAGCCTCGCGCTTCGCCTCGGCCATGGCGATTCCGGCGCGGTTTCCATTCAGCACCGGAAGCACCACGCCGATGCCGAGCACGAACTCGCGGTCGCCGTCCTGCTCGCCGTAGCCCGGCGCGAGGTCGAGGTCGGGCCACTGCTTGCGGATCTCCTCCTCGAGCGTGCGCTCGGCGATCTCGTAGTCGGCGCGCGCGACGAGC
The DNA here is from genome assembly GCA_046337925.1 of bacterium. GTDB lineage: Bacteria > Planctomycetota > Phycisphaerae > Phycisphaerales > SM1A02 > QWPT01. The sequence goes on along the minus strand of JBKCZS010000016.1, from coordinate 16,730 downwards.
ACGGCGGGATTCGTGTCGCGGATGGCCGCGAACGCGGCATCGCGGCTCTCCGGGGCGAGTCGCGCGGACGACGCGAATTCGCCGGAAAACACGCGGCCCGCCGTGGGCGGAAGATCGAGGATCGCCTCGACCGCGTGCGAGGCGCGCGCGAGGTCGGACTCGAGCAGCGCGAGCCGCGACCGCAGCTTCGCGTCCTCGATGCGGAAGAGCCGCGCCTCGATGCGCGCGAGTTCTCCCGCCTGTTCCATGCGGTCGACGATGGCCGTGACCTGCTCGACGCGCTGGAGGACATCGCGCGTGGCCTCGACCGCGCGCGCGATTCCGGCGCGCTCGGTCCACGCGCGCCGCAGCGCGGCGATGGTGTTCCATTCAAGCGCGGCCACGCGTGCGAGTTCGGCGGCATGCTCGGCGCCGAGGCGGTTCTTCTCGAGCTCGAGGCGTCCCGAGATCGGCAGCGTGAAGCCCACGCTCACGATGGCCTCGACGCCCTGCGACGCACCGCTCACGATCTTGGTGAGGTCGACGCCGAGGACGGGGTCGCGCCAGAGGCCCGCGTTGTCCGCGCTTGCCTTCGTGACGCCCGCGGCCAGCCGCGCGGTGCGGAGATCGCGGTTGAACACGAGCGCGATCGCCTCGGCTTCGGCGAGCGAGATCCCATCGGACGGGTCGAATGCGCCGGCGCCAGGCTGCGCGCGTGCGTTCAGTTCGGCGAGCTCGGGTCCTTCGAGCGCGCGAAGCAGGTACTCGCGCTGCGTCTGGTCGAGATCGAGCGTGCTGCGCTCGTAGGTCTTGCAGCCGACGAGCGAGAGGAGGAGTGCGGTCGAGAGCGCGGCTGCGCCCGGACGAAGGATGGAAGAGTGCATGATGCTGCCTCGAAAGGAATCAAAACGGACACGACGCAACGCGAAGTCGCGAGGCGTTCCGTCAGATCAGGAGGCAGTCGGTCTTGAGCGCGGTCGCGCGGTCGCAGTCCGGCCAGATCCACGGCGGCGGAGGCGTCGCCTGCGCGTGCAGGTCGACGACCGGCTGGATCGCGAACACGGTGAGCGCCGGCGCGAGCAGGCGCAGATCGCAGAAGTGGTCGTTCGAGCGGTCGCGCATGCAGCCGCCGTCGTCGGGCAGCGCGACATGGAAGTGCGTCGAGCCTTCGGAGCAGTCGCCGTCGCAGGGCTGACCGCCGCACTCTTCGTGCTCCGCGCAGCACTCGTTCATGCAGTCGTCGGGGCAGAGCGACGCGTGGGCGTGGGCGAGTGCACCGTCATGGCAGTGCGCGTGGTCATGAGTCTGATCATGATGCGCCATCCCTGCGAACGCGAAGCCGGCGGGCTCGCCGTGCACATGCGCCCCGCAGCAGGCGTCGAGCGCGATGCAGACGGCGTGCCCGGGCGACATGCCGACCATCACCTGCGCGAGCAGGAGGAACGGAAGCATGAGGCGGAGGGCGGTGCGGCGCATGGTGCGGGTGAAGAACCTTGAGTGTATCGCCCCAATCGCAGGGTTGGTCAAGGTAGGCGGGCCGTTCCCCCGCGAAATGGTGGGTCCGCATACGATGGACTTATGTTCACTTGCAACATCGACAAGCGTGGAAAGACGCTGCGGCTTGGCATCGGCGTGTTTCTCGAGTCCGTCGGGCTGCTTCTCGGCGTCCTGTGGTTCCTGGGCGAGGTTCCGGCCTGGACGATCTGGCCCGCCGCGGCGATCTGGATCGCCGGGATGTTCGTGATCTTCGAGGCGCTCGTCGGCTGGTGCGCGGTGCGCGCGATGGGCTTCAAGACGCCGTTCTGAATCCGACCGACGCCGACGCACGGCAGCCGAGATGAGTGACGCCCCCGCCAAGTCGGACAAGGACGAACCGCCGCAACCTTCGCCACGCGAGGGGTTGCGCGCGGTGTGGCGGCTTGCCGGGCACGAGCGCTGGTCGTTCGTCGCGGCGATGGGCGCGCTCGTCGGTTCGGCGGGGCTCCTCTACGCGGCGCCGCTCGTGCCGAAGGCGGTGTTCGACCTCGTGCTCGATCCGGCCGCGGAGCCATCCGCGATCTCGCGGTCGCTCATCGACTGGATGGGCGGCACCGACCGCGTGCGCGAGGCGCTGTGGCTGCCCGCCCTCGCGATGGTCGCGCTCGCGGCGCTCTCGGGCGTGGCCGTCCACATCAAGACGCGCTTCGCGACCGGTGCCGCGGAGCGCGTGGCGCGCAAGACGCGCGACCGCATGTACGACCATGTGCAGCGCCTGCCGTGCAGCACGCTCGACGGAATCCCGTCGGGCGACCTCGTGCAGCGCTGCACCTCCGACATCGAGACGCTGCGCGTCTTCCTCGCGAACCAGGCGCCCGAAGTCGGCCGCTCGGTGCTGATGCTGCTGATCCCGCTGCCGATCATGCTGTCGCTCGACTGGCGCATGACGCTCGCATCGATCGTGTGCATTCCCGCGCTCCTCTGGTTCACCGCGGTGTACTTCCGCCGCATGGGCCCGAACTTCGGCGTGAAGGAGGCGGCCGAGGCGAAGATGACCGCGAATGTGCAGGAGAACCTCACGGGGATCCGCACCGTGCGCGCGTTCGGCCGCGCCGACTTCGAGAACGAGCGTTTCGCGCGGAGTTCGGCGGCGTTCCGCGACGCCGACCGCACGCTCTTCCGCCACTACGCGAACTTCTGGTCGGCGTCCGACCTCCTCTGCTTCCTGCAGATGGTGATCGTCGTGTCGCTTGGCGCGGTGTTCGTCTCGCGCGGGTCGATGAGCGCGGGCAGCTACTTCTACTTCCTCACCGTCGTCGGCATGTTCATCTGGCCCGTGCGGATGCTCGGCCGCATGGGGGTCGAGAGCGGCAAGGCGCTCGCCGCGGTCGTGCGGATCGACGAGATCCTCGCGAAGCCCGAGGAGCGCGACCTCGACCCCGCCGCGGCCGACGCGCTCGCGCTGGCGGCGGCGGGCGATGGCCTTGCGATCCGCTTCGACGGCGTGTCGTTCGCGCACGGCGCCGGGCCGAAGGTGCTCGACGGCGTGAGCTTCGAGGTGAAGCCGGGCGAGACGCTCGGCATCGTCGGCCCGTCGGGCGCGGGCAAGACCACGATCGTGCAGCTGCTGCTCCGCTTCCACGAGCCGACCATGGGCGCGATTCAAGTCGACCGCAAGCCGCTCGCGCGCATCCCGCGCGCCGCGATTCGCGGCGCGACGGGCACGGTGCTGCAGCAGCCGTTCCTCTACTCGAGGAAGCTTCGCGAGAACATCGTCGCAGGCCTCGCCGCCGGCGCCGCGCACGACGCGGGCATCGAGCAGGCGACGCAGACCGCGTGCATCCACGAGTCGATCGTGGGCTTTCCCGAGGGCTACGACACGGTCGTCGGCGAGAAGGGCCTCACGCTCTCGGGCGGACAGCGCCAGCGCGTCGCGATCGCGCGCGCGCTCGTGCGGGCTCCGCGGCTCCTGATCCTCGACGACGCGCTCTCCGCGGTCGACATGCACACCGAGACCTCGATCCTCGAGGGACTGCGCTCGCGCGTCGCGGGACAGACGCGCATCATCGTCTCGCACCGGCTTTCGGCGGTGATGGACGCCGACCAGATCATCGTGCTCGAGGACGGCCGCATCACGCAGCGCGGAACGCACGCGGAACTCCTCGCGCAGCGCGGTCTCTACGCGACGCTGTGGCGCATCCAGACCGAGAGCGACCCCGAAGGCGACGCCTCGCCGATGGAGGCCGCGCATGTCTGAAGTCGAACGGACCGACGACGCGCGCGCGCGGTTCAGCCTGCGCGTGTGGAAGCCGATCGTGGTGCGCGCGCTCGCGAACCGAGGCGCGGTGGCCGGGCTCCTCGGCGCCGGCCTTGCGATCGCCGTGATCGAGACGGCGCTGCCGCTCTTCGTGCGCGCGATCATCGACGAGGCGAACGCGATCCAGGCGAACGGAGGCGCGTCGGCAGCGCTCGCTCCGATTCTCGTCGTCTACTCGACGCTCTTCCTCTTCTTCGCGGCGGGCGTGTGGCTCTTCATCGACAGCGCCGGCGGCGTGGCCACGCGCACGGGCGACCGCCTGCGGCGCGACTGCTTCGCGAAGCTGCAGACGCTCGAACCCGCGTACTTCGATGTGCGCCCGACCGGCTGGCTCGTCTCGCGCCTCACGAGCGACTGCACGAAGGTCTCGAGCATCCTGCCGTGGTGCATGCTCGACTTCGCGTGGTGCACGGCGATCCTCACGGGCGTCACCATCACGATGTTCGTGATCGATGCGCGGCTTGCGCTCTGGGCGCTCGCGGTCGTTCCCGTGATGGCGGTCGTCTGCGCGGTCTTCCAGCGCTTCCTGATGCGCGCGGGCCGCGAGGCGCGGCGGCTCTCGAGCGCGATGACCGCGTCGTACGGCGAGATGCTGCTCGGCGCGCGCACCACCAAGACGCTCGCGCGCGAGGAGGCGAATCTCGGCGAGTTCCAGAAGCTCTCGACCGAGATGAACCAGTGGTCGATGCGGAGCGCCGTGCTCTCGAGCGTCTATGTGCCGCTCATGGCCACGCTCGCGGCGGGCGCGGGCGCCATCATCCTCTGGCACGGCGCTGGCGATGTGCTGTCGGCCGAAGGCATCACGCTCGGCACGCTCATCGCGTTCATGCAGTATGCGGCGCTGTTCGCGCAGCCGGTGCAGGAACTCGCGCAGCGGTTCGCCGACATCCTCAGCGCTTCGAGCGCGGCCGAGCGCATCGCCACGCTGCTCTCGACCGAACCGGCGATCGCAGACAGGACCGGCAACGCCGCGCCGCGGGGAGGGGCGCGCATCGAGCGCATGGAGTTCGACGGCGTCGACTTCTGGTACCGCGAGGGCGTTCCGGTGCTCGACGGCTTCTCGCTTGCGGCGCGCCGCGGCCAGACCATCGCGCTCGTCGGCTCGACCGGCGGAGGAAAGACGACGATCGTGTCGCTCGCGACGCGCTTCTACGAGCCGCGCGCGGGCCGCATCGCGGTCGACGGCGTCGATCTCCGCGACATCCCGCTCGCGTGGCTCTCGGAGCGGATCGGCATCGTGCCGCAGGTCGCGCACCTCTTCGCGGGCACGATCCGCGACAACATCCGCTACGCCCGCCTCGAGGCGACCGACGCGGAGGTCGAGCGCGCCGCAGCGCGCGTGAAGGCGCACGAATTCATCGTGGGGCTCGAGAAGGGCTACGACACCGAGGTCGGCGAGGGCGGCGAGCGGCTCTCGACCGGGCAGCGCCAGCTGGTCGCGCTCGCGCGCGCCGTGCTGCGCGACCCCGACATCCTCGTGATGGACGAGGCGACGAGCTCGATCGACACCGCCACAGAACGCCTCGTGCAGGAAGGCGTCGACGAGGTGCTGAAGGGCCGCATCTCGTTCGTCGTCGCGCACCGGCTCTCGACGATCCGCCGCGCGGATGTGATCCTCGTGATCGAGAAGGGCCGCATCGCCGAACAGGGCGCGCACGCCGAGCTTCTTGCGAAGCGCGGCCGATACTGGGAGCTGTACACCAACCAGTTCGCGGCCGACCGCGAGCGGGCGCTCCTGCATCTCGCGGACGCGGGCGACGAGGCCACGGTCGCCGGTCTCGTCGGCGACGAAGACGACCGCGATTGACGCGGCCTCGCACGCCGCGCGCATCGCATACGATCGGCCCGTCATGACGATCCTCATCATCAGCGTCGCGGTCGCGCTGCTCGTCTCGTTCATCTGCTCGCTCGCCGAAGCGACGCTCCTGAGCCTGACGCCGAGCCAGGTGGCCGAGCTCACCGAGAAGCGGCCGCTTCTCGGCACGATCTGGCGCGACTTCAAGGCCCGCATCGACCGACCCATCGCGGTCATCCTCCTCCTCAACACCACCGCGCACACGATCGGCGCGACGGTCGCGGGCGCGCAGTTCGACGAGCTGTACGGCGACCAGTGGATCTGGGTCTTCTCGATCGTGCTCACGATCGCGATGCTGCAGTTCACCGAGATCCTGCCGAAGACGCTCGGAGTCCAGTTCAACCGCCAGCTCGCGCCCGTGCTCGCGGTGCCGCTGTCCGTCGCGGTCAAGATCGCAAGCCCGCTCATCAAGGTGATGCATCTCTTCAACAAGCCCTTCGAAGGGCGGAAGGCCGAGCATGCGGCGCGCGCGACGCGCCAGGAGATCTCGGCGCTCGCGGCGATGGCGCGCATGTCGAAGGACATCGACTCGCATCAGGAGCGCATCATCCGCGGCGCGGCGCGCCTGAGCGAGCACACCGTGCGCGAACTCATGATCCCGATGGAGCAGGTCGTCACGCTCTCGACGAAGCAGACGCTCGCGAAGGCGATCATCGCGGCGCACCTCGACGCGCACACGCGCTTTCCCGTCTGCGAGGACGGCGACCGCGACCGCGTGGCCGGGTATGTGAACTTCAAGGAGATGATCTACTTCATGAGCACGAACCCGGCGGATCCGAGCCTGAACGGCATCATCCGCCCCGTGCACTTCGTGGAGCCCGACCGCCCCGCGACCGAGCTCATGCAGGTGTTCCTCGACGAGCACAAACACATCGCGATCGTGCGCGACGCCGGCGGCAGGTCGCTCGGCCTCGTCACGCTCGAGGACATGATGAAGGAGATGCTCGGCGAGCTCGGCGACGAGTTCGACCGCCTGCCGAAGTCGGTGCAGGCGCTGAGCGGCGGAACCTTCATGTTCGGCGGCGGCGTGTCGATGAACGATGTGTCGGCCGCGCTCGGCGGCGCGCTCCCGCCCGGCCCGGGCACGCTCGCTGCGTGGCTCGAGGAGCAGATCGGCCAGACGCCCACGGGCGGCCAGACGCTGCGCCACAACGGCGCGGACATCCTCGTCCGCCGCGTTCGGCGCGGACGGGTGTTCGAGGCTTCGGTGACGACGACGGGGGTTGTCGCTGGCGGCGCGAACGCGGCCGGCTGAGCGTCAGTTGCCGCTCAATCCCACTTGAAGACGCCCTTCTTCCACGCGTAGATGTACGCGATGACGCTCGTCGCGAGGAAGAAGAGGATTCGGCCGAGGTAGAGCTGCGCTTCCGGGCTGCCCGGGTCGAGCTGCGAGTAGCTCACGGCCCACGGGTAGAGGAAGATGATCTCGACATCGAACAGGAGGAAGGTCACCGCCATCATGTAGAAGCGCACATTGAAGCGCTTGCGGGTGGTGCCGATCGGGTCCATGCCCGCCTCGTAGGTCGTGCCCTTGATCGCGCCCTCGGCGCGCGGGCCGAGCACCGTGCTCAGCACGATGTTGGCGACCACGAACACGATCGACATCGACGCGATGACGGCGACGGGAAGGTAGCTGGCAAGAGAGGCCTCGGCGACGACGGGAAGCATGGAGGGCGCAGGATAGCAAAGCCCCGCGCGGCCTTCACACCCCCTGCATGAACGGCATTTCGGGCCGCTTCTCCGCAACCGCAAGCTTCCGCTCGAGCGCCGCCCCGACCTCGATGAGGCGCTGCTCCTCGAACGGCCGCCCGATCAGCGTGATCGACCGCGGCGCGTTCGGGGCGTCGAACCCCGCCCGCAGGCAGAGCGATGGATGCCCGGTGGCGTTGGTGACGACCAGCATGCCGCCTGCGAACGGGGGCAGGATCAAGGCGTCGATCCCGCCGCGCGAATCGGTCCCGCCGCGCGAATCCAACCCGTCGAGCACCTCGCGCATCCATCGCATGAAGATGCGGCGGACGCGCTCGACCTGCACGAGTTCGATCGCCGGCACGAACGCCGTACGGCGGAACGAGTTCGGCCACGCCTCGTCGGCCTGCCACGAGAGCTGGTCGTCTGCGTTCGTGCGCGTCATGTCCTCGAAACTCGCGGCGGCCTCGGCCATCAGGCTCGTGACGAGGACGCCCGGGTCGCCGGGTAGCGTCACCTTGCGCTCGACGAGTTCGATGCCGAGTTCACGCGCTGCGGCGAGCGCGTCGCCAAGCGACGCGTTCGGCCCCTCGAACCAGCTCGGGTCGTAGCCGAGCCTCACGCCCGTCGTGTGCGCCGATCGCGGCGCATGGAAGTGCTCGGTCACGCTCGACGGGTCGCCCTTGCTTGCTCCGTGGATCGCCTCGAGCACGAGGCCCGTGTCGAGCACGCCGCGCGTGATCGGGCCGATCTTGTCCCACGACCAGCAGAGCGCCATGCAGCCGTCGCGCGGCACGCGTCCGAAGGTCGGGCGCAGGCCGGTGGTGCCGCAGCGCGTGCACGGCGACACGATCGAGCCAAGCGTCTCGGTGCCGATCGCAAACGGAACGCAGCCCGCGGCGACCGCCGACGCGCTGCCCGCGCTCGAACCCGACGAGCCTTGCTCGATGTTCCACGGATTGCGGCATGTGCCGCCGAACCAGATGTCGCCGTACGCGAGCGCGCCGACGGCTGTCTTCGCGACGAGCACGGCGCCCGCCTCGCGCAGCCGCTCGACGACGACCGCATCGCCCGTCGGCACGCGGTCGCGCCACGGCTCGGCGCCCCAGGTCGTGCGGATTCCCTTCGTGTCGAAGAGGTCCTTGAGGCCGTACGGAATGCCGTGCAGCGGACCGCGCGACTTGCCGGCGCGCAGCTCGGCGTCGCGCGCATCGGCTTCGGCGAGCGCCGCTTCCTCGACGAGCGTGATGACGCAGCGCAGCGTTGGATCCGCCCTCTTCAGCCGTGCGAGCGATCGCTCGACGAGCCGGCGCGAGGTGACCGCGCCCGACTCGATCCAGCGCGAGAGCGACTCGATGGTCGCGAAGTCGATGTCGGAGTCGTCGCGCGGCGATGCCGGGCCGCTTCCGAAGCGCAGGCGCGACGGCAACGCGCTGCCGAGCCCGCGCGGCGACTCGCCCGGAAGAAGCACGCGAAAGACCTGCGCGGGCGGCAGCTGGTTGTCGAGCGCGCCGAAGGCAAGGCGCGCCTTCATCGTGTCGACCTGATCGCCCACCGTGCGCGCGATCTGCTCGCGCTCGGCCTGCGTGAACGACACGCCTGCAAGCTTCTCGGCCTCCGCGATCGTGCCGCTCGTGATGGCGTCGGACGGAGCCGGAGGCGCGGCGCCGGCAGCCTGCTCCTGCGCACCCGCGACGCCTTCGCGCGCGAGCGCCGCGGAGGCGACGGTGGCGCCGAAGGCCGCCGCAGAGGCGAGGATCTCGCGACGGGAGGAAAGGCCCTGCGGTTCATGCGTGTTCATGGCGAACGACAGGGTAACGGGGCGATTTGGCCGCGCGATCCGCCTCGAGGGTGCCGCTCGCTACAATCCGCGCCTCGACGGGGCGTAGCTCAGCTTGGTAGAGCGCCTGCTTTGGGAGCAGGAAGTCGTCGGTTCAAATCCGGCCGCCCCGATTTGCCTCTTGCAAGACCCGTCAAGTTCGCGCTCGTCGCATTCGTGCTGGCCGCGCTGGCGGTCGTCGCGGGAGGCATGATCTACCTCGCCGCCGAGCGCGTCCGGCTGACCAACGACCCGCTTGCGCTCACGAGCGCCGACGAAGTCCGCGCGGCGTGCGAAGTGTTGATCGACCGGTCGCTCGCGCGCGGTGGATCGCACATCAAGTCGCAGTTTCAGCTGCAGGTGACGCTCGTCGCGCTGCGCGACGACGGCACCATGCTCGAGCGCGCGCAAGCGCACGCACTCCTCGCCGACCTCTACGACCTCATCGCGGCACGCGTGTCCGCGCCTGACGCCGCGAACCGCGAGGAGATGCTCGCGCTTCTCTCCGAGACGCGCCCGACCGCCGACAACGCGGCCCTCTGGGACCGCTACCAGCAGGCGCTCGCAAAGCACGGGATCGCGGCCGCGTCGAACTGAGCAAGCCCCCGCTACTTCCGCCTGAACACCATCAGGTGCTGCTGCGGAAGCACCGAGATGTTCTCGACGAACTCGAGCTGCCCGCGCGTCGCATCGCCGATCGCGGCCATCTCGAGCTTCGCCTGCGCCTCGCTCATCTTGTGGCGTTCCTTGATCGGAACGCTCGGGTCCTCGAGGCGGTACTCGACGAGGATCACGCGGCCGCCCGGCTTCAGGGCGTCGAGGATCGACTCCATCATCTCGCGCGGATGCGAGAACTCGTGGTACGCGTCGACGAAGAGGACGACATCGACCGAGTTCGGCTCGAGGCCGCAGTGGTCGATGTCGCCGAGGACGGGCATCACATTGAAGAGCTTCAGCTCGAGCGCGCGCTCGGTGACGATGTCGAGCATCTCTGGCTGGATGTCGGTTGCGTACACGACGCCTTCGGGCACCATCGGCGCCATGCGCATCGAGAAGTAGCCGCTGCCCGCGCCGATGTCGGCGACCGCGTCGGTCGGCTTCAGCTTGAGCGCGTTCACGAGGAGATCGGTGCGCTCCTCGCGCTCGCGCTCGGGGCGCTCGAGCCAGCCGACGCCGAAGTGGCCCATCACCTCGGAGATCTCGCGGCCCATGTAGGTGCGGCCGCTGCCGCCTTCGCCGCGCTCGCAGGTTCCGTAGAGCTCTGAGAAGTCGTACTTCGCGCGCGCGGCGGTCGCGTCGGCGGGCGCGGGCGCCGGTGTCTCGCGTGGCTGCGGCACGACGCCGCGGCGCGTCTCGGCGTCGGGCGCGGGCGTGGGCGCGGGCGTCGGCGCGGCGGCAGGCTCGGGCGCAGGCGCAGGCGACGCCTGCTCGGCGCGGTCGCAGGCGGCAAAGGAAAACGCCGCGCCCATCAAGAGCGCGGCGATCGTGGCGTGTGGTCGGTGCTGCATGGCGTCAGTCGTTCTGCGGCCTGCGCGGCGCGGTCGAGGCCTTGAGCTCGACATTGAGCTCGATCTCCTTGCCGTCGCGCAGGACGCGGATCTTCGCCACATCGCCCGGCTTCGATGCACGCAGCTTGGCCATCATGTCCTGAACCGTCGCGAGCGAGTCGCCGTTCCACGACAGCATGATGTCGCCTGCCTTCAGGCCGCCATCCGCGGCGCTCGTGCCGGGGCTCACGCTCTCGACCAGGATGCCCGACTCGCCGTCGCCCGCGAGGCCGGGCTGGATGCCGAGCCGCACGGGCGCGTAGCCGCGGTCGTTGCCGCCGGGCGCCGCGTCGACGACGACAGGCGCGGGCGCGGCGGGCTTCGGCGCGCCGTTCTGGAAGCGAAGGCGCTCGGTGCTCGACGCGCGCCACATCGCGATCTCGTGCACGAGTTCGAGGATCGCAGGCACGCCGCGCGGGTCGACCGTGTAGCCCTCGTCGCCCGGCTTGTGATAGCTGTCGTGCACGCCGCTGAAGAAGAAGAGCACGGGAATGCTCGCGCCGAAGAACGACGCGTGGTCGCTCGGACTCCGTCCGCTCGGGTCGGCGTAGATGGTGAGGCCGCTCTTCTTGAACATCGGCTCGAGCGCGGCGCTGAAGCCCTCGGCGCTCTCGACGCCGCCGACGACGAGCTCGCCGTTGCGCATGCGGCCGATCATGTCCATGTTGAGCATGAGGTCGACCTTCTCCGCGGGAATCGACGGGTTCTTCACGAAGAACCGCGAGCCGTTGAGGCCCATCTCCTCGGCGCTGAAGGCGAGGAAGAGCACGCTGCGGAGGTTCGCGTCGGCGGGCGCGGCCGCGTAGCTCGCGGCGAGCCCCCGCGAGAGGACAAGCATGCCGCTCGTGCCGCTCGCGTTGTCGTCGGCGCCGGGGTGCAGCTTGCCGCGGTTCGCGGGGTCTGCGCCGAACATGCCGTAGCCGACATGGTCGTAGTGCGCGCCGACCACGATCCACTCGTCGGCGAGCGCGCCCTTGCCGCGCAGGATGCCGCCGACATTGTGGGTGACCATGCCGCCGGAGTCGATGCTCGCCTTCATGGAGACGGGCGCGTCGTCCTTCATGCGCACGGTGCGGAACGGCGCGTCGGCGGTGCCCGCGTCGGCGAGCGCCCGCAGCGCGGCGAGATCGCGGCCTTCGGGGTCGGCCTTCTTCACGATCGCGTCGGCGGCCGCGGCGTCGACATAGAAGATCGGCACGCCCTGCGCGCCACCGAGGCTGTCGGCGCTCATCGCGGCGAGGTCGACCTTCTTGCCCGCGTATCCCGGCGGATCGATCACGATGATCGCCGAGGCACCGCGGCGCATGACCGCGTCGATCTTGCCCGCGAGGCTCGACGCGCTCGTGAACTTCTCGCCGCCCCACGCGGACTTGCCCTCCGCATTCAGCGGCTCGCCACGCATCATCACGACGACGGCGCCCTCGAAGCGCTCGTCGGCGGCGAAGCTCTTGTAGCCGTCCTTGCCGTCCTCGATGCCGTAGCCGACGAACGCGATCGGGCCTTCCATCTGGCCGCCGCCCGAGTTCTTCATCGGACGCGCCGCGCCCGCCTCGAGCGCGCTGCCGCCGAACGACAGCGTGCCGCCCTTCACGCGGCGCTCGCGGCCGGGCAGGTCGAACGGCTGGCGCCACGGATTCGCCGGCTCCGACGCCGCAGCCTCGCCACTGTTCGGCGTTGCGGCGAACGCAGGCTCGAGGCCGTACTTCTTCATCCAGAACTCGAGGTAGTTGGCGGCATGCTCGATGCCGGCCGAGCCCGGCACGCGGCCTTCGAACCACGGGTTCGAGAGCGTCTGCACATGCTGGTACCACTCGATCGCGATGGGGCCCATGTCGGCGAGCACCTGCGCGAGGGAGGTCGTCCTCGGATCGGCCGGCACGAACGACTCGGCCGGGTCGAAGGTGTAGACATTGACGGCGCCGGCAATGACCTTGCCCTCGGTCGCGGGCCGAGCCGGCGCGGTCGCCCGCGGCTTCGGGGTGCCCTTGCCGGGCTGCGTGAGGTCCGCAAACAGGCCGGGGCCCGTGCGCGGCGCGTTCGCCGATGCGGCGGCGGGTGCGCGCGAAGCGGCCGATGCGCTCGCGGTGCCCGAGGTCGCGGCCGTTCCCGATCTGGTTCCTGCAGTTGCGGTCGACTGGGGCGCGGCGGCCGCCGGCGGGGTCGCTGGCGCCGACTTGGCGCTGTCAGGGGCGGTCGGCTGCGACGCACACGCGGCAAGCACCGCGAGCGCAAGAGCGCCGAGGGCGCGGGGGGCGGCCGCAAAGGCCGAAGCGCGGACGGACGGGCGCAGGAACTGATCGGTTGGCATGGGGCAAAGCGTACCAACGGGACTTCCCCACCGCTGCGGAATCACCTGCCTTTCGCCCTATACTCGTCGCCTTGCGGTTGGCCCGATGGCCCCGCCCGCGCCCCACTTCCGACCACAGCGATGACCACCGTGACGACCGCACCGACCTCGACCGCGTCCGCCACCACCCTTGGCCCGACGGACACCTTCTATCGCCGCCACATCCCGCACACGGCGGCCGAGACGGCCGAACTGCTCGGCACCTGCGGCTACAAGTCGATGGCCGACTTCATCGCGGCGGCGATCCCGTCGACGATCCGGCTCGGGCGCGACATGGTGATCGACGACCCGACCCGCACGGGCACCCACGAGGAGCGCGGCGAGGCCGAGACCCTCGGCGCGCTCAAGGCGCTCGCCCGCCGCAACAAGGTGTTCCGCTCGTACATCGGCATGGGCTATGTCGACACGATCGTGCCGGGCGTGATCCTGCGCAACATCCTCGAGAACCCGCAGTGGTACACGGCCTACACGCCGTACCAGGCCGAGGTCGCGCAGGGCCGCCTCGAGGCGCTGCTCAACTTCCAGACCATGATCTCCGAGCTCACGGGCCTGCCGCTCGCGGGCGCGTCGCTCCTCGACGAAGGCACCGCCGCCGCAGAGGCGATGAACATGTGCCACTCGATCACGGGCGAGAACCGCCAGAAGTTCTTCGTCGCCGAGGACTGCCACCCGCAGACGATCGCGGTCGTCGAGATGCGCGCCAAGTGGCTCGGCATCCAGATCGTGATCGGCAACCCCGCGAAGTTCGAGGCGACCGAGGAGTTCTGCGGCGCGCTCGTCCAGTACCCGACCACCGACGGCCGCGTCGAGTGCTACAAGGGCCTCGCCGAGAAGGCGCACGCGAAGGGCGCGCTCGTCGTCGCCGCGTGCGATCCGCTCGCGCTCGTCGCCCTCGCGTCGCCCGCGTCGTGGGGCGCCGACATCGCCGTCGGCAGCGCCCAGCGCTTCGGCGTGCCGATGGGTTTCGGCGGCCCGCACGCCGCGTTCATCGCGACGAGCGAGGCGTATGTCCGCAAGCTTCCCGGCCGCATCATCGGCGTCTCGCGCGATAGCCACGGCAACCGCGCGCTCCGCATGGCGATCCAGACGCGCGAGCAGCACATCCGCCGCGACAAGGCCACCTCGAACATCTGCACCGCGCAGGTGCTGCTTGCGGTCATGGCCGGCATGTACGGCGTCTACCACGGCCCGCAGGGCCTCGCGAAGATCGCCGACCGCGTGCATCGCCTCACGCTCACGCTCGCGCGCGGGCTGGCGAAGCTCGGCCACGACTGCGGCAAGGACGCGTTCTTCGACACGCTGCGCGTGAAGCTCGGCGGCGGCATCTCGACCGGCGATGTGCTGGCGACCGCGGCGGCCCACTCGATCAACCTGCGCGCATACGGCGACGGCACGCTCGGCGTGACGCTCGACGAGTCGACCACGCTCGCCGAGCTCGACACGCTGCTCGAGGTCTTCGCGGGCGGCAAGAAGTCCGTCACCGCCGCAAGCGTCGAGGCCGCGACCGGCTGCATTCCGGCCGTGTTCGCGCGCACCGCGCCGATCATGCAGCACGAGGTGTTCAACCGCTACCACGGCGAGCACGAGATGCTGCGCTACATCAACAAGCTCGTGTCGAAGGACCTGAGCCTTGTCCATTCGATGATCACGCTCGGCTCGTGCACGATGAAGCTCAACTCGACGAGCGAGATGATCCCCGTGACCTGGCCCGAGTTCGGCCAGATCCATCCGTTCGCGCCGCGCGACCAGTGGCTCGGCTACGCCGAGATGTTCCGCACGCTCGAGAACTGGCTGTGCGAGGCGACCGGCTTCGCGGCGATGAGCCTCCAGCCGAACGCCGGCTCGCAGGGCGAATACGCGGGCATGCTCGTCATCCGCGCGTACCACGAGCACCGCGGCGAGGCGCACCGCGATGTGTGCCTCATCCCGACCTCCGCGCACGGCACGAACCCGGCCACCGCGGTCGTCGCCGGCATGAAGGTCGTGCCGGTCGAGTGCGACGGCGACGGCAACATCGACCTCGCCGACCTCCGCAAGAAGGCCGAGGAGAACTCGAAGAATCTCGGCGCCCTCATGATCACCTACCCGTCGACGCACGGCGTCTTCGAGGAGGGCATCAAGGAGGCCTGCGCGATCATCCACCAGCACGGCGGGCAGGTCTACATGGACGGCGCGAACATGAACGCGCAGGTCGGCCTCACGAGCCCGGGTCACATCGGCGCCGATGTGTGCCACCTCAACCTGCACAAGACCTTCTGCATCCCGCACGGCGGCGGCGGACCCGGCATGGGCCCGATCGGCGTCGCGGCGCACCTGAAGGACTTCCTCCCGGGTCACCCGGTGATGCGCCCCGATTCGGCTGGCCGCCACGCGATCGGCCCGATCTCGGCCGCGCCGTACGGCAGCGCGTCGATCCTCCTCATCTCGTGGATGTACATCGCGATGATGGGCGCGAAGGGCCTCACCCGCGCGACCGAGGTGGCGATCCTGAACGCCAACTACATGGCCGCGCGCCTCAAGCCGCACTACAGCGTGCTCTACACCAACAAGCACGGGCTGTGCGCGCACGAGTTCATCCTCGACATGCGTCCGTTCGACAAGAGCGCGGGCATCAAGATCGACGATGTCGCGAAGCGCATGATGGACTACGGCTTCCACGCGCCGACGATGTCGTGGCCCGTGGCGGGCACGCTGATGATCGAGCCGACCGAGAGCGAATCGAAGGCCGAGCTCGACCGGTTCTGCGACGCGCTCATCGCGATCCGCGCGGAGATCCGCGCGATCGAGGAAGGCCGCGCCGACAAGCTCGACAATGTGCTCAAGAACGCGCCGCACACCGCGGCGGCCGTGAGCGCGAGCGAGTGGACGCACAAGTACACCCGCGAGGAAGCGGCGTATCCCGCGCCGTGGCTCCGCGACTTCAAGTTCTGGCCGAGCGTCGGCCGCGTCGACAACCCGTACGGCGACCGCAACCTCGTGTGCGCGTGCGAGCCGATGAGTGTGTATCGGTAGCGGTCGCCGCTGCGGCGGCTCCCTTTGGCGGTCAGGCCTTGGAGTGAATCCAAGGCCTCGCCTGGCATGGCCGCCCCCGAGCGCGGAGCGAAGCGAAGCGCGAGCAGGTTGGCGACAGCGTCGCCAATCGTGCCGTGTGGCATCACCTCTGGTGATGGCGGCCTCGAACGCGGGGTGTGCGTTCCGACTGCAGTCTGAAGGCACACGCTGCGTACGCGGCCGCCACTACCCCCTGCTGCGCAGGGGGATCGTGCCACACGACACGTCCGCGACCTCCAGCATCGACCGCTCAGGCTTCGCTGCGCTCCGCCTTCGTCTGCGGTCGTCGACCTCGATCCCAACGCCGCATCGGCGGCCGGCGCGGTTCACAGCTTCTTCACGCGCACATTCCGAAACGCCACGCGGTCGCCGTGGCCGCAGAACCCGATGTGGCCCCTCGTGCGCGTCAGTCCCTCGACCTTGTGATCGCTCACGGTCTTGCCGCCGGGCGCGATCTTGTCGAGATCGACATCGAGGATCGTGACGCCGTTCAGTTCGATCGTCACGCGCTTCCCCTTCATCGTGACCGTCTGGCTGTTCCACTCGCCGACCGGCCTCAGCGCCGTCGCGGTCGCAGCCGCCACGCCGTAGAGCGAGCCGTGGTACTGCCAGTCCTTCAGGCCCTTGTACTTCTCCGCCGTATTGTCGAG
>JBKCZS010000015.1:0-3072 GCA_046337925.1 bacterium | reverse complement strand
GACATCGACTGGCCGATTCGAAAGGATCTCGCGGTGCGCGCGCACGCGCTCCTCGAGCAGAAGCTCGGCTGCGCGCTGCCGATCCAGTTGCGGTTGCGCAAACGCATTCCCGTGGGCGGCGGCCTCGGCGGCGGCTCGTCGAACGCGGCCGCGATGCTCCGCGCGCTCGACGCGCTCTTCGACCTGCGGCTGCGCGCCGAGTATCTCGAGGCGATCTCGCGCGAACTCGGGAGCGATGTGCCGTTCCTGGTGCGGGGCGGAAGCGCGCTCGTCGAGGGAACGGGCGAGCGCCTCACGCGCGTCGGGATGCCGGTCGTGCATCTTGTCCTCGTGTTTCCGCCGATCGCGTGCCCGACGGGCCCGGTCTACCACGCGTTCGACCGCCTGCGGCCCGACGCGCGCCTCGACGCGCCGCGCGTCCGTGCGCTCGTCGACGCGGCCGACGGCGGCTGGCTGCGCGCCGACATGCCGTTCAACGACCTCGCCGACGCGGCGCTCGATGTCGCGCCCGCGCTCGGCGAACTCCGCGCGCGCGTCGAGCGCCTCGCGCAGTCGCCCGTCCATGTGAGCGGATCGGGGTCGACGCTGTTCATCGTCTGCGATTCGCCGATCCACGCGGAAGCGCTCGCGGGCGCGATAGAGATGCAGGCCGGCGTCCCCGCGGTCGCAACCGTCACGGCGGCCACGCCGCTCGAGGAAGTCGACGGCGAACCGCGCGCGATCGGCGCGCCGGCGGTCGTCGACGACGATTGAGCGCGGACGAGTCGCCTCGGCAAAGCGCCTACAATCCAGCCCCATGCTCTGGCAGCCGTCTCTTCCAGAACGCTATCTCAACGCCTCCGACGATGAACTCGGCGCGTGGATCGAGGCCCGCCGCCGCGAGCTCGGCTCGAAGCTGCTCATCCTCGGACACCACTACCAGCAGGACGATGTGATCCGCCACGCCGATCTCGTCGGCGACAGCCTCAAGCTCTCGCAGATGGCCGCGGCCGAGGCCCCGAAGCGCGGCGCGAAGTTCATCGTCTTCTGCGGTGTTCACTTCATGGCGGAGACGGCCGACATCCTGACGGCCGACGATGTCGAGGTGATCCTGCCCGACCTCTCGGCGGGCTGCTCGATGGCCGACATGGCCGCGTACGAGGACACGGTCGACGCGTGGGACGCGATCCACGCCGCCATCGCCGAGAAGAAGTCGAGCGCGAACACGCGCGTCATCCCGATCACCTATGTGAACTCGACCGCCGCGATCAAGGCGTTCGTCGGCAAGCACGGCGGCGCGTGCTGCACCAGCTCGAACGCGTCGCGCGTGTTCGAGTGGGCACTCGCGGGCGGAAGCCAGAAGCGCGCGCGCGGCGAGGAGATCAAGATCCTCTTCCTGCCGGACCAGCACCTCGGCCGCAACACGGCGAAGGCGCATGGATTCGTCACCGAGGTCGATGTGGAGGGCGGCGCGCGCGGGCCTGCCGAGACGGCGCTCTGGAACCCGAAGCGCGAGTCGGGCGGTCTCACAGCCGAAGAGATCCGCAACGCGAAGGTCCTGCTCTGGGCCGGCCACTGCAGCGTGCACAAGCTCTTCCGCCCCGAGCATGTCGCGGCCGCGAAGCGCGAGGGGCGCACCGTGCTCGTCCATCCCGAATGCGCGCAGGAAGTCGTCGATCTCGCCGACCTGCGCGGCTCGACCGAGTACATCATCGACACGATCCGCCAGGCGATGCCGGGCTCGAGCTGGGCGGTCGGCACCGAGGTCCATCTCGTGAACCGCATCGCGCGCGAGGCGGCGAAGCGCGATGTCGATGTGCACATCCTCTCGGATTGCCAGTGCCTCTGCACCACGATGTACCGCATCGACCAGGCGCACCTCGCGTGGTGCCTCGATCATCTCGCGGCCGGCAAGGTGGTCAATCGGATCAGCGTGCATCCCGAGGCGAAGGCGCTCGCGCGCGTCGCGCTCGAGCGCATGCTGTCGCTTGCGCCTGGCAAGAACGCGGCACCCGTCGCGGTCGACTGAGCCGCGCGTCGATCGAGCATGCATCGCGCCGTTCCGTTCCGCGATTTTCGATCGCGTGAAAAATCTTGTGCGGAATGCGTCATGCGTTTCGAGCGACCCTCGGGCGCTTGCTACTGTTGGCGCGCGATGCCCGTGCGCGGCACGCACGGATTCCCCGCATGGCCACAGCAAACGAAAAGACAGACCGCACTCCGCTCCTGCGCCGCAAGTGGTTCATCGCCACGGCGGTCGCGGCGATGTTGCTCGTGCTCGCGGTCGTGCTCGCACCTCTCTATCTGCGCGGCTATGTGCGCGGCGTGGTCGAGCGCGAGGTCGGGGCGAAGGTGAACGGCACCGTCACGGTCGGCGCGGTGCGGCTCGGCTGGTTCGCGCCGCAGCGGGTCGAGGCGATCGCGATCGAGGGCGACGCGGACACGGGTTCCGTCACGCTGACCGCCGAGATCGCGCAGGGCCTCCTCGCGCTGGCGACGGGCGACGAGGTCACGGTCAGCGTGTCGGGAAGCGCGCAGACGCCGATCGACGCCGAGGGCCGCGCGGGCCTTGCCAAGATGCCGAAGCAGTCCGAATCCGCAGGGCAGCCGGCCACGCCGGCGCAGCCCGCGTCCGCCGCCCGTGCCGATGTGCTCGGCGGCCGCAAGGTCCGCATCGAGCTCGACGGCATCGATCTCGCCGCCACGCGCGACGGCAAGCCTCTCTATTCGATCGACGACCTCTCCGGATGGGTGGGGCTAGAAGGCGCGGGGGCGCAGGGCCTGAAGGTCAACGGCGAACTGAAGGCCGCGACCGGGATCGCGCAGGGTGCCGGCGTGCGCGCCGGCGACTTCGATGCCGCGTTCCTCGCCTTGCTCCCGCAACGGGCCGATGGCTCGCTCGACGCGCGTGGCGCCACGGGTTCGCTCGAGCTCAAGGCCACGAACCTGCCGGTGCCGAGCGCGGCAGGGCAGGAGATCGTCGCCGAGCAGCTTTCCGTCACCGCGGCGTACCTCGGCGAGAGCTCGATGCTCTCGGCGCGCGGCGCGCTGCGGGCGGGAAGCGAGCAGCCCGCGACGATCGATGCGTCGTTT
>JBKCZS010000014.1:0-14073 GCA_046337925.1 bacterium | reverse complement strand
GCCTTCAGGTCCCTCAACCCGAAGGCAAACGAATCACAGGCGGTCCCTAAGTCGCCTGGAGGCCGACTCTCGTCAGCCGTGTCCATTGTCACTCAGGAATCAGACGAAGCGAGGAGAAGGATCGGATTTTGGCGAAATTCCTAGACCTGTCGGCACGGCTCGCCCAGCCCGCGCAATCCGACCATAAACCGCTGTGGTTTGGAAAGTTATGAGGCCCCGCCGGGACTTCTTCCGTTTGCCGCCGACAATCGCCCGCCGAATGCGTACCTTCTGCGTTCGTTCCGACCACCACACCGGAGAATCGCCGCGGATGCGTCCCCACACCACCCTGCGTGTCCTGCCTGGCCTCCTGCCTGGCCTCCTGCTCGGCCTCCTGCTCGGCCTCCTGTTGTGGCCCTCGCCGCCGGCGCAGGCGCAGGACGCTCCTCCCACGCGCCCCGCCGCACAGGACTGGTTCGCGAAGGCCGGCAGGGAGTTCCGCTCGAAGCACTACCGCATCCTGAGCGACCTCGACCCCGACGAGACCAAGCTCTACGCCGCGCACCTCGACCTCATGTACGAGGAGTACGCGCGGCGGCTGGCGGGTATCCCGCAGCAGGCGCCCGAGGTCCCCTTCGTGCTGATGTTCCAGCGCGAGGCCGACTACCTCGGCGTGCTGCGCAATCGGTACGGCATCAACGGCACCGGCAGCGGCGGCATGTTCTTCATCTCGCCGGCAGGCGCGGCGCTGGCGTTCTTCGTCGAGCAGTTGCCGCGCACGCGCGTCCTGCATGTCGTCCAGCACGAGGGCTTCCACCAGTACGCCCACAGCCGCTTCGCGGGCACGCTGCCGCCATGGGTGAACGAGGGACTCGCGGAGTTCTTCGGCGAGGCGATCGTCGTCGACGGCCGCGTGATCGTCGGCCAGGCCAGCCCGGGAGCGGTCGCCGCCGTGAAGAAGGCGATCGAGACCGGCACGACCGTCGACTTCGTCCGGCTGATCACGATGTCGAACGACCAGTGGAACGCGAATGTCCGCGCCGGCAACGCTTCGGTCCAGTATGTGCAGGCGTGGTCGATGGTGCAGTTCCTCGGCTGGGCCGACGGCGGGCGCTACCAGAGGCCCTTCGAGGGCTATCTGCGGCTCCTGCACAGCGGCATGCCGAGCGAACGCGCGTTCGTCCAGGCGTTCGGCACGAACGATGTGGCGAGCTTCGAGCGGGCGTGGCGGGAGTGGGCGACGAACCTCACGCCCTCGGCCTTCAGCGCCGCGGCGGCCCGCATCAGCTTCCTCGCGGAGGGCCTCCGCTACCTCTCGCGGGAAGGCGTCGCGGTCTCGGACCTCGAGGATCTCGTCTCCCAGCTGCGGGAGCGGAACTTCTCGATCGAGATCACCGTCCACGGCCGGACCGAGACCATCGCGGCCACCGATGCGATCCTCGACATTCCACAGGACAACCTCGCGAAGTCGAAGCCGGTGTTCGACCTGATCCCGCCTCGGCGCTCGACCGGCACGACTTCCACCGACCGCAAGATGGAGGCGAAGCACCCGACGCCCCCGGTCCTGACGACGCGCGGACTCGAGCCGCGGGAGCTGGTCCTCAAGTGGACCCGGAACAAGAAGACCGGCGGCTTCGAGTACGAGCTCCTCTCTCCGAAGGAAGCCCCCGCGGCTCCGAGAAGGCCCGCCCGCAAGCCCGACGCGGGCAACAGCCCCTCGTGAGCTGAAAATCGTCGCCGACGCCTCCCAACCGCGTCGGCCATGGGCACAATCCCCACCATGCATCAGGTCGACACGGCCTTCCTCCGCAGACTCCGCTCGCGCGACGAGCAGGCGTGGTTCGAACTTTGGGAGGCCTTCGGGCCGGTCGTGCGCGGAACGCTCGCGCGCTGGGGCAACGGCCGTCTCGGCGAGGAGACGCTGCGCGATCTCACGCAGGACACGCTCGTCGCGCTCTCGGACTCGATCGACCGCTTCGACCCGCAGCGCGGCGTGCGCTTCTCGACCTGGCTCCTCGCGATCGCCAAGCATGTGCTCGGCGACGAGATGGACCGCCGCTACGCCCAGAAGCGCGGCGGCGGCAAGCGCGGCGCGAGCCTCGACGACGAATGGATGGGCGAAGCGCGCGTCCCGCAGCCCGACGACGAGTACGAACGCCGCGTGATGGCCGCGAAGGTGCATGCGGCGATCCGCTCCACGCAGAAGCGCTCGGAGTTCGTCCACTTCGAGGCCTACCGCATGCGGGTGCTCGAGTCGAAGCAAGGCCGCGAGATCGGCGAACTGCTCGGCGTGAGCGAGCCGACCGTCACGCGCCACTGCCAGCGCGTGCGCGAGGCGCTGCGCACCGAACTCGCGGTCGCGATCGAGCAGTGGAGCTACACCGACGACGAACGCTCGGAACCGGGCCGCGCAGGCCTCGCCGACGACGATGCGGCCTTCGACGACGCGCTGGGCGAGATCTGGCGCGCGCAGGAAGAGCTGATCGCGCGCGACATCGCCGCGCGCGACGAGGCGCGGCGACGCGCCGGGCCTGGAGGCGGCGGGCGTGCAAGGACTTGAGTGGCTGATCGCCGTCGTCGCGATGATCGCGGTGAGCGTGGCGCTCGTCGCGCTCGGCATCGTGTTCGGCAGGCTCGGCATCCTCACCGCGTCGCTTGTGAAGCACTGGGCGAAGACGCTGGTGCTCCTCTTCACCGACCTCGTGCGCTTCGTGGGCGGCATCGTGGTCGGCGTCGTGCTGCTTCCCGTGTCGCTCGGGCGCCTCGTCATCATGCGGCCGAAGCCCGCGCTCGAGGCGCTCAAGTCGTCGGGCCGCGAGACGCTGATCGCGCTCAAGTCGCTCTGCTCGGCGGCGTTCCTGCGGCCGATGCAGATCCTCGGGCTCGGCGCGCTCGCCACGCATGTGGCCACCCGGCTGCGCATCGCGCTCGGCGAACAGCCCGAGACCCGCGCGACGCCCGCCGAGTTCGTCGGATACACCATCCTGCGCGAACTCGCGCGCGGCGGATCGGGCGCGCGGCTGTTCGTCGCCGAACCCGACAACAAGACGCGCCGCCGGCTCAAGTTCCCGAGCGGCTTCGTCGTCATCAAGAGCTTCGACTTCGACGACGGAACCCAGGCGGCGGAGATGCTGCGCGAGGGCCGGGCGCTCGACGCCGCGCGCAAGCTCGGGCTCGTCCTCGACCACGAGGCGTCGGAGCGCCGCTTCCACTATGTGATGCGGTACTACGAGGGCATCGACCTCGGTCGATTCGTGCGAAGCATGCACGAGGCGGCCGGCGACGAAGGCCTCGACCGCGAGCGGCTCGTGCTCGTCGGATCGCTCGTGCGCGACATCGTCGCCACGCTGCGCGACTGGCACGACGCGGGCCTCTGGCACAAGGACATCAAGCCTGAGAACGCCATCGTGCACGAGGGACGCGCCACGCTCGTCGATCTCGGGCTCGTGACGCCGCTTGCGTCGCACATGACGCTGACGACCCACGGCACCGAGTATTTCCGCGACCCCGAGCTCGTGCGCCAGGCGCTGCGCGGCGCACGCGTCTCCGAGGTCGACGCGGCGCGCTTCGATCTCTATGGCGCGGGCGCGGTGCTCTACTTCGCGCTCGAGGGCACCTTCCCCGCGCACGGCGTGCTGAGCAGCTTCAAGAAGAAGAGCCCCGCGTGCCTGCAGTGGATCGCGCGCCGTGCGATGGCCGACTTCGACCGACGCTACCGCGACGCCGAGGAGATGCTCGCCGACCTCGACCGCGCACTCCTCGGATGGGACCCGGCGGCGGTGCGCCCCGCGGATCTTCCGTCGATGGGCGGCGGCGTCGAGACCGAGACGCAGACCGAGGAGCAGGCGTTCCTGGCGAAGACGATGCCGAAGGAGCCCACGCCGCGCACCGATGTCGCACCCGCGCTCCGGCCGCCGGACGGCCGGCTGCTCGAGCGGCCACGCGTCGAGGTCACGGACTGGTGGACGGGCGCGTACAGCGTCGTTTCCGTCCGCCCGCTGCCGCCGTCGCTTGCCGATTCGCAGCGCCGCGGACTCGGGGTCGCGGTCGCCGTGATGGTCGCGGCGCTTGGCGCGCTCGGCATCGTGATCTACATCTGGCTGTGGAACGAAGGCATCGTCGACCTGCCGTGGTCCTGACGGAAGCCGCCGTGCCCGGGCGCGCGGCGGGTGCTTGCGCGCGTCAGCCCCGCGGGAAGTCCCATTCCTTGCCCGGCGTGTAGGCGAGCAGCTCGTACAGCTCCTTGCGCGACTGCATGCGCGGGAGCGACGGCTCGAACCCCCCGTCCTTCGCGAGCGCGGCGAGTCCTTCGTCGACCGCCTTCATCGCCATGCGCATGAGCGAGAGCGGATAGATCACGATCGACACGCCGAGCGCGCGGAACTCGTCGCGCGTGAGGTGCCTGGTCTTGCCGAACTCGGTCATGTTCGCAAGCGTCGCGCCCGCGGAGGCCTTCATGAAGCGCGCGAACTCGTCGCCGTCATGCAGGCCTTCGGGGAAGATCACATCGGCGCCCGCCTCGCGGTAGAGGTTCGCGCGCGCGATCATGTCGTCGAAGCCCGTGACATGCCGCGCGTCGGTGCGCGCGATGATGACGAAGTCGCTCGAGAGGCGGTGCTTCGCCATCGCGGCGACCTTGTCGGCCATCGCCTGCGCCGACACGAGGTCCTTGCCGTCGAGATGGCCGCAGCGCTTGGGGAAGACCTGGTCCTCGAGGTGGAGCGCCGCCGCGCCCGAGCGCTCGTACTCGACGACCGTGCGCACGCAGCACTCGACCTCGCCGTAGCCGGTGTCGGCGTCGGCGATGACGGGCAGGCCCGACGCGTCGCCGATCTCGCGGATCGTGCGGCACATCTCGGTGAGCGTGATGAGGCCGATGTCGGGGTAGCCCGCGACATTCGCGGTCGCGCCGCCCGAGATGTAGGTCGCCTCGAAGCCGGCGCGCGCGACGGCGCGCGCGACGAGGGCGTTGAAGGCGCCTGGTACGAAGACGGTGCCGCGCGCCATCGCGTCACGGAGCCGACGGCCTGGATGCTGGATCGCCATGCGCGGAATGTAGCGGAAGCGACGAACGCGTCAGGCGTACGACTTCTCGATCGAGGCGCCGGGGTAGTAGCGCGAGAGGATCGCATCCATCTTCGCGCCCTTCTTCGACATCGCCTCCGCGCCGTACTGGCACATGCCGACGCCGTGGCCGTGGCCTCGGCCCGACAGCACGAGTTCGCTGCCCTTCAGGAACGGCTCGAAGAACGCGCTCTTCACGCGCTCCTTCGACGGCCGCAGGTTCTGCGGGTCGCGCGGGTCTGCGTTGAGGGCCCAGCGCAGGCGCTCGGCGAGCACCTGGAACGGCGCGCCCTTCGCGTCGGTGATGGTGAAGACCACGGGCCGTCCCGCCTTGTTGCGCTCGGAGATGTCGACGCGGCGGATGCCCTCGACCTTGAACAGCGAGGCGTAGCCCTCGGCGCGCGCCCATGCGGGCAGCGTGCGCGCGACGGTCGCGACATCGAACTTCAGCTGCCACCGGTAGGTCGGGCTCCACGAGCAGCAGTCGCGGCCATCGGAACCGGAGACCGAAAGCGGCGCGATGTCGTTCACGATCGAGGTCGAGATCGCGTCGCGCGCGGCCGCGCGTGCGCCGCCGCAGCAGCTCGAGTAGTACGCGGGCACCACGCGCGTCGCGTAGACGAGCACCTGCCCGCGCGTGGCGCCGATGGCGTCGAGGCTGCGCTTGTGCGCGGTGGCGCCGATCCACGCCTGGCCCTGTTCGCCGGCGACCGCGTCGAAGTGGCGGCGCGTACGCCACATCTCCATCTCGCAGAGCGCCCAGCTGCGCGCGGCGATCGCCTGCGCGCGGTGCGTCGCGACGCCCCAGCCGTTGAAGAGTTCCTTCGCGATGACGCCGGGGAGATACTCCTCCATCGGCAGCTCGTGGACGACATCGACCGGGTTCTCGAGGTCTTCGGGCTGCGGCACGAGCCGGATGGTTCCGGGCCAGGTGCTGCCGAACGCGGTCAGCTTCTGCGGCTCTCCGCGCAGCGCGGAGATGTCGAGCCGCGCACGCGCGGGCACCGCGACGACGCGCGCATCGGCCGTGCGGGCGGCTTCGGTCACGCGCCAGCCGTTCGCGGTCCACGCGAACTCGACGGGCGCGCGCGCGGCGACGCCGGGCTGGCCCGAGCCGCGCTCGACGATCCACAGCTGCGGGCCGGGACCGCGGACTTCGATCTTCGGAGAGTCCTTCGGCAGCGAGCCCGACTTGATGCGGATCGACGGCTCGGTGGTCGGCGGCGCGGGCCGCTCGACCGGCTGAGGCTTGGGCTTCGGCTTCTCAGCGGTCGTGGCCGGCTTCTGCTCGCCTTGGGTCGGCTTCGCTTCTCCGGTCGACGGCTTGCTCTGCGCGCCGGGACGGTCGGGCGACGGACGGGTGCCGCCTGCGCCGGGCGCCGGGCGCATGCCTTGCGGCTGCTGGCACGACACGACGCCTGCGATCGCGCTGGCGACCGTCATCGACGAGACGAGCATGAGGAAACTGCGGCGGCGTTCGACGGTCTGCGGGTCCATGCAGCACTCCTCCGCGAGGGTTCAGGTCGCGGCAATCCTACCCCGTGATGTCGCGCCGCGTCGGGCTGAAACGGTCGGATCAGGCGAGCTGGCGGAGCGTCAGGCCGTGCTGGGCAAGGCGCTCGCGGATCTCGTGGAGGCTGGTCGCGCCGAAGTTCTTGACGCCCATGAGCTCGGCCTCGGTGCGCGAGGCGAGCTCGCCGATCGTCGCGATGTTCAGGAGCTGCAGCGCCTTGCGGGCGCGGACGGAGAGCTCGAGCGACGAGATCGGCTTGTTGAGCGTGGTCTCGGGAACGATGGCCTTGAGTTCCTCGAGGATGTCCTTGCGGATGCCGCCGCGGCCGCCGCCCTCGAGGTTCTGGCCAAGGCGCAGGCCCTTCTGCGAGAGCATGGCCTTGATCTCGACGAGCGACTGCTCGCCGAAGTTCTTGTAGCTGAGGAGCTCGGCCTCGGTGATCTTGAGGAGATCGCCGAGCGTGCGGATCTGCATCTTCTTGAGGCAGTTGCGCGCGCGGACCGACAGCTCGAAGTCGGTGACCGGGGTGTCGAGGATCGCGCTCGACGGGCCGACGAAGGTCGCTTCGGTCTCGACCTGCATGTCCTTGCTCGCCATCACATCCTTGAGGAAAAGGCGGCCGCGGACATGGTTCGGGTCGGTCTCGACGACCTGGCGCAGCAGGCGCTCGGCGCGGCCGAGTTCGCCGCGGTCCTCGCAGATGACGGCGAGGTTGATGAGCGCGTTGATGTGCGGCTTGCGGCAGCTCGTGATCTCGGTGTAGAGCGCGACGGCCTCGTTCTCCTCGCCGAGGAGGTCGAGCATGTACGCGAGCTTGAAGGTCACGCCGTGATCGTCGCTGAGCTCGTTGGCGGCGCGCAGTTCGCGCACGGCGCCGGCGCGGTCGCCTGCCTTCTCGAGACGATCCGCTTCGGCCAGGTGCTTCTTGACCTGCTCGGGGTTTCCAGCCTTGCCACCGATCACCGTGTCGAGTCCGCTCATCGTCGTGTGCTTCCGGGAATGGTCGCGCGCTTCGACGGAAACCGTCCCGTGAAGCGGCGAAGGGCGACGAGTGTAGCCGCTGGAGCGGCAAGTGCATACAGCGCGGCGCCGTGCGCGCCCTATAACTGCCGTGACTACACTCGCGCGATCGGGGCACCGCCCCCGCCGCCCTCCATGCAGCAGCAACACGCATTCCGACAGATCTTCTGGCAGACCTGGCGCGACCTCGTCTTCGTGCACTGGGAGGTCGACCCTGCGGCGCTCGAGCGTCTGCTGCCGCCGGAGCTCGAGCCGGATCTCTTCGAGGGCAAGGCGTATGTGGCGCTCGTGCCGTTTCTCATGACTGGCATTCGCTCGGTGTGGTTGCCGCCGATTCCGGGCACTGCGCGCACGCTCGAGACGAATGTGCGCACCTATGTGCGCAGGCGCGGCGTGGCGGAGCCGATTCCCGCGGTGTGGTTCTTCAGCCTCGAGGCGGAGAGCACGCTTGCCGTCAAGGTCGCGCGCGGCATGTACGGGCTGCCGTACTTCAAGGCGCGCATGCAGTACGAGCGCGAGATTCGCGCGGACGGTGCCGAGGTGCGCCGGGCGGAGAGCATGCGCCTGTGGCCGCAGCCGGCGCCCGCGCGTTCGCTGGTGACGGCGGAGTTCGCGTCGCGCGCGCCGTTTGCGGAGGCCGCGGCGGGAACGCTCGAACACGTCCTCGTCGAGCGCTATGCGTTGTTCGCGACGCAGCGCGGGAAGCTCACCTACGCGTGCGTGCGGCACGATCCGTATCGCATTCGGCCGGGCGTGCTGCGCGAGGTGGACACGGGCTTGGTTCGCGCCGCGGGGATTCCCGCGCCCGCGGCCGATGCGCGGACGATTGTCCACCACGCCGCGGATGTCACGGTGCGGATCGGCGCGGTGTCGTTCGTGTCGTGAGTCACGCCGCGGCGCGGTCGAGGAGATGCAGCCGCTTCCATCCGCCGCGCTCGAAGCGGATCGCGAGGACGACGCCGAGGATCGCGATGTAGGCGGTCGCTGCGATCCAGGGGCCGGTCGCCTCGAGCTGCGGGAACAGCACGACCATCGCGTAGCCGCCGCCGACGATCACCGTCCACGAGAGGACGACGGTGAGGACGCCGGGGAAGATGGTGTCGCCCGCGCCGCGCAACGCGCCGGTGTAGACGATGCCGATCGCATCGAGCGTCTGGAAGATCGCGGCGCAGATGAAGATCTCGGCGCCGATGACGCGGATCTGTGCGGCGAGGTCCGGCGGCGTGCCGTCGTCGACGAACACCGAGGTGAGTTCGTTGCGGAAGACGACGAAGACGACGGCGCACAGCGTCATCCAGACCACCGCGATGAAGACCGCGGCGTGCGCGGAGCGGCCGGCGCGCGCGAGGTCGCCTTCGCCGATGTGCTTGCCGACGAGGCTCGTCGCGGCGGTCGAGAGGCCGACCGCGGGCATGAACGACATGTGCACGAAGCGCATCGCGGCCCAGCCCGCGGTCATGTGCGCGCTGCCGAAGCCGCCGGCGAGGACGGTCATGAAGATCGCCCAGCAAACCATCTCGTTTCCGAACTGGAGTCCGGCGGCCCAGCCGAGGCGGACGATGTCGCGGATCGCCGGAAGATCGGGTCGCCACGCGCGGCGGATTCCGTAGACGGAATCGAAGCGGCGCGAAAGGAAGACGACGAGCGGGATCAAGGCCTCGACCGCCGAGCCGATCGCGGTGCCGATCGCTGCGCCCACGACGCCAAACTCGGGCATGCCGGGGATGCCGGGAAGTCCGAGCTCGGGCAGGCCGCGCTCGCCGTAGATGAAGACATAGTTGGCGACGATGTTGGTGATGTTGCCGGCGATCGCGGCGACGGTGACGATCTTCGGGCGCTGCAGGCCGAAGAAGAAGTTGGCGAGCGCCTTGGCGCCGATGGTGACGATGCCTGCGCCGAGGAGGATCTGCGCGTATCCGGTCTCCATCTCGACGAGGCGCGGCTCGTGGCCCATCGCCGAGAACAGCGAGCCGATGACGAGCGCGAACGGGACGAGGATGAAGAGCCAGAAGCCGCCCGCGAGCCAGAGTCCGCCCCAGCCGTAGCGGGCGATCTCGTCGGTGCGGCCGGCTCCGACGCGCTGGGCGACGAGCGTGTTGACGAGCGAGAGGATTCCGAAGCCGAAGGAGATGGCGACCCAGCTCCACGAGCCGCCGTTGCCCTGTGCGGCGACTTCGAGCGGGCCGAGCACCGAGACCATCAGGCTGTCGACGAACTGCATCAGCGTGTAGCTGAGCATCGTGATGACGGTGGGCCAGGCCTGGGACCAGACTTCACGGATGTCGGCGCGCTGGGGGAGCATGTTTGAGCGCTCGCCGCTGCAGCGGCTCGCTTGATCCGGATGGGTGCACGGCACGTGCCGTGCAGTGCCTGGCACTGCCTGGCACGTGCCTGGCACCGATGCGCTGTCGATGCAAGCACCTCAGAAGAATGGACTTACCGCCAGCGCGCTTCGTGCACGGCACGTGCCGTCCAGTACCTGACACTGAGCGGCACGTGCCAGGCACCGTTCGAATCGCAAAGCAGTTGGCGGCCGCTTGGACTCCGGCTGCCCGGATTTCCAGCTCAGACTTCGCTCTCAGATCTCCCTTTCAGATCTCAACGAGCACCATGTCGCTCTCGGCCGACGCCGATGACTCGGGCGCATGATGCGCGTTCGTCATCGACTCGAGCCCCGCGACCTTCGCCATCTCGACGCGGGTCGCGGCGGCGTCGTAGTTCGCGGCCGGCTTGCCTGCGCGCGCGCCCGCGAGCTCGAGCGCGATCTGCGCCTCGCTCTTCGCGAACTCGACGGGCTCGATCGCCTGCTCGAAGCCCTGCAGGCGGTTGGCGGCGCTCTCGAAGGAACCGGCCTTCTCGACCCACGCGGCGCCAGGCAGCACGACCGTCGCCATCGCCGTGACGGCGTTCGGCAGCGTGTCGATCGCAACGACGGTGCTGGCATTCCTGAGCGCAGACGCCATCGACGGCGTCACCCAGGTGCTCGGATAGTTGCCGGTGACAAGCGCCGCGCCGTACTGGCCGCTCGAAAGCGCCTGCTCGAAGCCCTGCGCGTTCGCGACGGGCTTGCCGCCCGCAAGCGCCTCGAGCACGCGGCGCACGCCGCGCGCGTTCGGCGCCTTCTCGGCGCGGATCGTGAAGCCGCCCGGGAACGTCTTGTCCTGACCGTTGACGGGAACGGGCCCGACCGCAAGCAGCGCATCGGGGTCGACCGACAGCGCGTAGCGCGCGAGGTGGTACGCGTCCTCGCAGGAGAGCATCGGGCTGACGAGGAGCGCAAGGTGCTTCTTCGCGACGGTGCGCAGCGCGGTCATCGCGCCATCGACGGCGGCGACCGCGGTCTGCCACGCCTCGATCGGCCTCAGCGGATCGAACGCGTCGCGGCCCTTGATCGCGGGCATCGTCAGGCGCTCGTCCGAGTGGACGAACTTCCAGCCGTAGCGCACTTCGTCGGTGATCCACCACTTGTTGACCGCCTCGTTCGCGCGCGGCTTGACGCGATAGACCTTGCCGTCGTTGTGCTCGACGGAGATGTTGTCGCCCGAAGCGGTGATGCCGTCGATCGACGGCGTCTTCTTCAGGAACCACACGCGCTGCTGGAAGAGGAAGTCCTTGTCGAGAAGGGCACCCACCGGGCAGAGGTCGACGACGTTGCCCGAGAGCTCGTTGTCGAGCGCGACGCCGGGGAAGACGTCGATCTGCTCGGTGGAGCCGCGGCCATCGACCATCAGCTCGCCCGTTCCGGTCACCTCGCGGGTGAAGCGCACGCAACGCGTGCACATGATGCAGCGGTCGCTGTAGAGGAGGACATGCGGGCCGACATCCTTCTTCGGCTGCTTGTTCTTCGCCTCGGTGAAGCGGCTCTGCCCGCGCCCATACTGATAGGAGTAGTCCTGCAGGTGGCACTCGCCGGCCTGATCGCACACCGGGCAGTCGACCGGGTGGTTGATGAGCAGGAACTCCATGACCGCCTTCTGGTTGGCGACGGCCTTGGGGCTATCGGTGTAGACGACCATGCCGTCCGCGGCCGCCTGCTGGCAGGTGGGCACGAGCTTGGGGAACGGCTCGAGCTTGCCGGACTTCGGGTTCGGCGCCCAGACCTCGCCGAGGCAGATCCGGCAGTTCGCCACCACGGACAGTCCCGGGTGGTAGCAGTAATGCGGAATCTCGACGTCGTGGTCGAGGGCTGCCTGGATGATGGTCTGGCCGGGCTTGAAGGAATACTTCTTGCCGTTGATCGTGAGCTCTGGCATGGAAGGCGCAATGTAGCGGAAGCCCACTCGGCGGTGGCGCGGCGTCCGTCAGCGTCCCGACGCACCCGCGGGAAGCGTGGCGAACCGGATCTTGATGCGGCCTTCCTCGCAGGAAATCGCGCGAACCTCGATGAATCGGCCGTCGGCAAGGCGGAATCGACGCCCGGGGTAGCGCTCCTCGAGGCGCGCCACCTCCTCGGCAAGCGTCCCGCCCGAGCCAAGTCCGGTTGCGGCGAAGGGAATCGGAAGCCGCCCCACCCGCGCGGCCGCCACATCGATCCGAAGGCGCTGCGACCGCTCGTCGAGTTCAAGCGGGACTCGCACCGTTCCCACGAGGCCGAGAAACCCGGGTCCGACCGGCGCGTCGAGGACGACCGCGCCATCCTCGGCGCCGAGGCGCAGCCGCTCGGCAGCCGCGAAGGGCGCCAACTCGGGGTCGTGCGCGATCCACTTCGGCAGTCGCGTGGCGAGCCATGCGTTGATGTCGGCCGGGTCGATCGCGATCGCCCACGACTCGCCCGCCGGGTCGCGCACCTTGGTGACCGCCGCCACGAGCGCCTGCTCAAGCGCTTCGCCGCGTGCATCGGCGTTCGCCGGAAGCGACGGACGGCCCGGCGGAGGCCAGAGCGCGAGTACGCACACGGCGACAAGGAGCCCCGCGAGCGCCGCAGCGGCGACGCGCACCACGCGCGGCTTGCACGGAGGGCAGTCTGGGGAGTCCGCGTCTGGTTTCGCGCTCACGGTTCGGAGCGTACGCGAACCGATCGGCCCCGTCCCTGAGATGATGGGAAACGGGCCCCGCGCATGCGCGGAGCCCGTTGGAGAAGTTGCTGTCGATTCGCCCCCACCTCAGCGGCGGCGGCGCTTGCCGACGACGCCCGCGAGGCCGAGGAGCGCAAACGCGCCCGGAGCGGGGATCGGGAAGATCTGCTGCGTTGCACCGCTCGCGCCGGCCTCGTAGAAGCCGAAGCGGGTCGAAGCACCGAAGTCGCCGTCGCCGAAGGTCGAACCGCCGTTCGCGCGGAGGATCGCGTCGATGTTGATCAGGTGCTGAATGCTCTTGCTATCGCCCATCGAGCCAGCGTCGATCACCGTGAAGGTCCGGGTGGGCATGGCCAGCGTCGGCGTCACGCCGTACGGGGTGATGAAGTTACTCGAGCCGTTTGCGCTGAAACCCGTGAAGACCGAGTACTGACGCGTCTGGCCGCGATAGATGCCGGCAGACGAGTAGTTGTCGATGTAGCCCGAGGTATCGCCCGAGTCGAAGCTGAGTGCGCCGTTGCCCGCGCCGAAGCTCGAAGCCGCCTGGATGTTGTTGCCGCCCGAATCCTGATGGAAGAACCAGTTGTGGGCGCGGGTCGTGCCCGTGTACTGGATGCCGATGCCGAGGATACGGTCGCCCGCCTGCCACGAGCCGGCGAAGAGGCTGCCGCCGCCGTCGCCGGAGTAGCTCGTTCCGTTGCCTGCAGCGCCGTCGGCGAGACGCGTCCCACCGACGGTCTGGCTCGCGCTCAGCACGAAGCTGGAGCTGTAGATGTTGAAGGTCCGGTTGGTCGACCCAAGCACCCAGATGCCCGAGGTCTGCGAGGTGCCGACAGAACTCCAACCGGTCCACGAGTTGCCACCGTTGATGTCGATGACCTGCGCCGAGGCGACAGAGGGAAGCGCAGCGATGGCCGCCACGCAGAGACCAAGGAACAACCCAGACTTCGATCGATCGGAAACAGACATGTAGACTCCGGAATGCAGGGTGCTGTGGGCGTCGGAGGGTGTTGACCTCGACGCGGAGAAAGGACGGAAATGCAGCTGACACCGTGGAGGCGCAACCCGGCGTG
The DNA here is from genome assembly GCA_046337925.1 of bacterium. Taxonomy (GTDB): domain Bacteria; phylum Planctomycetota; class Phycisphaerae; order Phycisphaerales; family SM1A02; genus QWPT01. The sequence continues at coordinate 409 of JBKCZS010000014.1, read as the reverse complement.
CCGTTCATTCAGCAGTCATGCGAAATGGTCAAGAACTGCCGCCTTGGGCATCGCAAAGTCCGAGCGCTACCCCCAACCGGGTGCCCATCAAGCAAGACGCCCCGCATGATGCGGGGCGTCTTGGTGACTCGTCGATGTTGTCGCGTGCGAAGCCGCACGAAGTCGTCTTCGCTCAGCGGCGGCGGCGCGTGCCGACGACGCCCGCGAGGCCCAACAGCGCGATCGCACCAGGAGCGGGAATCGCGAAGATCTGCTGGCTGAAGTTGCTGGTTCCCGAAATGCCTTCCCAGAATCCGAAGCGCGTGTTCGGGCCGAAGTCGCCGTCGCCGAAGGTCGCTCCGCCGTTCGAGCGGAGGATCGCGTCGATGTTGACGAAGTACTGCACGCTCTTGGTCAGATCCATCGAGCC
>JBKCZS010000013.1:0-18362 GCA_046337925.1 bacterium | reverse complement strand
ATCGCCGCCACCATCATCAATGTCCGCCGCGGCAACGGCCCGGCGCTCGCCGAGATCAACGCCGGCTCCCGTGACGGCGTGAAGGCCGGCTGGGTCCTTGCGGTTGGCGACGGCAGCACCTTCGTCGGCAACCTCCGCATCACCGAAGTCGATGTCAACCGCGCCGTCGGCGTGATCGAACTCGAAGATCCCGCCGCTCGCGGCGAGGTCAAGGTCGGCCAGCGCGCTGTCGCCCGGGCCGGCGAGTAACGCAATCTGCTGCGCAGACCTAGTACCCGCGAACGAATCCGCGAACGAATCAGCGAAGGACATCGACCCATGGCAAAGGCAACCACCCGCAGCAGCGAGATGAATGTGTACACGGCGCTTCTCGTCGTGGCAGCGCTCGTGCTCATCACTGGCGTCGGCGTGCTCGTGATGGCGAACATGAAGCAGGCGGAGACGGGCGGACAGCCCGGCTCGCCGCTGACCATCATCAAGTAAGCCCCGACCAACGACAGATTCACGACGCCGCCCTCATGGGCGGCGTCGTTCGTTTCTGCTACCCTTCGTGGATCGGCAGGGGCTGTGGGCGTCCTTCGACGCGTGCGGCAGGCGCGACCGTGGTGGTGGCGTGCTGGCCTCGGCCAAGACGGCGGTCCCGGGTTTGGTCCGTTGGCGCAGGGCGGGGCCGTGGTGGCGTCCCCGAGATTGGAACGAGTCGTGTTCATCGAGAAACTTCTCGCTTGGTTCAGCGTTGACATGGGCATCGACCTTGGCACCTGCAACACGCTCGTGTGCGTGCGGGGCGAGGGCATCGTGCTCAACGAGCCCTCGGTCGTGGCGGTGCGCAAGGGAACCAACAAGGTCCTCGGGAACGGGACCGCGGTCGGAACGGCCGCGAAGGAGATGCTCGGCAAGACCCCGGGCACCATCAGCGCGATCCGCCCGATGAAGGACGGCGTCATCTCCGACTTCGATGTCACCGAGGCGATGCTGGCCTACTTCATCCGCAAGGTGTCGGGCCGCAGCCGCCTGTTCGCGCCCCGCGTCGTGATCGCAGTCCCGTCGGGCATCACCGCGGTCGAGCGCAAGGCCGTGTTCGACAGCGCGGCGCGCGCCGGCGCGCGCAAGGTCTACCTGATCGAGGAACCGATGGCGGCCGCGATGGGCGCAGGTCTTCCGGTCGGCGAGCCGACCGCGAGCATGATCGTCGACATCGGCGGCGGAACCACGGATGTCGCGATCATCAGCCTCGGCGGAATGGTGACCTGCCAGTCGCTCCGAGTCGCAGGCGACGAGTTCGACGAGGCGATCATCGCCCACATGAAGAAGAACTACGGCCTGACGATCGGCGAGCAGACGGCCGAGCGCATCAAGATCGAGATCGGAAGCGCTTCGAAGCTCGAGAAGGAACTCACGATGGAGGTGCGCGGGCGCGACATGGTGTCGGGTCTGCCCCGAAAGACCGTCGTCGGCAGCGAGGAGATCCGCGAGTCGCTGCTCGAGCCGGTCAACCAGATCGTCGAGACGGTGCTCCACACCCTCGAGAACGCGGAGCCGGAGCTCAGCGCCGACCTCGTGGAGAACGGCATCGTGCTCGCCGGCGGCGGCGCGCTGCTGCGCGGCATCGGGCAGGTGATCGAGGAGCGCACGGGCCTTTCCGTGCGCATCGCCGACGAGCCGCTCACCTGCGTTGCGCGTGGAACGGCCACCTACCTCGAGAACCTCGAGGAGTGGAAGGCGACGATGGACAGCGATGTCGATGAGGGCTGACGAGGCCCCGCGCGTGGTCTGATCGGGCGATGCAACTCCCGCGTTTCATCCGCACACTCACGGGCAGGCGTCTCGACTGGACGCTGGCGGCGATCGCATTCGTCGTCGCGCTGCTTCCCGTGTACGCGCTGATGCCGTGGACGAACGACCTCTCGCGGCTGCTGTCGGTGCCCCTTGCGCCCGTCACGCACCTCGGCATGTTCGTGCGCGACCAGATCCGTCCGCCGCAGCCTCGGTTTGATCCGCAGGCGCCAGAGACCCTCGCGCTCGAGCGAGAGGTCGCGCAGTACCGCATGCTCTACGAGCAGTCGCGGCTCGAGGTCGAGCGGCTCGAGCGAAGCCTCGCGTCGCTCCGTGCGGTCAGCGCTCGCGTCGACTCGCCCGATTCACGGCTCATCGAGGCTTCGGTCATCGCGGGCGATCCGAGCCGGCGCAACGGCGTCTTCACGCTGAACGCAGGCGATCGACACGGGGTCCGCGCGGGCGCGGCGGCGCTCGTCGATGGCGATGTCTTCGTCGGCGTGATCGCCCCCGAGGTCGGCAACTTCCAGTCGGTGCTGATTCCGGCGAACAAGCTCCCGAGCATCGGCTCTCGCCTGTTCCCGCCCGAAGGAAGCGATCCCCGCGCGCCGGCCTCCTCCTATCCGGGAGCCGTGCTGAAGCCGACCGGGCGGGGCACCTGGACCGCGGAGGTCGCCACTTCGATGGCGCTTGCGCCAGGCATGATCGCGCGGCTCGCCGACGATCGCTTCGGGCGCGCCGCCCTCGGCTCGCGCATCGGGGTCGTCGTCGCGGTCGAGCCGGTCGAGCAGGCGCCGCTTGCCCGTCGCGTCGAGATCAGGCCGATCCTCGATCTCGACGGTCTCTCGAGCGTCATTCTCGCCGTCCCGGCGGAGGTGCCGCGATGAGGTGGAGCGTCTACGCGGTCGCCATCCTGATCGCCGCGTCGCTCGATGCGAGCGTCGGCAGCCTGTTCGCCGTCGGTGAACTGCGGGGACAGTTCCTGCCCGCGGTGGTTGTCTTCGCCCTGCTCGCCGCGCCCCGCAAGCTCGGAGTGCGCATCGCGATGCTCGGCGGACTCGTCGCAGATCTCCTGTCGCCCGTCGTGCTGCCGACGCAGGAAGTCCTGATCGTTCCGGGGCCGCGGGCGCTTGGCTTCGCGCTCGGCGCGCTCGCCGTCATCCAGCTGCGCAGCCTGCTCTACCGGCAGAACCCGCTCGCCGGGTCGGCGGCCACCTTCGTGTTCTCGCTGCTCGCGGCGGTCGCGTTCGTCTTCATCTTCTCGATCCGGTCGCTCGTCCTCGACGGAGGCGCGCCGTGGTGGCCGGGCAGCGGTGCAGGCGAGGTCTGGCGCCGCTTCCTCGGCGCGATCGGCGACGGCATCCTCGCGCTGCCGACGCTCTGGCTGCTCGGGAAGACCCGCTCGATCTGGGCGTTCACCACCGCGACCCGCGTGTCGCCGGGCCTCGCCCGTCAGTCGGGCTGAATCCTCGCCCGTCAGTCGGGCTGAAACCTCGCCCGTCAATCGGGCTGAATTCACGCCCGTCAATCGGGCTGAATCCCGCGCTACAGTGCGCCGCATGGACATCTCGGCCGACCGTCGCTTGATCCTCGTGCACGACCAGGGTGGAACCTTCGGTCCGTTGACGGATCTGCGGCGCGCCTGCGACCTGCGCTGCGGTGCGTGGACGATCGCCGAGCGCCTCGCGCTGCGTTGCGCCGCCGACACGACCACCGTCGTCCATGCCCGCCTGCTGTCGCTCGGCGTACTGGAGAACCTCGCCCCCGGCGAACGGCGCTTCCGACGGGACGGCACCTTCCTCGCTGCGCGGCTCGCCGCGGGCGCCGACGAGCAGGGCGCGCGGACGGCGCTGGAGACGCCTCCGACGGACGCGGAACGCGGCTTTGACGCCGACATCGCGGCAGCTCCGTGGGACCTCACCACGCGGCTCGGCACGACCCTGACCGAGGATCTTCCGCTGCTCGCGAAGAGCGCCGCCTACGGCTCCTGCGTCGCGCGGGCGCTCCGGCCCGACGAAGGCCAGTCCTTCGGCGCGTACCCGATCCTCATCGATCCGACGGCCTCGATCGGCCCGCTTTGCGTGATCGACGCCTCGAAGGGGGCGGTCGTGATCGCGAAGGGCGTCACCATCCGACCGCTGTCGGTGCTGGTCGGCCCGTGCGTCGTCTGCGAGGGAACGACCGTCGGCGAACGCGCGCTCCTCAAGGGATCGACGGCGATCGGCCCGCACTGCCGCGCGGGCGGCGAGATCGGCGGCACGATCTTCCAGGGGTACTCGAACAAGTCGCACGATGGACACCTCGGCGACAGCTTCGTCGGCGAGTGGGTCAACATCGGCGCGGGAAGCGACAACTCGAACCTGCTGAACACCTACGGCGAGGTGATCGTCCGCCTCGAGGCGGACGGCGGCTTGCTGCGGACGGGCCGGCAGTTCTGGGGCAGCGTGATCGGCGACCACGCGAAGCTTGCGATCGGAACGCGCCTGATGACGGGGACCACGATCGGAACGGGCGCGATGATCGCCAGTTCCAAGCCGCCGGCGGCGCTGGTGCCTCGCTTCGCGTGGGTCACCGACTCGGCCGACGGGCCGAAGTCGTTCCGCATCGACAAGTTCCTCGAGACCGCCCGCGCCGTGATGTCGCGGCGTCAGGTCGAGCTCTCCGCCGACTACGAGGCGCGTCTCCGCACGTTGCACGCCGCCGCGGCGGTGGGGTCCTGATGGGGGAGAGCGGCTCGGCCCAGCCTTCCGACGGCATCGGACCGCACGCGGCCATCATCGATGGCCACGCGCAGTTCTTCCGCGCCTACTACGCCATCCGCGGCGGGCTCTCGAGCCAGATCACGGGCGAACCGACGAACCTCGTGTTCGGGTTCCTGTCGATGCTCTTCTCTTACATCCGCGCGCAGAAGCCGACGGAACTCGTCGTCGTCATCGATGCGGCGGGCGACAAGGAGACCTTCCGCTCGGAGATCTACCCCGAGTACAAGGCGCACCGCGATCCCGCGCCCGAAGACTTCCATCCGCAGGTCGAGCGCTGCCTCGAGGCGCTTCGCCTGATGGGGATCCCGGTCCTCGGCATCGAGGGCGTCGAGGCGGACGATGTCATCGCGACCTTGGTCGACCGGTTCCGGAAGTCGCATCCGCGCCTGCGCATCCGCATGGTGAGCCGAGACAAGGATCTCGGCCAGCTGGTCGACACGCACACCACGCTCTTCGACGCGCAGAAGAACGGCGACATCGGGCTCGAGCAGCTCTTCGATTCGAAGGGCGTGCGTCCCGAGCAGGTCATCGATCTACTCGCGCTGATGGGCGACTCGGCCGACAATGTGCCCGGCGTCCCTGGCGTCGGTCCAAAGACCGCGGCGTCGCTCCTCGCCGAGTACGGCTCGATCGACGGGATCTACCGGCATCTCGACGCGATCAAGGGCAAGAAGGGCGAGGCGCTTGCGCAGAGCCGCGAACTCGTCGCGCTCTCGCGGAGGCTCGTCGAGCTGAAGCGCGACTGCGAGTTCCCGTTCGACGAGCGCGACGCGCGCTTCGAACCGGCGCGATGCGATCTCCCCAAGTTGCTCGAACTGCTGCGCGTGCTCGGATTCCACCGCCTTCGCGGCGAGGCGCAGGAGATCTTCGGCGGCGGTGCGGCCGCCGAGCCGTCCGAACCAAAGGAGAAGCCGGGTCGGGCCGCCGCGGGCAGAGGACGGTCGAAGCCGGACGACGCGGGCTCGCTCTTCGCATCCGACGCGCCTGCGCCGGCGGCAGCCGCCGCACCCGCCGCCCAGCCGAAGCACGAGGTTGCGTCCTTCGGGACACTCTTCGACGGCCTCGCCGATGCGTCGCCGGCGCCCGTCTCCGCGCGCTCGCTCGAGACGATCGTGGTCCGGACGCGGGCCGAACTCGAGATGCTCTGCGCGTCGATCCGCGCAACGCGGCGGGTCGCCTTCGACACCGAGACCACCTCGCTCGCGCCGCCGCTCGCCCGCGTGGTCGGCCTCTCGTTCGCGCTGCGCGAGGGCGAGGGCTTCTATGTGCCGGTCCGCTCGCCCGAGCCTGCGACCCATCTCGGCGTCGACGAGGCGCTCGCGCTCTTGAAGCCGATCCTCGAGGACGAGACGATCGCGAAGGTCGGGCACAACCTGAAGTACGACTGCGAGGTCCTCGCGAATCACGAGATCGCTCTTCGCGGAATCGCAGGCGACTCGATGCTCGCAAGCTGGCTCGTCGATCCGACCCGCCCGTCGCATGGCCTCGACGCCACCGCCGAGCATGTGCTCGGCATCCAGCCGATTCCGATCGAAGCGGTGATCGGCAGCAGGGCAGGCGGTGCGGTCCAGCGTCGCTTCGACGAGGCGCCGCTTGCGCTCGCGGCACCGTACGCGGCGGAGGACGCCGAGATCGCGCTCGCGCTCGCGAGCAGGCTCGAGAGGACCCTCGAGACGAGAGGCCAGTCCAAGGTGTACGCCGAGGTCGAGGTTCCGCTCGTTCCGGTGCTCGCGCGCATGGAGCGGACGGGCATCCGCGTCGAGCGGGACGAACTCGCTCGGCAGCGGCGCGACCTCGAGGTCAAGCTGGTCGCCCTGCGCGACGACATCGCCGCAAGCGCGCCGTGGCCGTTCAACCCCGACAGTCCGAAGCAGCTCTCGCAGGTCCTCTTCAACCGTCCCGAGGACGAACCCCGCGGCCTCGGCCTGCGGGTGGTGAAGCGCACCCAGACGGGCGCAAGCACCGACAGCGAAGTGCTCGAGAAGCTGGCGGAAGACCCGAACTGCCATTCGAATCTCCCCGAGAAGATCCTCGAGTACCGGCAGTTCGCCAAGCTCGTCGGCACCTACCTCAAGGCCCTCGACGAGGCGATCCTCCCCGAGACCGGCCGCATCCACTGCAAGTTCCACCAGACCGGAACCGCCACGGGCCGGCTCTCGTCGAGCGATCCGAACCTGCAGAACATCCCGATCCGCACCGAGGTCGGCGCCGCGATCCGCCGCGCCTTCGTCGCGAGCGAGGGCATGCTGCTCGTGTCGGCCGACTATTCGCAGATCGAGCTGCGGTTCCTGGCCCACCTCTCGGGCGACCCGGGTCTCTGCGGCGCGTTCGACCGCGGAGAGGACATCCATCGTGCGGTTGCCGCCGAGGTCTTCGGCGTCAAGCCGTCGGAGGTCACCGACTCCCAGCGCTCGGCCGCCAAGATGGTCAACTTCGGCATCGTCTATGGCATCACCGCGTCGGGGCTCGCGCGTCGGCTTGGCAGCGGCTACACCGTGGCGCGCGCGAAGGAGATCATCGAGAGCTATCGCGCGCGCTTCCGCGGCATCGACGCATTCCTCGACGATGCGGTGGCGAGCGCGCGGACGACCGGTCACGCGACCACCATCCTCGGTCGCTGGCGCCCCGTGCCGCAGATCGAGTCGCGCAATCCCGCCGAGCGGGCCTTCGGCGAGCGGATCGCCGTGAACACCGTGGTGCAGGGTTCCGCCGCCGACCTCATCAAGATCGCGATGATCAGGCTCGACAAGGCGCTCGCCGAACGCTTTCCGCGGGCGCGCATGCTCCTTCAGATCCACGACGAACTGCTCGTCGAGGCGCCCGAGTCGGAGGCGGAGGCCGTCTCGAGGCTGCTTGGCGAAGTCATGCGCGGCGCGATGGAACTGCGGGTTCCGCTCGAGGTCTCCTCGGCGATCGGCCGCCGCTGGTCGGATGTCTGATCGCGCCCGGGCGGAACGCAAACGCGGACTTTCGGGCGCTTTTCGGCCCTTCCCCAAGACACTTGACGCTTCGGCAGACTGTGCTATCCTTTCCGTCCCTCGCCGAAGGGCGGGGTGTTGGGGCGGTAGCTCAATTGGTTAGAGTACCGGCTTGTCACGCCGGTGGTTGCGGGTTCGATTCCCGTCCGCCTCGCTTCAGAACACGAACAGGGAGCCCGTTTGGGCTCCCTGTTTGCGTTTTCGTCGGAGCGGTCGAACGCTCGAGCGAGTCGATGCTAAGGCGCGCCGCTTGGCTCAGGCGCGCCGCTTGGCTCAGGCGCGCCACTTGATGCTGCAGCCGATCGACGGACGCTGCTCAGGCAGGGGCGGTCGGCCCGCAAGCACGGCGTCGAGCGCCGCGCGCAGATCGCGTCCGGTGACGGGGATCTCCGACTTCGGGCGGCTGTCGTCGAGCTGCCCGCGGTACACCAGCTTGTGGCCCGCGTCGTAAAGGAAGATGTCGGGCGTGCACTGGGCGTCGAACGCCCGCGCGACGGCCTGCGACTCATCGAACAGGTAGGGGAAGCAGTAGCCCGCATCGCATGCCTCGCCGACCATCTTCGCCGGGGCGTCGTCTGGGTAGGTCGCGGGGTCGTTCGCGCTGATCGCCGCGATCACGATGCCCTTCGGCTGGTACAGCCGCCCGATCGCGGCGACTTCATGGCGGATGTGCTTCACGAACGGGCAGTGGTTGCAGAGGAAGAGCACGAGCAGCGGCCGGCCGGCGGCATCGCGGTCGGACATGCGGAACCCGCGCGGATCGGCGAGGTCGAAGTGCGGGCAAGACGAACCAAGAGCGGTCATTGCGCTTTGAAGTGGCGGCATGGAAGGTATGGTAAGGGTAGAGGATCCTGATCGGACGCAGGTTGTCTCCGCGGAGGACGCCCATGGCCAAGCGAAGGAGCGACGACAACGAGTGGGTCGACGACGGCTATGACGACCTCGGCGACGACGACGCAGATCTCGACGCGGCCGACCAAAGGCGATTCGCCTCCAATGTCGGCTACTGCCCCGAGTGCGGTGCGGAGGTCGTCGACGACGCCGACATCTGTCCCAAGTGCTTCACCTGGATCGACGGCACGACCCACAGCAAACCGAGCAAACTGAAGCGCTCGCTCCACACCATCGTGGTCGTGCTTCTGATCGTCGCCGCGATCGTGGGGTTCTTCGGTATCGCGCTCGTCACGCGCTGAGCGCCGTCGGCACGATGCCGTCACCCGACGGCTTCCGTCACGCAACTTCGTCGGTCGACTGCGAAGTGCCGTGGATCCGCCCGCGCGCACCCCGCCCAGCGGACGAGCGCTTCGCCGACGCACCGAGGTCTCCGGAAAGATCGACGCGGCCGAATCGGTTCGGCCCGCGCGAAGCGAGGCCAATCACTTCGTCGCGTCCGACAGGCATCGACGAGTCGATCGAGGTGCCCACGAGCTTGCGAAGCTTGACGATTCCGCGGTGCTTCCAGTTGTTGATGGTGGTGACCGACACGCCCAAGGCCTCGGCCGCGTGCTGGTAGCTCTTTCCCTCGCAGACGATGAGGCGGATCGCGTCCTGCTCGTCCTTCGCGAGGAGGCCAAGCGCGGTCTCGAGGACATCGGTGCCGATGTCGCCCGCAGCCGCTTCCTCGCGGTTGCGCGAGCGTGCGCGGGCGGTCTCGTCGCCTCCATCCATCGTGGCGCGTTCCTCGAGCAGCTCGCGGAGCCGCGCTGCGCGCGCATAGCGCCGCCGCAGCAGGTTGTGCGCGATCTTCAGGAGGTAGCTGATCGAGATCGTGAGGCGCTCGAGCTCGGGATGCTGCAGCAGGCGCACGAACACCTCCTGCGCGAGATCCTCGGCGACATCCGGGGTCGTCGACTTGCGTAGGAACGCATAGACCCGCTCGTAGTACTGATCGAAGAGGTCAAGGACCAGCGTCGCCCGCTCATGCGTTGCTGCCATATGGGTACTCCTCGTGGCCCGCCTGGCTTGAATCTCCAGCGACCGTCGACCAGCCCACCGCTGATCTTGGGTCGCTGCCTCCACACTACGGACTGCGATACGGCCGTCTTGCAGGACAACACCCGAAGTCTTCCGCGTATTCATCAGGATGGAGCGTTCGCCTCAATAGTTCGGGCGCGTGCTGGGCCGATCCGACTCGGGCGTCTTCGGAGCGGGCAGCCCACCGGCCCGCCGACGCGGGCAGACGCTGCTTTGACGAGACGGTATGCTGTCCTCCGATGGTGCATGGCAAGCAAATCTCCGTCATTGTGGCCGACGACCACGCGCTGATCCGCTCCGCGCTGGTGGCTGTCCTCAGCGGAACTGAGGACATCCGCGTCGTGGGTGAAGCCGCCAACGCAGCCGATGCGGTTGAAATGGCTCACAAGCTTTCGCCGTCGGTCGTGATCCTCGATGTGGAGATGCCTGGGGTGGATGCCTTCCATGCTGCCAGCCACATCCGGCAGCTGCGTCCGAACACCGCCATCATGTTCCTGACCGCGAGCGAGCACGACCGGTTCATCGAGCAGGCACTGAAGGTCGGCGCACTCGGATATGTCGTCAAGAGCGACGACCCCGACTCGATTCCCGCGGCGATCCGCGCCGTTGCGCGCGGTGAGCAGTACTTCTCGGCCTCGGCGGCGGAGCGCGTTCGTGGAACGGCGTCGGACATGCGGAGGAGCAAGGTCGTCGGCACGCGTGGCGCCGCACTGTCGGAGCGCGAAGTCGAGGTCCTTCGCTATGTGGGCAAGGGCTACGCCAAGAAGCAGATCGCCGAGATGCTCGGGATCTCGGTCAAGACCGTCGACAAGCATGTGACGAGCGTGATGGAGAAGCTCGACATCCACGATCGCGTCGAACTCGCGCTCTACGCGGTTCGCGAGGGCTTCATCAAGGCGTGAACGACAGATCGCCCCGTGACCGCCCACCGAAGAGCTCTGCGCTTGAAGTGATCGCGACGAGCGACCGCGAGGCGGTGGTGTTCAAGCCCGCGGGCCTCTCGAGCGAGCGACCGAACGCCGCGGCCGCATCGCAATCCGACTCGCTGATCGAGCGCGCGCGCGCGCAACTTGGGTGGCCTGACGCACAGCTGCCGCACCGCCTCGACCGTCCGACGCGGGGACTCGTCGTCATCTCGCGCGACCGCGCGGCGGCGGCGATGCACGCCGAAGAGATCCGCGCGGGTGCGTGGTCGAAGTGGTACATCGCGCGCATACCCTCCCAGGCCGTGCCTTCATCGGGGCATCTACCGGCGTATTCAGCTGGTCGCCGCGCGGCGGAACTGCTCGGCCCGCACAAGGCCTACCTGAAGCGCGAGGGAAGCAAGGCCCGCACCGTCCGCTCGGGCGGAGACCCATCGCGACTCACCGTGCTCGCCGTCGCCCACGCAACCGATGCGAGAGACGAGTGCCACGCGCTGATCGATCTCGAGACCGGACGCTTCCACCAGATCCGCGTGATGCTTGCGGACCTTGGTTTCCCGCTCGTCGGCGACGCGCTGTACGGCGGCAGGCCGCGGCAGGGAGCAGGGATCGAGGACCAACTCGATCTCGAGGCGGTCGCGCTTCGGATCGCGCGACCCGCGGGACCATTGGTCTTCCGACTCGCCGCGCATCGCGATCGCCGCGGCGTCAGCCCAGAGATCGAGCAAGCGATCGACCGTGCGACCGCGGCCGGGGTCAGCGACGGGCGAGCGCCGCACTGAACGCGCCCGAGCCGCGGGCATCGACCCACATCGACTTCCCGAAGGCGTTCGTCGCGAACTGCGAGAGGGCGCGGCGCCACTTGGCCGCATCTTCCGGCGCGAATCCGGCAGCAAAGGTGCCGCTGAATCCAGCGGGGCTGAGGAGGTCGTTGAAGCCGGCGGTCTTCTCGAGGAGCGTGAGCGTCCCTCCTTCGACCTCGATCTCGACGCGCTCTTCTCCGGGCTCGCCGTCGATCCGCGCGAAGCCGGCCCCGCCGTACAGCCCGACCTCGCCATCCGACACGATCAGCGCGCGCACCACGAGATTGGTGGCGGCGGGATCGAGCGGGGTGAGTCCAGGCTTCGGAATCCAGATCAGCTGCGCGTGCAGGAACACCGCATCCTTGACCGGCGTGTTCTCGCTGTGGGCGAGCAGTTGCTCGAGCGGAACATCGGAGAACCAGAAGCTGTCCTCGGATTCCTTGGTCGCGTAGGAGCCCACGATGAACTCGCGCTCGAAGAGAAGCGGAGCCGAACCGAGGGCGACGAACTCGGCGCGACCGACGGCTTCGTTGCCCGAGCAGCCGGCCAAAGGAGCGGCGGCGCACGCGGTCGCGAGCAGGAAGGCGCGGAGGCTGGTTGTGCGGAGTCGTTGCATGCTGGTTTCCAAGTTCATCCTGTCTCGCCCGTGAGGCGAAGCGGCGCGTCGGCTGCGAGCGATCGCGTCGCGTCGCGCGAACCCGGCGGAGGGGGAACGCCCAGGCCGAGAATGCTCACCGAATCGCGTTCGACGATCTCGCGCAGCACCGACCGCGCGATGTGGGGAAGCTGCGTGGCGTGCACGAGGCTGTTGACGCCGTAGATAGACTCGATCGCACGCGCGGGTGTGTCGAAGGGGAATCCCGAGGCGAAGCAGACCTTGCGGTCGACACCGTGATCGCGCGCGCTCTGCAGCGCGTGCAGGAGTTCCCACGGACGCGCGGCGATGCCCGCGGTCGTGGTGAAGACATGGTCGTGCTTCGCGACGAGCGAGATCGTCTCGGAGATGAACGGGCCGCCGAAACCGGCGATGACGATCGTCAGGCGCGGGAACGCGCGCGCGACCTCGTCGAGGAGGTACGGCCGCGCGAACTCCAGCCGACCCGAGGCGGGCAAGGGGCCGCTCCAACCGAGCAGCACCGGCAACTGGTTCGCTTCGGCGCGGTCGAACACGCGCATGGCGCGGGTGTCGGTCGGGTTGAACCCCTGCGTGCAAGGATCCATCCAGAGGGCGGCGGCGCCTTCCTTGCGCGCCGACTCGACCTCGGCCTTCGCATCGGGCCGGGCGGGATCGATGGCGCGCGCGAGGAAGAGCCTTCCCTGCGACCGCTCGACGACCCCGCGAAGCACCGCTTCGGGGATCGCGCCTCGGATCAGCTCGCTCCGAAACCCGAGCACGACGGCCGCGTCGACCGCGCGTACTGCGGATGCGTGGGCCTCGCTCGTGGCGTCGGGCTGCAGCCAGCGCGACGATCCGAGCGACCGCACGGCCGCTCCGAGTTCGGCGCCAAGGTCCTCGAGGCTAGGCCAGAGGCGTGTGTCGAGGTCGACAATCATCGAGGTTGGAATGTACCCGCGCGGGCGGCCGCCGTGCGCCCTCCTATACTCGCGGCCTATGTCCGAGCCCGTCTGGCAGCCACAGGACCTCGCGGCGGACCCGCATCGCAGAGCCGACAAGGCCGACAAGGTGCGGGCGATGTTCGCGTCGATCGCCGGGGCGTACGACCTCAACAACCGCCTCCACTCGTTCGGCCTCGACCAGCAGTGGCGGCGCGCGGCGGTCCGCCTCGCCGAGGTGAAGCCGACCGACGATGTGGCCGACATCGCCTGCGGGACGGGCGACCTGACCGAACTGTTTGCAGAGAGCGGTGCGCGCAGCGTGCTGGGACTCGACTTCACGCCGCAGATGCTCGACATCGCTCGCGACAAGTCGCGTCGGGTCGATCCGGCGCGCAAGGGACGCGTCGTGCCGAGGTACGAGCAGGGCGACGCGACGGCGCTGGCGCTTGCGGACGCGAGCGTGGATGTGCTGTCGATCGCCTTCGGCCTTCGCAATGTCGGCGAGCCCGTGCAGGCGCTCCGCGAGTTCAAGCGGGTTCTCCGTCCCGGCGGCCGGCTCGTGATCCTCGAGTTCGACGAGCCGCGCAATCCGCTCATCCGGGCGATGAACCGCTTCTACACCCACCAGATCATGCCGCGCACCGCGTCGTTGATCGCCCGCGACCGTTCGGGCGCGTACCAGTACCTTCCGCGTTCGGTCGAGACCTTCCTCGACCGCGATCGGCTGCGGGAGGCGCTTGCGTCGGTTGGGTTCGGAACGATCACGCAGACGCCGCTCACCTTCGGGACCTGCGTCATCACCGTCGCGCGTTGACGCGCATGTTTCGCGCCTCGGCTCGCCGAGGCGGCTTCGGACACGGTCACTTTCTCGCCCTCGCGCTTCGGCCTGAAACGCTTGCGCCCGTGTCTGCTTGTCTCAGCAACGCCGCGACGCAACGGATTGCGCGCGGCGCCGCACCCGCCCGCCGAGGGGATCTCGGCCCACATCGCGATCGAACGGGACGACGGGGACTCGTCTGCACCGTTCCATACTGCTGAAGGACCGGCCATGCCTCAGGCCAACGACTTCGACGGCGGTCACATCCGCCCATTTCCAACTGAACGAAGAGGACCGAACGCGGTCCGACCAGATTGCGACGCCCAGCTCGCGGAGGGCGCGCAAGCGCAGCGCGAGCTGGAGCGGTTCGTCAGCCTCCTGATGCGCGGCGACCGGATCGGATGCCGCGACCTCGTGCGCGAGTGGCTCAACGACGGCCACTCCGCCGTCGAGGTTCTCGAGCAGCTCCTCTGGCCCGCGTGTTCCGTGCTCGACGGCTGGGCCAGGCGCGACCAGATCAGCGCGGTCCACCAGCACTGCGCCACCGTCCTCCTGTCGCAGCTCGTCCAGCGGATCGAGGCGGCGCTTCCGCGTCGCGCCTCGCGATGCAGGCCGGTGCTCGTCGCCAGCGGCCAGAGCCCGCTCGAGGAGCTGGCCGCCGAGATGTTCGTCGGCCTCGCCGAGGCCGATGGCTTCGATGTGGTCTTCCTCGGCGGAGGCGTCGAGTCGGACGACCTGTTCGAGGAGATCGGGCAGCGGAAGCCCGCCTTCGTCATCAGTTACGCGGGCGCAGGATCGGACGCCGCCCGCCTCCGCCGGCTCTTGAAGAGCCTCCAGGAGCAGCGGCCGGTCCCAGGGCTTCGGGTCGGTGCGGGTGGAGGGGTGTTCAGCCGCGCGCCAGGGCTCGCGGAGGAACTGGGGGTCGACTTCAGCGGCGACAGCCCGTTCGACCTCCTCGAGGCGCTCCGACGCGATTCTGAGGCGCCTCAGGGGCGCCAACGAGGATCGCGGGCTGCGTAGGGGCGACGATGGGCGCGCGGGACCGCCGCGCCACGCCGGCCCGAGCGAGCGAACCTCGAGAGGTTCCGACTTTCGGGACGCTCGCGCCCGGAGTCTCGGCCCAACCGCCGCGATCGGCGGGGAAACCGCGAGGGAAACCTCAAATCGGCGGAACGAGGCGCATAGGCGGCCGTACACTCGGAACACCTCGGTGTGAAGGGTCCCCGATGCTCGACGCGAAGACCGAACGCCTCACGATTGAGAAAGCCCGCCGTGGCGACCGCGATGCCATCGCGGCCTTGATCCACGCGTACCAGCGCCCGCTGGAAGCGTTCCTCTTCCGTCTGTGCGGCAAGCACGAGCTGGCCGAGGACCTTGCGCAGGAAGCCTTCGTGCGCGTGATCAAGTCGCTCGACCGCTTCGACGACCAGTATCGCTTCTCCACCTGGCTGTTCACGATCGGCAAGCGTCTGCTCGTCAACGCGCAGCAGAAGATGAAGCCCACCGCCGACAGCGAGATCGTCGAGTACCGGGCGGGCGATGCGCGCACGCCTCTCGCCGAGGTCGAGTCGGCCGAGCGCGTCGAGCGCATCACGACGCTCGTCGACATCGCGATCGGAGCGCTCGGCTCGCCGCAGCGCGAGATCGTCCTGATGTTCCACCAGCAGGGCTGGTCGGTGCAGCGCATCGGCGAGGAACTCGGCATGCCCGAGGGCACCATCAAGAGCCATCTCTTCCGCGCGCGCCGTCGCATGCTGTTTGCGATCGAGCAGAGCGGAAGCCCGAATCCGAGCGAGGTGCTCCAGTGAGTTCCCGAGGAGCATGGATGCCTGAACCTGCGGGATCGTCGCGCGCACAGCGCCTGCTGGTGCGCGTGCTGCTTGCGCTCCGCTCCGAGGCACGCAGCCGCCCGCAGTCCCTGAGCGACCGCGCCCGCGCGGAAGCACTGGCCGATCGGATCATGCTCGAACTTCCGAGGAGCGTGCTTCCGATCGGAATCGCGGCGCTCTTCATCGTCGGGGTCGTGTGCCTGATGCCGATCATGCGCGACGCGATCGCGGCGGGATCGGACAAGCAGGGCTCGACCGTCGCGAGTGTCGTCGAGAGCGGCCTGCGAAACCAGGGCGCTGCGCTGAGCGACGGGATCGGCGCGCTGCGCGAGGTCGTGGCGCCGTTTGCCGGCGAGGGCTGCCCTTCGGCCCTCGAGAATTGCCCTCACGACGCGCCGCCCTGCGATGCGGCGGCTCCCTTCAGCCGTTCCTGAACGAGCGAACCGGTGAACCCGTTTGATCGATCAAGACCACGGGGTGCTTCCCGAGCCCGTCGCACCGCGCGGGGTCTCGCGCTGTCTCGCTGCGTGCTGTGGCTGCTGGTCGCCGTCACGCACCTGACCGCGCTCGAGGCGCGCGCCGACAACGCCGCCTTCGCGCTTGCTCCGCGCGATGCCATGCTTGCGATCGACGCGCGCGGTGCAAGCGACGTGCTCGGTCTCGGCGGCGCCGCGATGCGGCCCGTCCTCGAGTCGATCGCCGGCCCCGAAGCGCTCGCCACCTTCGATCTCCTCGCCCGACGGGCCAACGCGCAGGCAGATGACGCCGCCCGCGAGGTCTTCGCGGGGCGGGTCGCGTTCTACCTCACATCCGACGGTGCAGGCGGGTACCGCTGGCTCTTCGGCGTGCAGGCGGACGACGATCGCTGCGAGCGGGTCCTCAAGATGCTGAATGCGCGGATGACGGCGCCACAGCGGTTCACATCGGCGACGGAGCGACTCGTCTTCCGTCGCGTCGGCGGCTGGCTTCTGATGGCGCCCATCGGATCGGGCGACGGGGTGCTCGACGGGGCGGCGAGCCGCGCGGTCGCGGAAGACGCCGAGCGCTCGCTGCTGAGCGAGCCTCTCATCCAGGAATTCCTTGCGTCGGAGGCGCCCGTCCGCATCTTCGTGCGTCACGAGGCGCCCATCGGCGGAGCGACGCTGATCGGACTCTCGCGGCAGAACTCGAAGATTCGCGCGGAACTGCGCGGGACCTACGAAGACTCGCCGCTCGGAGCTGGCTCCACTCCGCGGCCGATCGATCCGCGTGCGGTGCTCGCGCTCGAGAGCGCCGCCGCATTCGCGGTCTCGAATCCATGCGACGGAGTACCGACCACCGGCGACGCCTTTTGGCTGGCGCTCGTGCCTGAGTTCCGCTTGTCGCCTGCGATGAAGGCAAATCTCGCGGGTGAGCGGATCGTGGCGGTCGGCCCGAGCGTGGACGCCGCGCGGCCCGCTCTCGCGCTTGCGTGGAAGGTCGAGGACGCACGGCAGGCGGAGGCCGATCAGGACGCGTACATGCGCAGCGTCTGCTGCGGTCTGCTGCGCGCCGCGGAGGCCGCTCCCGAGAGGGACTTCGTTCCCGACCAGAAGAACAGCGAGCGGCTTCGCGTGGTCGCCCGACGCATGATCGACTCGGATTCCGCGGCGAGCAGGCATTGCGACGCACTTGGTCCGTTCCTCGACCGCTACCTCGGAGCTCCATTCAAGCTCGGCGGCTCGGAACTCCACTGGACGACGCTTGAAACGCCCTGCGGCGGCTGGCAGCTCTACGCGACCGACTCGGCCTGGATGGCGGTCGTGGCCGAACGCGTGGCGGCGGGATCGTGCACCGAAGGGGAGAGCCCGAAGGCGACGGGCGTCGGCTTCTGCGACGGGCCCCGCGCCGCAGCGATGGTGCGGCGGTGGCGTCCGCTCGTCGTGGATGGACTCGGCGGCGCCGACCGCATCTCGCGGGGCCTCGAGGCGTTGGCGCGCGTCACCGAAGGCCTCGGACACATCCGCTTCCGCTACCAGACGCCTGGCCCGCATCGCGTGGAGGCGGTGCTCGAACTCGATCCCGCCGTGAGGTTTGCAGGGCCGCCGACGGCAACCGCGCCCACGGCACCCGCACCGGCGACGAGCACGGGTACGACCACAGGCACGACCACAGGCACAAGCACGGGTAGAAGGCCGTGACGCCCGCGACCTCCGCCTCGGAACGGCGGGGCCAGATCCTGCTCGCGGCATCTCGCCATCCCCTCGCAGCGCGGTTCGAGGAGGGACTTCATCGCTGCGGCGATCTCGCCAACGGCCGCCTCGCACTGATGGTGAGCGGCGGGGGCGATTCGATGGCGATGCTCGTCCTCGCGGCCGCGGTGCGCGAGCGCTCGGATCCTTCGCTTGACTCGCTTGCCGTCCTCGCCGTCGACCACGGACTGCGACCCGAGGCGCGCGCCGAGTGCAGGTCGGCGCTCTTGCTCGCCGAGGAACTCGGCATCGCGCGACGCGCCTGCCGTTGCGTCTCGGTGGCGAGCGGCGGGAACCTGCTCGAAGCGGCGCGCATCGCACGCTACGAAGCCGCGCGCGCGTTCGTGGAGGAGCACGCCTGTGCCGCCGCGGTCGCCGCGCATACGGCGGACGACTGCGCGGAGAGCCTCATTCTCAGCCTTCGCCGCGGGCACGGCCTCAGCGCGCTCGCGCGCATCCTTCCGCTGCGCACCTTCGCGGACACCTCGATGCCCACCATCCTCCGGCCGCTCCTCGGCGTGCGGCGAGCGCCGCTTCGCGGGTTTCTCGAGGAGGTGGGCGTCTCGTGGCATGACGCCCCGTCGATCGCCCCGCACGAGCGCGGCGAGTTGCGCGCGGACCCGAGCCTCGCGCTCCTCGTCGACCGGATCGCGGGCGGATCGACGAGGCTCCTCGACGAGGCGCTGGAACTGCTCGAGTTCCGCGACCAGTTGCTCGCGAGCCACCTCGCGCC
>JBKCZS010000012.1:0-19263 GCA_046337925.1 bacterium | reverse complement strand
TCGCTCCGCGCTGTCGACGGGGTTGACGCCGTTCGAGAAGGCGGCGCCGTAGACGCGGGAGACGCGTCCGCCGCGGACGGGCTCGTCGTCGTAGATGCCTGCGCCCGGGTTCGCGGCGAGGAAGTCGACGCGCGCGGAGATCGGGCTCGGGATCTGACCCGCAGTGGCGCGTTCGATATCCGTGGCGAAGGCGATCGGTGGAACCACCATCGCACACGCAACAGCGAGAGCCTTTGGCAAAGCCATCTTTCTCGAGACGCGCATCTTGTACCTCTCAGATTCGCCGAACACATTGGCTGCAACCCAGCCGGGGAAAGCGCTGAGGTGGCGATGCGCCACGCAAGCGTTGTCCCGCAAACAGGTCGCAGTGACTCGATGTAATCTTGCAGGGATTGGCCGATTCGGGTGCAGCAGAGCCCATAGATGAGGCGATATCGCGGCTTCTTCGGACCTTGGGCCTGTCAAATCGTCCGAGAACTGTGACCTCGAACCCGCTTGAAGTCCGAGCGTTGGTGACGCGCTACCCTGCGGAACTTCGGGTTGCGTTTCCAACGCACCACACACGCATGGGCGATCGCAAGAAGCATCAGTCTGACGGAGGCGAGGCACGCGAGCCGGTGATCGAGAATCGCAAGTCTCGGTTCGACTACGCCATCAGCGACACGCTCGAGTGCGGGCTCAAGCTTGTGGGCACCGAGGTCAAGAGCCTCCGTCAAGGACAGGCGAGTCTCGGCGAAGGCTGGGTGCTCGCGCAGATCGAGCCACCGCAGCTCACGCTGATGAATGTCACGATCGCCGAGTATCCGCCTGCAGGCGCGAGCCGGCAGCATGATCCGATTCGGCAGCGGCGCCTGCTCGCGCATGCGCGCGAGATCGTGAAGTTCGCGACCGAGGCGAAGGCGAAGGGCGCGACGCTCGTGCCGCTCAAGATCTACTGGGTGAAGGGCCGCGCGAAGCTGCTGATCGGCATCGGTCTTGGCAAGAAGCAGCACGACAAGCGCCAGGACATCGCGAAGCGCGAGGACAAGCGCGACATGGACCGCGCTGTCCGCCGCAAGACCTAGGCTCCGCAGCAAGACCTAGGCTCCGCAGCAAGACCTCGGCTCCGCAGCAAGACCTCGGCTCCGCAGCAAGACCTCGGCTCCGCAGCAAGACCTCGGCTCCGTCAGATAGAGCCGAGCGCATCCGATCGTCAAGCCTTCCAACACCGTGCGCAACACCAAAGCGAGCCGCCGCAGCGGCGAGCGCTTAAGCCTCGCTCAGGCCACCACCGCGATCGCCTTGCCGTTGTCCTCGTCGCGCTCGCCGCACGCACACGCGACGACGATCTCCGCGACATGCTCGGGCGTCATCGCGCGTGCCCGCGGAATCACGCTCTCGGGGAAGTTCTTGCGCAGGAGCGGTGTCTCGACCGCGCCTGGATTGATCGCGAAACCCTTCACGCCGATCGCCTTGCCTTCGGCCTTGATCGAGCGCGCGAAGCTGTCGACCGCGGACTTGCTCGCCGCGTAGGCGAAGAAGCCGGGGAACGGATCGCTCGTGCCGATCGTCGACACGATCGCGACTCGGCCCGAGCGCTGCTTCTTGAACTGCGGCCACGCGCGGACGATGAGGTTCGCCGGGCCGAAGGTGTTGATGAAGAAGGCCTCCTCGAGGACCTCTTCGGTCGTCCGGTCGATCGGCGCGAGCGGCGCGACGCCTGCGGCGAGGACGAGCGTGTCGAGTCGGCCGAACGCCTCGATCGTCTTGTCGACGACTTCCTGCGCAAGGCCGCTGTCGGCGATGTCGGCCGCCATGACGAGGTGGCGGGTCGGCTCGGCGAGGGTCGCGCGCACGGCGTCGAGCTTCGACTCGGTGCGGCCGACGAGGACGACGGCGTGGCCGCGCGCCGCGAGCATGCGGGCACAGGCCGCGCCGATGCCGCTGCCGGCGCCGGTGACGATGGAGACTGGGTGATCGCTCATGTGCAGCCGTTCGCGCGCGCGCCGCGTCCCGATTCGCAGGTCGATGGACTCAGGCGAAGAGCCGCATGAGATCGTTGTAGAAAGTCAGCAGGAAGATGCCGGCGACCAGCGCGATTCCGGCGAGGGCCGCCGCGTTCTGGAATCCGATCGACGGCGGCTTGCCGCGGATCTTCTCGTACATCAGGAACATGAACAGCCCGCCGTCCGCGATCGGAATCGGAAGCGCGTTGACGACCGCGAGATTCACGCTGATGAGCGCGAGGAAGAACAGGACATACATGAAGCCCTCGTCCGCGACCTGCGTGCCGGTGTGCAGGATGCCGACCGGGCCCTGCAGCTGCTCGACTCCGACCGAACCGCGGCCGACACGGTCGAGCGTGAGGAACACCTGCTCGACCATGAGCAGCGTCTGGCGGAAGCCCATCGCGATCGCCTTGAGCGGATTGCCGTTGGCCGAGAGCACGGTGAAGTTCGGATCGAAGATCGCGCTCGAGAGCGGGAAGGCGTATCCGAGGCTGCGCAGCGCTGCGAGATCCTCCGCGCCGAGCGTCATCTGCATCTCGGTAGGCGCCGCGTCGGGCGATGGATCGCGCATGGTGACCCGGAGCGCGAGCGGCGCGTCGCCCGCGTGCGTGTTGGCGGCGGCGGCGAGCGCGGCGCGCAACGCGAAGAAGTCGGCGATCGGCTGGCCTTCGATGGTCTCGATCCAGCCGAGCGGCATGGACTTGAGGGCGGCTGCGGGCGTGGCGCGGGCCGCTGCGGGCGTGGCGCGGGCCGCTGCGGGCGTGGCGCGGGTCGCTGCCGGCGTGGCCGCCTCAGCCGATGGATTCGTGACGACCTCTGCGATGCTGTTGGCCAGGCGCGGAAGTTCGAGTGCGTAGCCGAGGTAGACGCCCGCGCGGCCATCGGCATCGGTGCGCACGGAAACCGCGACTTCCTTGCCTTCGCGCAGCACGAGGGCCGGGATCGTGGAGTTCGGCGAGGCGTTGAGGGTCCGGCGCAGTTCCGATTCGCGCGGCCCTTGCAGGGAGCCGACGCGGAGGAACACATCGCCCGGCTTCAGCACATCGCGGTTCATGCTGGCCCTGTCGATCTCTGCCACCTTGGGAAGCGGCGCGAATCCGGCGAGGCCGAACTCCTCGGCCGCGGCGCGTCCGTCGACCGGGGGAGTGACGAGTCGGTCGAAGAGCGGCTGCAGCGCGACGGTGGTCTCGAACTCGACGGCGGGCGAGTCCTTCGTCGCGGGGCGCTGCCACACGACCGTCATCGGCCTGCCGCCGGAAGTGCGCGCGGCCTGCTCGAGATCGGCGAAGCTGCCGACCGGCGCGCCGTTGACGCGGATCGCGGTCGCTCCGGGCCCGACGCCCGCGTTCGCGAGTTCGGCATCGGACTCCTTGATCGCCTCGGCGACCTGCTCGCGGGACGCGCGCACATCGGTGACGGTGGCGCTGCGCGCCGTATCGACGCCGATCGAGAGAAGGCCGATGTTCCGGTCACGCTCGGGCGTCACGCTGAAGCGGTGCGTGGCGTCGCCGCGGGCGACGGTCACCTCGAGCGCCGTGTCGGGCTTCGCCATGGCGGCTGCGAGACGAAGGTCGAGGAAGGTCTGCGTCTCGTCTCCATCGATCGAGACGACCCGGTCGCCCGCGCGGAGTCCGTTCGGCACGCCTTCGTCGAGCGAGGTCGCGCGCGCGGCGGGCGAATTCGCGCCGATCGCGCCGATCGTCGGGGCGGGGAAGCGCACGCCGACGAGGAAGGCGATGAGGAAGAGGACGATCGCGAGCGCGAGGTTTGCGACGATTCCCGCGAGGATCACGACCGCGCGCCTGAAGATCGGCGCCTTCGTGAAGCTGCGCGCGTCGTCGCTCACGGCGGCCGGGTTGCCGTCTTCCTGGCCAAGCATGCGCACATAGCCGCCGATCGGGAGGACGCGCAGCGAATACTCGGTTTCGCCGAGGCCGAGCGCGGCCATCTCGGAGTCGCGCAACTCGATCGGCCGGCGTCCATGCTTGCGAAGCACGACCGCATCGGCGGAGCCGGGCACGAGTCCCACGCCGCGGCGGTAGCTGACGAGGCATGGCCCCATGCCGATCGCAAAGCCGTCGGCGCGGATGCGCGCCCACTTCGCGGCGAGGAAGTGCCCGAGTTCATGGATGAAGATCAGGAACCCGAAGCCGAGCAGGATGAGGATGAATCCGGAAACAGCGCTCAAGGCAGGTCTTTCGGTTGGAAGCGGGGCGCGGCGAGGGTGGCTGGAAGGGACGGACGGAACGGCGGGATGCTACGCGCGCACCATCGCCTCGGTGCGCGCCCGCGCCTCTCCATCGGCGCGAAGCACATCGTCGAGTGAGCCGACCGCCGTCACGGGCATCGCGTCGAGCGCGTCGCGGACGAGCTCGGCGATCTCGAGGAACCCGATCCTGCGGTCGAGGAATGCCGCGACCGCCACTTCGTTTGCGGCGTTGAACACGGCGCCGCTCGAGCCGCCCGCGCCGATCACGCGGTGGGCAAGCTGGATGGCGGGGAACCGCTGCAGGTCGACGGGCTGGAAGTCGAGCGACCTGAGCGCGGAGAAGTCGAGCTTGCGCGACGGGCCGTCGAACCGCTCCGGGTCGCACATGGCCTGCTGGATCGGCGTGCGCATGTCGGGCGGCGAGAGCTGCGCGAGCACGCTGCCGTCGAGGTACTCGACGAATCCATGCACGATCGACTGGGGGTGGATGATCGCATCGATGCGGTCGCTGCCGAGCCCGAAGAGCCAATGGGCCTCGACGAGTTCGAGCGCCTTGTTCATGAGCGACGCGCTGTCGATCGTCACCTTCGGGCCCATGCGCCAGGTCGGATGCGCCAGGGCGTCGTCGACGGTCGCGACCGCCATCTCCTCGCGCGTCCTCGAGCGGAAGGGGCCGCCCGATGCGGTGAGCACCACGCGGCGGACCTCGTCCATCGAGGTCGAGGCCTTGAGGCACTGGAAGAGCGCGTTGTGCTCGCTGTCGACGGGGACGAGCCGGATGCCCGCGCGCGCGACCGCCGGCATGACGACGGCGCCTGCGGCGACGAGCGTCTCCTTGTTCGCGAGCGCGATGTCGCAGCCTTGCTCGATCGCGACGAGCGTCGGGCGGATGCCGGCGGCGCCGACCATCGCCGCGAGGACGAGGTCTCCGCGTCGCGCGCAGGCCGCGAGCATGTCGCATGCCGCGTCGCGGCCGCGGAAGACGCGCGTGCCCGAGGGGAGGTCGAGCGACGCGCCGTCGTCGACGACGGCGACGCACTGCGCCGACAACTCGCGCGCCTGTGCGGACAGAAGATCGCCGTTCCTCGCGGCCGCGAGGCCCACGATCTCGAACTGGATGCCGCGAGCCTCGCCCGTGCGCCGCGCGAAGTCGCGCACCACATCGAGCGCGCTCGTGCCGATCGAGCCGGTGGAGCCGAGGATGAAGACGCGTCTGCGTTGCATGATTCGGTTCAGCCGGGCTTGGAATCGGAACTTGGGCGCGCGTTCAACGCCGGATCACTCGTCACCGCCGCCCTTTGGCATCTCGCCCGGCGACAGCTTGCGCACGCGGCCGCCGTACAGCGAGCGCGGACGCGGAGCGGGTGCAGGGGCCGGCGCGGGCGCGGGCGCGGGACTTGGCGCAGGCGCTTCGCTCCGGCGATTGCCCTCGCCGCGGTTTCCGTCACGGTTTCCTTCGCGGTTTCGGTCGCGGTTTCGGTCGCGGTTCTGGTTGCGGTTGTCGCCGCGGCTCTGATCGCGGTTTCGATCGCGATTCCCGTCGCGATTCTGGTTGCGGTTTTCGCCGCGGTTCTCGCCGCGGCTTTCAGTGCGGTTCTCGGTTCGGTTCTCGGTTCGGTTCTCGGGGCGGTTCTCGCCATCGCCACGGTCGCGGTTTCGGCCGCGGCCGCCACGGCGTCGTCGGCGTCGACGGCGACCGCCGCCCTCACCGCCACCCTCACCACCACCTTCGCCGCCACCTTCGCCGCCACCTCCATCACCGGACTCGCCGTCCTCCGACGACTCGCCGTCTCCAGCGTCTTCGCCCTCGCCGGCGGAACCGCTCTCGTCGCCGGGCTCGTCGCCCGCGTCAAGATCCGCACCGTCGAATGCCTGGGCGTCGTCCTCGGATGCAGCGTCGCCGCCACCCGAATCACCGCCATCGCCTGCCCCATCGGGCTGCGCACCGTCGCGATCGCGACCGCGGCCGCCACGACGGCGACGACGACGGCGCTTGCGCCTTCCGCCTTCGCCAGGCTCGCCGCCTTCGCCGCCACCCTGCGTGTCCGCAGCGGGCTCGGGCTCCGGCGTCGGCTCGGGCACATCGAACGGCGGCTTGCCGTACGCCTTGCGGATCTCGTCGCCTTGCTCGCCGGTGAGCTGCGACTGGTGACCCTTCACCTCGATGCCGAGTTCGGCGCACTTCGCGAGGACTTCCTTGCTCGTGAGCTCGATCTCCTTGGCGATCGCGTGGACACGGATCGGCTCGCTCGGCTCGCGCGGCGGCGGCGGGGGAGCGACAGGCCTCGGCGCGCGCTGCGGCTGAGGCTGGCGCGGCTGCGAGCCTTGCTCGCCACCGCGATCTCCACCTTCGCGGTCGCGGCCGCGGCCACGCCGGCGCCGGCGACGCCCACGGCGTCCACCCTCGCCATCCTCGCGTGCCTCGCCCTGCGTGCCATCTGCGCCCTCGCCTTCGCTCTCGTCGCCTTCCTCGGCGTCGTCATCGCGCGAATCCGCGAGCGTCTCGGAGATGCTCGGCTCGTCCTCGTCGAGTTCGGGCAGATCGTCGAATCCGCCCGACAGGATGATCGAGGTCGCGTCGGCAGCCGCGGGCTTCCGGCGACGGCGGCGCCGGCCGCGGCGTCCGCCGCCCTCGCCGCGCTGCTCGCCGCGGGAACCCTGCTGCACCTCGTCCTCGTCTTCCTCGATCTCGGTCGGCAGGCTCGCCAGCGCGGGAATCTGCGGCCTCTGCGGGCGGTCGAACTCGACATCCGCGTCGCGGTCGTCGTAGGCGTAGATGTCGACGCGGTCGACCGCGATCGCCTCGCTGATGCGCACGCCGATCTTCTTCGAGAAGAGGTCCTCGAGCTCGACCATCGCGCGGCGCTTCGTCGACAGAAGCACGGCGGCGACCTTCGACGAGCACACGAGCTCGATGCGCGAGACCTTCTCCATGTCGAGCACGAGCTGCACGCGGCGCATCGCATCGGCCGCGACCGAGTCGGGCATGCGGATCTCGCCGTGCCCCGCGCAGTGCGGGCAGTCGATGTAGTGCGCCTTGCGGATGCTCGGGCGCATGCGCTGGCGCGTGAGCTCGACGATGCCGAACTCGCTGATCTGCGAGACGGTCGTCTTGGCGCGGTCGCGCGAGAGGTTCTTCTTGAGGCGCTCCTCGATGTCGCGGCGGTGCTTCGCCGAGCGCATGTCGATCAGGTCGCAGATCACGACGCCGCCGAGGTCGCGCAGGCGCAGCTGGCGCGCGATCTCGTCGACGGCCTCCTGGTTGGTCTGGTACGCGTTCGTCTCGCTGTCGCGGGCGCTGCGCGAGCGGCCCGAGTTCACATCGATCGCGACCAGCGCCTCGGCCTGGTCGATGACGAGCGCGCCGCCGGAGGGCAGGGGCACTTCGCGCGCGTGGATCGTGTCGACCTGGCGCTCGACATCGAACGCGTGGAAGACCGGCATGCGGCGGTCGTAGTAGTGGACCCTGGTCGCGGCCTTCGGGGCGACGACCTCGAGGAACGCCTTCGCGCGGTGGAACGCGGGCTCGCTGTCGACCACGATGCCGTCGACCGACGCGTCGATCGAGTCGCGGATCGTGCGGAGCAGGATGTCGCCCTCGGTGTAGAGCTGGCACGGCGCGCCGACGGCGTTCATGCGCTTCTCCATCACCTGCCAGAGCCGGGTGAGGTACTGCGCGTCGCGCGCGAGCTCGCTGCGCGTGGCGTCGAAGCCCGCGGTGCGGAGGATGAAGCCGAAGCCTTCGGGCAGGTTGAGCGAGTCGAGGATCTTCCGCATCTTGCGGCGGCCTTCCTCGTCGTCGACCTTGCGGGAGACGCCGACATTGTCCATGTCGGGCATCATCACGAGGAGGCGCCCCGGGATCGAGAGATAGCTCGTGACCGTCGGACCCTTCGAGCCGAGGCCTTCCTTGAGGACCTGGACGATGATCTCCTGGCCGCGCTTGAGCGCGTCCTGCATCATCGGCCGCGCGCGGCGCGGGATCTTGCGCCCGACCTTCTCGGTGCGCTCGCCGCCGTCGCGCTTGGCGCCGGGGAAGTACTTCGGATGGAGGTCGGAGATGTGGAGGAAGCCGTTCGCGCCCTCGCCGAAGTCGACGAAGGCGGCCTGGATGGCCGGCTCGACATTGACGACGCGCGCCTTGTAGATCGAGCCGACATTCGTCGAGTTGCTCGCGCGCTCGCCGTAGAACTGGGCGAGCTTGCCCTGCTCGAGGATCGCGATGCGCATCTCGTCGCCGGGCACATCGTTCACCACCACGAGCTGCTTGGGCTTCTCGCGCTGGACCATCACCGGGCCATCGCCCTCGTCGACGGGGGATTCCTCGACGGGCTTGTCGAAGTCGCGCATCGAGGCGCGCGCGTACGCGGCGGCGGCCTCGTCGGCGTCGGCCGCAGCCTCCTGCGCCTCGGCCGCAGCCTCCTGCGCCTCCGCCTCGAGCGCCTGGCGCTCTTCGTCGCTCATCTCGCGCTCGGGCGCGTCGGCGAGTTCATCGAGGATGCTCACGCGCGAACCGGCGTCGCCGTCGTCCGCATCGGGAATGTCCATCGGATCGAGATCGACCGGGATGTCGACCGCGTGCTCCGCGGGGTGCGTGCCGCCCGCGTTGCGGGTCCCATCGTGTTCCATCTCGGGATTCGGGTTGCTGTCGTTCTGAATGCTGTCGTTCTGCATGACTCGTTCGCTTCTCTGGCGCGTAGCCAGTGGTGCGAGGCCGTGTGCGCAGCACGCCCGGAACGGTCAACGCACGGCGTTGCCTCGGAGCGCACCGCACTGAAGGATCCTGGTCTGGCTGGGGGAGGTCGATGCGCGACGGGCGCAGACCCTCGGAGCAAGCCCGCCGGCGACAAGGTCGTGGCAGAGGCACACGCATCGCGTGGCACGCGCGGAATCCGCGCGCTTGCGTCGCGTGCTTGCTGGAGGCACCTCGCCCGGACCTCGCGCCCCTTGCTTCAGGGGCGCCAGAGGCGGTTCACTCGAGGCGCGCGCAGCGGCGCACGCGATGTTCCTTCCGACTCCCGGTCGCGCAATCGCGCGGACTCCGGGAATCGCCCAGCCTTGCCAGAGGTCTGTTCATCCTGTTCAGGGTGGCGCAACGCGCCAACGCGAACGGCCTCAGGTTCGGGGCTGAAAAACTCGGTTGTTTCGGTCGGCTCGGCCCGCGTGGGGTGGTTCCGGAGCGCCTTATTCGGCGATCCAGCCCCCAAAGGAGTCGGGGTCGACCTTTCTTAGTTCGTCGCGGAGAGTGGTAAGCACCTGCCGCTCGGAATCGAAGGAACCGACCCGGCGGGCCAGCTCTTCGCACTGGTGGATGTCGACGGACCGGATCACGCGCTTGATGAGCGGGATCTGACTCGGGACAAGCGAGAGTGTACGCAACCCCAGGCCGATCAGCAACATCGTGTAGATGGCCTCGCCCGCGATTTCGCCGCACAGCGACACATCGATATTGGCGCGGCGGCCGGCGCGGACGACCTGCTTGACCAGATAAAGGACGGCCGGGGAGGCCCCGGTGTACAGATTCGCCACCCGCTCGTTCCCGCGGTCGACCGCCAGCGTGTACTGGATGAGGTCGTTGGTTCCGATCGAAAAGAACGAACATTCCTGGGCAAAGGCCCGGGCGAGGAGCGCCGCGCTCGGCACCTCGACCATGATTCCGGTCTGGATGCCGCGGTCGAAGGCGATGCCTTCCTCCTCGAGTTCCTCGCAGACATCGTTGAGGATCATCTTCGCCTGCCGAAGTTCCATGACCGTGGAGACGAGCGGGAACATCACCTTGAGCGGCCCATGCGCGCTCGCGCGCAGGATCGCGCGCAGCTGCGTCTTGAACATCTCGCGGTGGGCGAGGCAGTAGCGGATCGAGCGGAGCCCGAGGAACGGATTGCGCTCGGGCTCGTGGGCGCGCTGCTGGGTGTACTTGTCTGCGCCGAGATCGAGGGTGCGGATCGTGCACGGCCGGCCCGCGAGCAGTTCGAGCGTGTGGCGGTACGCGCGGTACTGCTCGTCCTCGCTCGGCTCGTGGTCGTTCGTCAGGTAGAGGAACTCGGTGCGGTAGAGGCCGACGCCGTCGCCGCCGTTGGCGAGCACATTCTCGACCTCGTGCGGGAACTCGATGTTGCCGAGCAGCTTGATGCGCGTGCCGTCCTTGGTGACGGCCTCGAGGCGCGCGGTCTCGCGCAGGATCGCGCGGTAGTGCGAGAAGCGGTCCTGCTGGCTGCGGTATTCCTCGAGCGTGCGTTCATCGGGCCGCACCACCACGACGCCGGTGTCGCCGTCGACGATCACGAGGTCGCCGTCCTCGGCGCGCTGCATCACGCGCTGGCAGCCGACGACGCAGGGACTCTCGATCGCGCGCGCCACGATCGAGGTGTGGCTCGTGCGGCCGCCGAGGTCGGTGGCGATGCCGAGGATCTTCTTGCGATCCATGCCCGCCGTCTGCGACGGCGTGAGCTCGTGCGCGATGATGATGACCGGCTCCGTGAGCGCGGAGAGGCGCGACTCGTTCTCGCCCATCAGCTTGCCGAGCACGCGGCGCTCGAGGTCGAGGACATCGTTCGCCTTCTGGCGGAAGACCTCGTTGCCGATCGCCTTGAACTGGTCGGTGACCTTCTTGAAGCTGTCCGCGACCGCGACCTCGGCGTTCACGCGGTCGCGGCGGATGCGCTCGCGCATGGGACCAAGGAGCGACGGGTCCTGCGCGAGGCCGAGGTGAAAGCCGAAGATCTTGGCGGCCTCGCGCCCGAGCTGCTGCTCGGTGCGGTCGCGCAGCAGGACGAGGTCGGCCGATGCGTCGCGGAGCGCGCCATCGAGACGGACGAGCTCGGTCTCGATCTCGCGTTCCTCGATCTCGCGGTAGGGGACATGGGTTTCCGCCTCACCGAGCACGAAGGCCCGCGCGATCACGATGCCCGGGGACACGGGGATCCCCTTCACCGTCTGCATGGGCTTGGGCTGGGGCTGCGAGTGAGGCATCGAGGCGGTCAGTCTAGCGGATCACGGGACGAGCCCGACGGTGTGGAAAGTCACAGGGCCGCCGCGTCGTGCGCGGCGGCCCTGTTCATCAGTTTGCCAGCACCAGAGGGAGCAGCCGCAGCCGCGACCGCTTAGTTCCCGTCCTTCACTTCGTACTCGGCGTCGATGACATCGTCCTTCTTCGGGGCGTCGCCGGCCGCGCCGGTCGCGCCTGCGGGGCCGCCGGCCTTCGCCGACTCGTACGAGATCTTGCCGAGCTCCTGCGCGGCCTGGTTGAGCGCGTCGAGCGACTTCTGGATCGCCGCCGCGTCATCGCCCTTCACGCGCTCCTCGACATTCGAGATCGCGCTCTCGACCGCGCTGCGCGTGGCCGCAGGCACCTTGTCGCCGAGGTCGGTGAGCGTCTTCTTCGTGCCGTAGACGATCTGCTCGGCCTGGTTGCGCAGGTCGACGAGCTCGCGTCGCTGCTTGTCGGCCTCCGCGTTCGCCTCGGCCTCGCGCTTCATCTTCTCGATGTCGTCCTTCGAAAGGCCCGACGAGCCGGTGATCTTGATCTCCTGCTTCTTGTTCGACGCCTTGTCGGTGGCGGTCACATTGAGGATGCCGTTCGCGTCGATCGCGAACTCGACCTCGATCTGCGGCATGCCGCGCGGCGCCGGCGGGATGCCGGTCAGGTCGAACTTGCCGAGGCTGCGGTTGTCGCCGGCCATCGGGCGCTCGCCCTGCAGCACGTGGATCGTCACCGAGTTCTGGTTGTCGGACGCCGTCGAGAAGGTCTCCTTCTTCGAGGTCGGGATCGTGGTGTTGCGCGGGATGAGCGTCGTCATCACGCTGCCGAGCGTCTCGACGCCGAGCGAGAGCGGGGTGACATCGAGAAGCAGCACGTCCTTGACGTCGCCCACGAGCACGCCGCCCTGGATGGCCGCGCCGATCGCGACGACTTCGTCAGGATTGATCGAGCGGTCGAGCGCGTCGGTCTTGAAGATCTCCTTGGCGATCTGCTGGACCTTCGGGATGCGGATCGAGCCGCCGACCATGACGACTTCCTGCACGTCCTTCGGCTCGAGCTTCGCGTCGCGCAGGGCCTGCTCGCACGGGCCACGGAGCCGCGTGAAGAGGTCGTTGCACATGTCCTCGAACTTCGCGCGGGTGACCGTGACCTGCAGGTGCTTCGGTCCGGTCTGGTCGGCGGTGCTGAAGGGGAGGTTGACCGTGGTCTCCATCTGGGTGGAGAGCTCGATCTTCGCCTTCTCGGCCGCTTCCTTGAGGCGCTGGAGCGCCATCGCGTCCTTGGTGATGTCGATCCCTTCCTTCTTGCGGAACTCGTCCGCGAGGAAGGTGATGATGCGGTCGTCGAAGTCATCGCCGCCGAGGTGGCCGTCGCCGTTGGTCGAGAGCACCTCGAACACGCCGTCGCCGACGTCGAGGATCGACACGTCGAACGTGCCGCCGCCGAGGTCGAACACGGCGATGCGGGCGTTCTTCTTCTTCTCGAGGCCGTACGCGAGCGCGGCCGCGGTCGGCTCGTTGATGATGCGCTCGACCTTGAGGCCGGCGATCTCGCCAGCGTCCTTGGTCGCCTGGCGCTGCGCGTCGTTGAAGTACGCCGGCACGGTGATGACCGCGCGGTCGATCTTCTCGCCGAGGTAGTCTTCGGCGACCTTCTTGAGTTCCTGGAGAACGATCGCGCTGATCTCGGGCGGCGTGTACTGCTTGCCGCGGATGTCGACCTTCACGAGCTCGTCGCCGCCGCCTTGGATGGCGTACGGAACCATCTTCTGCTCGCGGGCCACTTCGTGCGTGCGGCGGCCCATGAAGCGCTTGATCGAGTAGATCGTGTTCTTCGGGTTGGTGACCTGCTGGTGCTTCGCGGGCTGGCCGACCAGGCGCTCGCCCTTGTCGGTGAAGGCGACGACCGAGGGGGTCGTGCGGCTGCCTTGCGCGTTGATGAGGACCTTCGGCTGGCCGCCTTCCATGATGGCGACGCACGAGTTGGTGGTGCCGAGGTCGATGCCGATGATCTTGCTGGTTCCGTTAGACATGATTTCGTTCCTTCCCGCCCGGCGGGTTGCGCGGGGCGCTCTCTGACGGGCATGCGCTCGGTGGCGCATGCATCCCCGCCGGACCGTGGTCCGCCGAGGTCGCCCCGAAATGCAAAGGGGATGCCAGCCGCACGGAGCCGTTTGGAGTGCCAGACGCTGCGGAAGTCGGCGGGGGCGGGTCCGCCGTCTGCCACATTGGCACCGTAGGGGTGACGCCGGCACGGCGTGGAGGCGGTGGGGCACGGCGCTTCCGCCCGTTGCTACCCTCCCTCCATGCACCGCATCGACCTTGAGTCCCTCGACCTCGCTGCGGACATCATGCACGACGCCACCAACCTGGCGGTTGCGGCTCGGCGCGGTCTCCCGCCCGAGGCGATCGTGCAGAAGCCCGACGGCTCGGTGGTGACCGCGGTCGATGTGGCGCTCCAGATCTACATCCTGTCGGAGCTCGAAGAGGCGTTCGGTCGGATCCCGGTGATCGCGGAGGAGGACCATCACTCGATCGGCGGCAAGCTCGCCGCCGAAGCCCACTGCCGGGCGCTCCTGCGCGAGTGGGGCTTCGACGGCGGCGAATCCGAGATTGCGCGGCTCCTGTCCTCCGGGCAGTTCGACGGCCGCGCGCGCGATGTCGAGGATGTCTGGGTGCTCGATCCGATCGACGGCACGCAGGGCTTCGTCGATCACCAGCATTGGTGTCCGTGCCTCGCGCTGCTTCGCCGCGGAGAGCCTGTGTTCGCGTCGAACGGCCATCCGACGCTCGCGGGCGGCGTGCTGTTGTCGGCCGTTGCCGGCGAGGGCTACTGGTCGTATCCGCTCGATGCGGGCGACGAGGGTGAGCCGACCCGATGCAGCATCGGACAGGATTTGCCGGCCGCCGACGCGGTCGTGCGCGTGGTGGCTCCGTCGCGGGCGACCGACAAGCAGAAGGCCGCCCGACGGGCGGTCGGCGAGGCGACGGGCCGCCCGTGCGCACTCGTGCAAGCCGACAGCCAGGCGAAGTACGGCCTCGTCATCCTCGGCGAGGCGGACATCGCCTACAGCCGCCGGGGCGGAGGTCCAGGCAACTACATCTGGGATCACGCGGGCGCCGTGCTGCTTGCCCGCGAGGCCGGTGCGTGGATCGGCGATGTCGACGAAGGGCCGATCGAATGCGGCCTCGGACGACGGCTGGTCGCGAACAGCGCGGTGATCTGTGCGGCCCGCGGACTCGGTCCGGCGGTCGCCCGCGTGCTGGCCGAGCGCGATCGCGAGGAACACCTTCCGCCGCCGCGCCGGAGCCATGCGTAGCGTTTCGCGGCCGCTTGGCGAGATGCTCACGAACCGATGGCGATCGCGCCGAAAACCCCGCGCGTTCCTCCGCATGCCGCCATGCCCTCGCAACCGACAGATTCCAAGCCCTCGCTGGTGCTCTCGCTCCTGAAGTGGCCCGCGGTCCTGATGCTCGTCGCGTTCGTCGTCTCGGAGATCGTGACGGATTCGATTCCTCTGCTGCAGTGGGTCTGGTTCGTCCCGAGGCCGCTGCTCGCGGGTACCGCGCTGCTCTGGTCGCTGCTTGCGATCGCGGTGATCCGCGCGTGCGGTCGTCGCCGGCCGGAGATGCGCGGCACCCTCGTCGTCGGGGCACTCTGCGTCGCAAGCCTTCTCTTCGGCGTGCTCGAACTGTGGGGCCTGCCGAAGGAGCGCCCCGCCGATTCGTTCCGCATCGTGCACTGGAACGCGAGCTATCCGGGGGATGAGGACATCGGTCCGACCGTGATCGACGCGCTGCTCGACCTCGACGCCGATGTCGTCGTGCTCACCGATCCCGGGCAACTTGCGTCGGGTGATCCGGCCCTTCGCGCGATCGCCGCGGGATACCGGATCCACCGCCCCGGGCGTTTCGCGGTGCTCTCGAGGCTGCCGGTCGTCGAGGCGACGCCGATCGCATCCGCGAAGGCCGGCTCCGCAAGTCGGATCGTCGTCGAGACAGGCAACGGCCCGATCTCGATCCATGCGATCGACCTGCCGAGCGATCCGAAGCTGCCTCGGAAAGAGACGGCCGCGAATCTCGCCTCGATGATCCGCGCGGTCGAGGGGTCGTCCGTCGATCCCCATGTCCTCATCGGCGACTTCAACACGCCCGGCGGGAGTTCCTCGCTCCGCGTCTTCTGGTGGGGCGACCATGTCGACGCCTTTGCGAAGGCGGGAACGGGATGGGGAGGCACCTTTCCCGTCGAGTTTCCGTTCTGGCGCATCGACCTGACGATCGTGCGCGAGCCGTGGATTCCGGTCCGCGCGGAGACGGTCGATCTCAACGGCCGCAGGCATCGCGCGCAGGTGGTGGACCTGCGTTTCAAGAGCGGCGATTGAACGGGTGGCGCGGCGCGCGCGGGGTCGCGACTCAGTCGTCGACCGGCGTGGGGCGGTTGTCGATCAGGCGCCACACCGCCGAGAAGACTTCGGCGTCGGCGACGCCGCCGCCGTCGATCGGCAGCGAGCGATAGATCCGGTTCGCGGTGTCGGCGTGCCAGTCGACCGAGCCGTCGGAGCGCAGGCGGTTGGTGCCGGTGACATGGCTGAAGTCGCGGCGCGTGCGGAGGCCGTCGACGAGCAGCACCATGTCGTTGCGCAACTGACGCGGCATCTGCTGCAGCGTCACGGGGTCCACGGTGCCGCGGTAGTGGTAGTTGCAGAAGACGGTCTCGCCGTAGCCGAACGGCGTGGGCGTCATCAGCTGCGCTTCGTAGCGGGAGAACGGATGGTCGCCGCGATGACAGGGGCAGTAGAGCACGCGCGGGTCGCTCAGATAGCCGCCGTTCTGGCCGAGGATGAGGCGGCCGAGGCCGTCGGCGGCGCGGCCGGTGTCGTCGGAAAGCGCCATCGCCTCGCCGAAGCGCGGCGCGATCGACTGTTCCGAGGTGTAGTTCAGCGTCGGGAGACGGTCGCGATGGTCGTCGGTGTAGTCGATGAGCGCGCAGGCGACTTGGCGCATGTTGCTTGCGCACTGCACCCGTTCGCCGGCCTCGCGAACCTTCGCGAGGGTCGGCATCAGCACCGCCGTGAGGATCGTGACGATCGAGATCACGACCAGCAGTTCGAGGATGGTGAAGCCGCGAATGGCTGGACCGCGAATGGCTAGACCGCGAACGGCTAGACCACGGCGGGCGGCAAACAGGGAAGAGACCGCAACCCTTCGTCCGAATGTGTCCGGACGGGCGCGCGACAGCGAGGCTGGGCGGCTGCGGTTCATCTCTTTGACCGGCGGCTCGGCCGGCTCGTCAACCAGCACCTGGCCCTTCCAGGGATCAGGTGGCATCTTCTCTTACGGTCGTCGTTCCGCAGCGCACGACTCGCGTCGGAACCGTTCCACCACCGCGTCGGGCTCAACGACTGGCCCTTCAGCAGCGAAACCGACTCCCTTTCGCAGCGCCTTGGACACGGATTCGGCGCAGAAAGGTCCTCTGAACGAGATCAAGATACCCCCGTCTCCACGCAATTGAAGACATGCAGGATGGATTTTAAGTCGAACTGCAGTAGATTCCCCTTGGAAGGGGACCCGAATGGAGCCTGCCGAACATTCCGACTGGCAGCTGATGCAGCGCGTCGCTGCCTCGGATGAGGCGGCGATTGACGAGCTTTACGCTCGTTTCAGCGTGCTCGTCTACCAGTCGGCCCGTCAGGTGCTGGGAACCCGCCCCGAGACAGAGGATGCGGTCCAAGAGGTGTTCGTTCGACTTTGGCGAACCGCCGACCGGTTCGATCCACACCGTGCGAAGCTCGTCACCTGGGTGATGCTGATCACGAGACGGCATCTGATCGACCGTCTGCGCCGCCAGTCGGTGCGTCCTGACCGCGTGGCATTGGACGAAAATCGCGCAGAATCGACTGCGGTTCGCGGAGATTCGGCCGAGATTGGATCCGAATCGAGCGAGGGGCGCGACCGCCTTCGCCGCCAGTTGGCCCGGCTGCCCGAACTGCAGCGGACGGTCATCGAGCGCGCGTACCTGCAGGGGTTCAGCCTCCGCGAGATCGCCGAACAGTTGGACTCGCCGCTCGGCACGGTCAAGAGCGCGCTCAGCAGGGGATTGGCGCGGCTTCGAGAGCTCGAGGGTCTCGAGGGAGACTCTTCCTCGCGGGGAGGCACGGCATGAAGTCCCCGCCCGCTCACCCCGCTTTCGGGCTGAAATCCCAAAGGTTCTCGGTTGCCGCCGGCGACTCGGGTTCCGTCGTCGGGGCGAAACACGCACTCCACTCGCAACCGTGCGTTTCACGGCTGCGTATCGCGCATCTGCAGGGACGGAAGGCATTTCCACGGGTCGAGGCGGCTGTTCGGCCTCGACTCGTCGCTTCCAGGGGTGCGGGCGCCGGGGTGTTGTTCCCCCGGATGTTCCGCAGGATCTCGCCTTCCGCAGGATTCAGTCATGACTGACCGGTACTCAAACGACCAAGAGCAAGAGAAAATCCAGGATGCAGCGTCGGCAGACCGCGAAGAGCTGCTCCACCTCGCCGAACTTGAGGCGCGCGGGCTGATCGAGGCTGCGGAGTCGCAGCGGCTCGAGCGGCTGTTCGCCGCCGCCGCACCCTCGGTGCAGGCCGAGGTGATGGCGCTGCAGGAGAAGCTCGTTCTCGAGCCTTCGCTCCGCTCGGACGAACTTCCCGCGGAGTCGCTTCGCCTTCGAACCCTCGGCCGCGTCGCGCAGGCGATCGAGCAGGAGTCCGCCGCCGCCGCCCCGATCGCGACCATCGGCCCGCGTGCCGGAGCCGCTCGTGCGTCCGATGCCCGCCGCGACCAGATGTCGGTCGACGCCGTGCGCTCGATCATCGATGGCATCACCCGTGAGCGCGAGCGGCTGCAGACGGTGCGCCAGCCGGTGTGGCGCGTCGCGGCGTTCCTGCTCTTCGCTGCGCTGGCCGTGTCGGCCTACCACAACTGGGAGTACATCTCGCTGTCGCGGAAGCTCGCCGGCTACGCCAACGCAGACTTCGTCGACAAGGACATGCGCGAGATCGCCGTCGCGATGGCCGGCTTCGACTTCGGTCGCGCGCGCCACCTCGACCTCAAGCGAATCCAAGGAGCGCCCAGCGCCCATGTCGAGATCTTCACCGATCCCGATACCGGCCGCGTGGCGGTGCTCGGCGTCGGCTTCGACGATGGAGAGACGCTCGAGATCGTGATTCGCGATCCTGAAGGCGGACTTCCCCACACCCAGCAGGTGCGCGTCAGCGGCATGGGCTTCGGCAGGCTGTGCGAGGTGCCGGCGGACCTCGCGCGCGCGGGGCTCGTCGAGATCCGAAGCGGCTCCGGAGCCACGCTCTTCACCGCCTGAGTTGGACTGAGCGCCCGCGACTTGCCCGCGCTTGCGATTCGGGCGCGCGTCGCTACGCCTCGCTCTTGCGCAGCCACTCGGCCTCGAGCTCTTCCTGCTCGCCGCCAAGTTCCTCGCGTCGCGCGAGCAGCTTCTTCGTTCGGGCGGTGTCGCTTGCGGTCTTCGGGTCGGCGAACGACTGGTCGATCTCGCGCAGCTCGCGGCCGATGTCGGCGATGCGCTGCTCGATCTTCTCGAGGGGCAGGTTGCTGAAGCGCGACTTCTGCTTGGGCTGCGGCTTGCTCTGCGGCTTCGCTGCCGCCGCCGCAGGCGCAGGCGCGGGCTTCGCCGGCTGCTTCGGCGCGGGCCGCTTGGCGCGATCGGCCTCGGCCTTCTCCGCCTTCGCCTTCGCTTCCCACTCGCGGTAGGTGCCGTCGAACACGCGCGCGTTGCCGTCGCCATCGAGGATGACGAGCTTGTCGCACACATCGTCGAGGAGCGCGCGGTCGTGCGAGATCAGGAGCAGCACGCCGCCGTGCCCGCCCTTGCCGCCGATGCGCGACTTGTCGATGTCGCCGAACTTGTCGAGCGCTTCCTCGAGCCGCTCGGCGCTCGGGATGTCGAGATGGTTCGTCGGCTCGTCGAGGACGAGGAGGTTCTTCGCGCTCGCGATCAGCGACGCGAGCACGAGCCGGCCGCGGGGCGCGCCCCGCAGGTCGGGGCGGCGCGTGTGCGGGTGGTGGCGCGGGGTGGGGTTCGGGGGCGGG
>JBKCZS010000011.1:0-9220 GCA_046337925.1 bacterium | reverse complement strand
CTTGAGGAGTAGTTTCTGCCTGCCGAAGCCGCGGTGTGCGGCACAGGCTCCGTTCGTCAGTCCCACCAACGAAGAGAAGGACCACCATGAAGAGCTCCGTCAGCAAGATGCTCGCGACCGCAGGCCTCGGCCTCGCTGCTGCGACCTCGGCGAACGCCCAGTTCGTCAATGTCAATTCCGACATCACCACCTCGACCACCTGGACCAGCAACAATGTCTATGTGCTCAAGGCCGATGTGTTCATCGCCCCGGGCGCCACGCTGACCATCCAGCCCGGCACCGTGATCGCGAGCGAGGTCGTTTCGGGCGGCAAGAACCCGAACACCCGCGCGGCGCTCATCGCCCAGCGCGGCGGTCGCCTCGTGGCGATCGGCACGCAGGACCAGCCGATCATCTTCACCTCGAAGACCGACTACCTCACCTGGACGCCCGCCAATCCGCGCGGCGTCTACCGTCCGACGGCGACCTCCGAGTGGGGCAACCTCACGCTCCTCGGCCGCGGCTACATCTCCGAGGACGCCGTCCCGGGCAACACCGCGTCGCCGAACGGCAACAACGTCGCCGTCATGGAAGGCCTCGTCGAGGCGTTCCCCGGCGATCCGCGCGTCCTCTACGGCGGCAACAACGATGAAGACAACAGCGGCACCCTGTCGTATGTGTCGATCCGCTACGGCGGTCAGGTCCTCAGCGCGAATGTCGAGCTCAACGGCCTCGCCCTCGGCGGCGTCGGCCGCGAGACCGTCATCGACCACATCGATGTCATGAACGGCGTCGACGATGGCATCGAGATCTGGGGCGGCACCGTCAACATCAAGTATGTGAACATCTGGAACATCGGCGACGACAGCCTCGACATCGATCAGGGCTGGCGCGGCAAGATCCAGTTCGGCCTGATCGTGAAGGGCTACTGCAAGACCGGCTCGTCGCAGGGCTCGGGTTTCGGCGACAACGCGATCGAGCTCGACGGCGCGGAGGCCGCGTCGTACCAGCCCGTCACCACGGGCGTTCTTTACAACCTGACGGTCGTCGGCAACCCCGGCACCGGTTCGGGCTCGAACGGCAGCGACGAGGCGACCGCGTGGCGCGACAACTGCAACATGCAGATCCGCCAGTCGGTGTTCACCGGCCACGGCCAGGCGTTCGTCCGCAGCGAGAATCCGTCGGACGGCTCGGGCGGCTACGGCCAGGGCGGCAGCCTCGGCTTCGCGGCCCGTTGGTCGACCCCGTTCAACTACATGCTTGGCTCGAGCGGCGGCCCCGGTCCGAACGCTCCCGCCAACCCGCTGAACTTCTACAAGGCACAGACGAGCGGCAACCTCTGCGAGATCAAGGACAGCATTGTCCACAACTTCCCGAACACCGCCGGAGCCTTCAACCCGCCCGCGGGTTTCTACCCGGCCGGCACCACCTTCGCGGGTCCGTTCGCCGAGGCGACCGCGCTCGGCGTCTTCGCCGCCGCGAACGCCAATGTCCAGGCGACCACGCTGCCGATGGTCTCGCTCGTCCGCGGAACCACCGTCGTCGTCGGACCGTCGCTCTCGGTCTCGCCGGTCTCGCAGATCGATCCGCGCGCGGCGGGCAACGCCGTGACCGCGGCGCTCGTCGCTCCTGCTCCGAGCGACGGCTTCTTCACGCCGGTCAGCTACCGCGGCGGCTTCAGCCCGACCGAGGTCTGGACCTGCAACTGGACCGCGGCCGACAACTACGGCCTGATCACCACGCCTGACCAGAACTGCACCGCCGATCTGCCGTGCCCGGCCGACTTCAACGGCGACGGCGTCGTCGGCGCCAACGATCTCGCCACGCTCCTCGCGGCGTGGGGCGGATCCGGCACCGGCGACATCAGCGGCAACGGCACCGTCGGTGCGGAAGATCTCGCTGCGCTGCTTGCGCAGTGGGGCGACTGCCCGTGATGCACTCGGATCCGATCCTGTCGCGTTGAAGCGACGCACCAACCTCGGCCTGGTGGCGGGAAACCGCCACCAGGTCCTTTCGCTCTCGAAACCGAACCAGCGACGATTCCCATGAGCATGTTCCACACCGTTCTCGCCGTTCTCGCGCTCGTGCATCCGCCGGCCGTGGCGCCGCAGCAGGGCGCCAGCACCGGCGCCGCTGCCACCGCCGACATCTCGACCGCAAA
This sequence comes from bacterium, assembly GCA_046337925.1. Taxonomy (GTDB): domain Bacteria; phylum Planctomycetota; class Phycisphaerae; order Phycisphaerales; family SM1A02; genus QWPT01. Next base: position 7,080 of record JBKCZS010000011.1, on the reverse strand, counting down.
GCCGTTCCAGACCGAACTGCTCGACCTCGGCTTCGAGGCGGCGCTCGAGATCCCCGTGAACCCGCACGAGCGCGACCGAGCGCGCGTGCAGGAAGTCGTGGCGACGACGGCGTTACGGCTCGGACTGAAGACGCGCAGCGCGGCCATGGCGAACCAGATCGCGAACTGGCGCAAGGGCGTCGTCTTTGCCGAGCTCGCGGCCGACGCGGCGCGCGCGGGCCGATCCGAAGCGGCGGAAACCTTCTCGCGCTATGCGAGGAACGCGATCGCCGGCGCACAGCAGTGGCAGTCGGACCGCGTGCTTGCGAAGCTCGCCGAGGCGCAGGTCGCGCTCGGAAAGGTTTCGGAGGCGATCGAGAGCGAGAAGAAGTTCGGCGAAGGCGAGAAGGGCAAGGTCACCGCGGTCCTCGCGGCGCAGTCGGACTCCGACTTCGACGCGGTGCTGTCGGAAGCCGAGCGCGCCATCGCCACCGGCAACTTCGAGCTGACCGCGAACGCCCTCGAGATCTGCGCGCGCCTCGGCGAGCGCAGCGACGCCGATGCCGCCCGCTGGTCGCGCATCGAGTCGCTCGCGGCGAACGCGAAGGGCAAGGTCGCCCGCGAGATCCACATCCGCGCCTATCTGGGTCTCGCGGACGCGCGCATCGCGAACAAGTCGCCCGAAGCTGCGCTGGCGCTCGTCGACCTCGCGAAGGCGCTGCGCGACGAGGTGCGCTGGACGCCCGATGCGGAGCTTCCGATCACGGCGGACATCGCCCGCCGCCTTGCGGCGTCGGGGCGCAGCGAGGCTGCCGTCGCGGAGCTCGAGAAGGGGATCGCTTCGTTCGCAGCGAACGAGAAGCTCGTCCCCGATGTCTTCCGCGCCGGCGCGCTCTGCGCGGCCGCCGAGGCGTTCGCGGCGATGGGCGACGCGCCGCGTGCGCTCGAGGTCTACCGGCTTGCGGTGGAGGCGGGGGCCCTGAACCCGAACGCGCGGCCACGCGCGGAGGACCTCGCGACGACGACCGCATCGCTCGCGCGCGCGGGCGTCGAGCCCGACGCCGCGATGTGGGCGCGACTGCGGCAGATCCGCGCCGGGCTCACGGACCCCTGGTAAAGCCGCCCGCGGCGCGCCCGGCTCGATGCGGAACTGGTCAAGGAACGGTGAGCGCGGGTCAGGTCCGCGCCTGCGCCGCGCCGCGGCCGCGCCCCTGCGTTCGTCGCTGGAGCCGCGGAAAACGCGGGTCTTCACGCGCTCTGAACGCGCGGCTAGCGATCTTCTCATCCAGAACCAACACGAACGCCACTCAGGACCGAGGGCGCATCTTTACCGTGCGCCCCGCATCAAGTGACCGGCGTCATCGGTCGCTTCGAGGCTGCGCCTTGACCGGGCGCGCGCTTCATGAACCTCCGACCGCACATCCTCACCGCTTCCTGCACCGCCTTCGTGCTCGCTGCGCCTGCACACGCGCAGGACGCCGGCACGCTGCGCGGAGTCGTCACCGACCGTGACTTCGGCGGAGCCGTCGCCGGTGCCACGGTGACGGTGATCGAGACGGGCGCCAAGGCGCAGACCGACCAGGACGGCGCGTACTCGCTGTCGCTGCCGCCGGGCCGCTACACCGTCGTCGTGTCGAAGGACGGCTTCGTCCGCCAGCTGAAGACGAATGTCGCGCTCGAGGCAGGACAGATGTCGAGCCTCGACGCCGAACTCGTGGGCGAGTACGAGGACATGGACGAGTTCGTGGTGCAGGAACTCGAGCTCGGCGGCACGGAAGCGGCGCTTCTCACCCTGCGTGTCGAGAGCCCCCAGCTCCTCGATTCGGTCGGCGCCGAGATCCTCAGCAAGTCGGGCGCGAGCGACGCCGCCGCGGCGCTTCTCCTCGTTCCCGGCGCGTCGGTGCAGGACGGCAAGTACGCGGTCATCCGCGGCCTTCCCGACCGCTATGTCAGCGCGCAGCTCGATGGCGTGCGGCTTCCGACCTCGGACGCCGAGCGCCGCGCGGTGCAGCTCGACCAGTTCCCGACGGCCGTGATCCAGAGCGTGCAGGTCAGCAAGACCTTCACGCCCGACCAGCAGGGCGACGCGTCGGGCGGCGCGATCAACATCGACCTCAAGGACATTCCCGAGGAATCCTCGTTCCAGATCAAGGGGCAGGCGGGCTTCAACTCGCAGGCCGCCGGACGCGACGACTTCCTGACCTATTCGCCGGGCGGCGGCGTGAGCCCGTGGGGCACGAACCAGGGTCGCGACATCCCGTTCGACATCATCGGCGACACCTGGCCGAACGCCGTGGGAACCACCACCAAGGACTCGCCCCTCGACTGGAAGTGGTCGGCCTCGGGCGGCGGCAAGTGGGAGCTCGACGAGGATGTCCGCGTCGGCGGGTTCCTCAGCTTCTTCTACGACCGCGATTCGTCGTTCTACGACAACGGCGTCGAGGACTCCTGGTTCGTCACCCCCGTCGAGGGTCTCGTCCCCGAGTACTTCGGCGGCAATCCCGCGAGCGGCGAGTTCCAGTCGTCGTTGCTCGATGTCACGCAGGCCTCGGAGTCGGTGCAGTGGGGCGGCCTCGGCACCTTCGGCATCGAGACTCCGAACCACAAGCTCGGCGTCGCGCTGCTCTACACGCGCATGGCGGAGAACACCGCGGTCCTCGCCACGAACACCCGCGGCAAGGCCTACTTCGTCGGCCCCGACTTCATCCCGGGGAATCCCGTCTACGACCCGACCGATCCCGCGGCGCCGGGGAACAACCAATACTGGCTGTCGTCGCCGTACCAGCGGCTCGAGACGCTCGTCTACACCGAGGAGACGACGGCGTCGACCATCTTCAGCGGCGAGCACAAGCTCGACTTCAGCGGCGACGAGGCGACGGGCGAAGGGGAGTCGGACGACGGGCTCTTCGACACGCCGATCCTCGACTGGCGCCTCTCGTTCAGCGAGGCCGTCTACGACCAGCCCGACAAGACGCAGTTCTCGGCGTACTGGCTGCCTCCGTCCAACGACTTCTTCCCGCCTCCGGAGCCCGGCGCGTGGCTCGCGCTGCGGCCTGCGGAAAGCACGCTCCTCGGCTGGGCGCAGCACATCTGGCAGAAGGTCACCGAGTCGAGCGACCAGATCGCGGTGAACCTAAAGCTGCCGTTCACGCTTGAGAACGACCGCGTGGGCTACACGAAGTTCGGCGTGTTCGGTGACAGCGTGCAGCGCTCCTACACGCAGTCGAGCTTCACCAACGAGAACGACCCCGACAGCTTCTACATCGCCGGGTGGGACGAGCCGTGGAGCACGGTGTTCCCCACGCAGAACCATCCGATGGTCGAGTCGATCTACGATGTCGACTACGACGGATATCAGCGCGTCGGGGCGCTCTACGGCATGATCGACATGCCGCTGGGCGAGCAGTTCAACATCATCGGCGGCCTGCGCATGGAGTCGACCACGCTGCAGACGGAGGTCTTCGGCGGACCCGGCGCGACCTGGTTCCTTCCCGGCGGTCTCGCGCCGATCAGCTTCGCGGGCGATCCGAGGGCCGCGGATGTCGACTTCCAGCAGACGGACTTCCTCCCGCAGGTCGGACTCCAGTACGAGCCGAGCGAGGGACTCGTCTTCCGCGCCAGCGTCTCGAAGACGATCGCGCGGCAGACCTTCCGCGAACTCACGCCGATCCTCCAGCAGGAGTTCCTCGGTGGCCCGATCTTCATCGGCAATCCGCTGCTCGACCTCAGCTCGCTGAAGAACTACGACATCCGCGTGGACTACACGCCCGCCGAGGGCTGGTTCTTCTCCGGCTCGCTCTTCTACAAGTCGATCGAGGGTCCGATCGAGTACGCGCAGTTCGTGTCGCCGCAGAACTTCTCCTACACCACGCCCGTCAACTATCCCGAAGGCACCATGCGCGGCGTCGAGCTCGAGGCGCGGGTCAAGATGGATGCGGTCGACGAGCGCCTGAAGGGGCTCGCGCTCGGCGCGAACACGACCTTCATCGATTCCTCGGTCGAACTGCCCGCCGACGAGCGCGACGACTTCGACTTCATCGGCTACCCGATCTCGTCGCGGCCGATGACCGGTACGCCTGACTTCCTCCTGAACTTCAACGCGACCTACGAGATCGAGGAGACCGGCACGCAGCTCGGACTCTTCTACAACCTCTCGGGCACCACGCTCGAGGCGGGCGCGGGCGCCGAGCGGCTCACGGGCGTGTTCATCCCGAGCGTCTACGCGCTGCCGTACGCGACGCTGAACTTCACGCTGCAGCAGTCGCTCGGCGAGCACTGGAAGATCTTCTTCCAGGCGAAGAACATCCTCAATCCCGAGATCGAGACCGTCTACCGCTCGGAGTATCTCCCGGCGGATGTCCTCAACACCTCCTACACGGCGGGCGTCGACTTCGCGGTCGGCCTCTCCTTCCAGATGGACTTCTGATCCGCCCGCGACGGGCGCAGGACCGAGACCATGCCTCATCCACTCAACACCTCGCGAACCCTCTTCATCCGCACCTGCGGCGCGCTCGGCATCTTCGCCGCCGCCGCCGCATGGGCGCCTGCGCCTGCCGCGCGGCAGTCGGGCGCCTCCGATGAGGCGGCCGTCGGCGAGCGCATCGACTCGACGCGCGAGATCCTCGACCGCTGGGTCGAGACGCGTCGGATCATCTCCGAGGAGGTCCGCGAGTGGGCGCTCGGCAAGGAGATCCTCGAGTCGCGCATCGATGTCGTGAAGCGTGATCTCGCCGGCGCGAAGGAACGCGTCGCGGAGACGGAGAAGTCGATCACCGAGGCGGACCGCAAGCGCGCGGAGCTCGTCGATCAGAGCGAGAAGCTCAAGGGCGCCTCCGCCGAACTCGCCGCGACCGCCGCGGCCCTCGAGACGCGCGTCAAGGAGCTCGTCCGCCGGCTCCCCGATCCGATCCGCGAGAAGATCCGCCCGCTCTCGCAGCGTCTGCCCGAAGACTCCGCGAAGTCGGAACTGCCGATCGCGGTGCGGTTCCAGAACCTCGTCGGCATCGTGAACGAGGTCAACAAGTTCGCGCGCGAGATCACCATGACGAGCGAGATCCGCAAGCTCGCCGACGGTTCGAGCGCGGAGGTGACGGTGGTCTACATCGGCCTCGCGCAGGCGTACTACACGGGCGGCGGCGGAAAGATCGCGGGCTTCGGCGCAGCCGGCCCCGAGGGCTGGACCTGGACCGTCGCCAACGAGATGGCGCCGCAGGTCTCGAAGCTCGTCGCCATCCTCAAGAACGAAAGCCCCGCGGAGTTCGTGCCCCTTCCCCTGAAGGTCGACTGAACCGCGCGCCCGCCCAGCACACCCGCAGGATTCCATCCATGCACACCATCGCCAAGACCATCTTCCTCGCAGCGTTCGCGCTCTGTGCGCCGGCCACGGCGCAAGACGCGCCCGCAGCCGCCCCGGCTCCCGCCGAGCAGAAGCCCACCTTCGACGCGGCCGCGACCGACATCCAGAAGCAGCTCGAGGACAGCCTCAAGGAGCTTTCCGCGCTGCGCGAGCGCGTGGCCGCCGAGCGTCTGCCGCTGGTCCGCCAGCTTGGCGACCTCGAGCAGGAGGTCGTGAAGGCCCGCCAGGACGCGCAGCAGTCGGCGCGGCTCCTCGAGACCCGCACCTTTGATCTCACCGGCATCACCCGAGACATCAAGGCGCGCGAGGAGGAGGTGTCTTATCTCGGCAACCTGCTCGTCGAGTACCTTCGCAACTTCGAGTCCGGCCTCCACATCACCGAGCTTCAGCGCTTCCGCAAGGAGATCGAGGGCGCGCGTCTTGCCGCCGAGAACGACGAACTCGCCAAGCAGGAGCTCTTCAAGATCCAGGCCGGTCTCCTCTCGACCAGCATCGAGCGGCTGCACCAGTCGTTCGGCGGCGCGAAGTTCGACGGCAGCGCCGTCGGCGCCGACGGCAAGGTGCTCGCGGGTTCGTTCGTCCTCGTCGGTCCGGCCGCGCTGTTCCGCTCGGCCGATGGCAGCGTTGTCGGTACCGCCGAGCAGCGCCTCGGCTCGCTCGAGCCGGCGCTCACCGCGTTCGAGACGCCCGAGGTCGTGAAGGCCGCGGGCGACTTCGTGGCGCAGGGCGCTGGCGCGATGCCGTTCGACCCGACGCTCGGCAACGCGCACAAGATCGCGCAGACCGAGGAGACGCTCATCGAGCACATCAAGAAGGGCGGTCCCGTCATGTGGCCGATCTTCATCCTCGCGGGCGCCGCGCTGCTGGTCGTCCTCTTCAAGTGGGTGACCATGCTCTTCGTCCGTACGCCGTCGAATGCGCGCGTGCGCGCCGTGCTCTCCGCGGTCGCGGCAGGGGACAAGGCGAAGGCGGTCGCGCTCGCCGAGAAGCTGCCCGGCCCGATCGGACGCATGCTCCGCGCGGGCACCGCGTCGCTTGGTGGACCGCGCGAGGCGATCGAGGAGCAGATGTACGAGGTCATGCACCGCACGCAGCTGAAGCTCCAGTCGCTGCTGCCGTTCGTCGCGATCAGCGCCGCTGCGGCGCCGCTCCTCGGCCTCCTCGGCACGGTGACCGGCATCATGAACACCTTCAGCCTCATCACGATCTACGGAACGGGCGATGTGAAGACCCTCTCGAGCGGCATCTCCGAGGCGCTCATCACCACCGAGTACGGCCTGATCGTCGCGATTCCGTCACTTCTCCTCCACGCGTACCTCTCGTCGAAGTCGCGCAAGATCGTGAACCGCCTCGAGACCACGGGACTTTCGTTCATGAACGAGGTCGCGAAGGCGGAGGCGAAGGCCGCTGCTGCGGCGCGCGTTCCCGCGGGAGTCGCCTGACCGATGAGCGGCATGCTGAACACGCTTCCTCCCGGAGCCGCGGCGTTCGTCGAGCGCGCGTGGGAGATCACGCTCGCCGGCGGCAACGCGATGTGGGCGATCTGGCTGGTCGCGTTCCTCATGTGCGCGCTCGGCGCGAATGTGTGGATCGGCATGACCGGTTCGGGCATGCGCCGCCGCTCGCGTCGCGCCGTCGAGCGGTGGGTCAAGGATCCGTCGCGCGCCCGCGGCGCCGTCGGTCGGCTCGTGAAGGACGCGCTCGGCAGCCGCTGCCGCGACGCCGCCGCGCTCACCTTCGCGGAG
>JBKCZS010000010.1:0-2659 GCA_046337925.1 bacterium | reverse complement strand
CACTTTCCAGAACGGCAACACGGGCGAGGTCTTCCGAGTCGGGCCTCGGGGTGAACGCGCCGCGGCTGTACTCGAGGCCGATGACCTCGTGGTGTTGCGGTTTGTCCGCGACACGCTCGGTGGACTGTCGCCGTCGGCGATCAGCGACCGCTCGCACGAGGAGACCGCGTGGAAGGAGACGCCTCAGAAGGCGCTGATTGACTACAAGCACGCGCGCGCGCTGTCGATCATGCTGCCGACGGCGTCGTGAGCGTTTGCTGCGCGCTTACGCCTTCCCAGCCGCAAACGCTTCCGCCGCGTCCAGCGCCTCACGCGTCTTCGATGGGTCCTTGCCGCCTGCCTGTGCGGTGTCGGGGCGGCCGCCGCCGGCGCCGCCGCAGGCTTGGGCTGCGGCCTTCACCCAGTCGCCGGCCTTGAGGCCCTTGTCGATCGACTTCTTGGGGCTCGTCGCTGCGATCGCGACCTTGCCGCCGTCGAAGTCGGGCGAGAGGAAGAGGATCGGCGTCTCGCCGAGCTTGCCGCGGGCGCAGTCGATCGCGGCGAGGAGCGCGGGCGCGTCGGCGCCGTTGATCATCGCGATGAGCGGCTTCGACGCATCCTTTTTCGCGTGCGCATCGGCGATCTCGCGCGCCTGCGCGACGGCCGCGTCGCGCGCGGCGCCCTCGGCCTGCTTGCGCGCGGCCTTCGCGCGCTCGCGGAGCGGCTCCATCGCGCGGTCGAGCTCGACCTTCGCGACGGCGCCGATCTCGAGCGACTCCATGAGCTTCGCGATGTCCGCGATCTCCTTCGCGAGCGACTCGCCGTCGAGCTTCGCCGCATTCTTGATCTGATCGGCGAGTCCATCGGCCGCCATCTGCGCGGCCATCGCGCGCGGGCCCGTCAGCGCGAACACGCGGCGAACGCCTGCGGCGAGGCCGCCTTCGCTCACGAGCACGAACTGCTTCGCCTCGCCCATCGAGCCGAGGTGCGTGCCGCCGCAGAACTCGATCGAGAGCTCGCGCCACTTCGGGTTGTCGGGCTTCGCGACGAGCTCGGCGACCGGCGCGCCGATCGACACGACGCGCACGGGGTCGGGGTAGCGCTCGCCGAACACGGCGCGCACGCCGCTGATCGTGCGGGCCTTCTCGAGCGGGACTTCCCTTGCGTCGATCGCGAGGTTCGCGCGGATCGCGTCGTTCACGCGGCGCTCGACCTCCCTGATCTGGTCGATCGTGAGCGCGCCCTTCGCGGCGTAGTCGAAGCGCAGCTTCTCGTCGTCGACGAGCGAGCCCTTCTGCTCGACCTCTTCGCCGGCGACCGCGCGCAGCGCGAGGTTGAGCGCGTGCGTGGCGCTGTGGTTCGCGCGGATCGACTCGCGCCGATCGCGTTCGAGCATGAGCTGGCCCGACTCGCCGCACGACATGCGGCCCTGCTTCACGCGGCCGATGTGGAGCACATACTGGCCCGCGCGCTGGACATTCTCGACGACGAACACGCTGTTGCCGCCCGACGAGCGCTCGAGGTCGCTGCCGTGGCTGTGCGCGCGGTCGACGCGGAAGCTGCCGTGGTCGGCGACCTGTCCGCCCATCTCGGCGTACATCGGCGTCCTGTCGAACACGAACGCGAGGAGACCTGTCGAGTCCGCCTCGGCGTGCTCGTCGAAGTCGTGGCCGTTCCAGATCGCCATCAGCGTGGCGCTCGTGGGCTTGCCGGCGAACCTGCCGTGGTCGTCGGTCGGTCGGACGGTGAGTTCCTCGAGCTTTGCGATGGCGTCGGGCGGGAAGTGCATGCCCGTCTCCGCGCCGCCGGCCGAGCGGCTCTTCTCGCGCGCGGCTTCCATGAGCGTCTCGTAGCCGGCGACATCGACCGCGAGGCCCGCTTCCTCGGCCATCACCTGCGTGAGGTCGATGGGGAAGCCCCAGGTGTCGTGCAGGCGGAAGGCGTCGTCGGCGGAGATGGTCTTGCCACCCGCCTTCTTCACGCGCGCGGCTGCGTCGGCGAAGAGCGCGAGGCCGCGCTCGAGGGTCTTGCCGAACTGGATCTCCTCGTCCTCGATCAGCTGGGCCACGCGCTTCGCGGCCGGAGCGAGTTCGGGGAACGCGCCGCCGAGGCTCGCGACCACCGCGGGCACGAGGTCCTTGAGGAACGGTCCGCGCACGCCAAGGGTCTGGTGGCCGTGACGCACCGCGCGGCGCAGGATGCGGCGCAGCACGTAGCCGCGGCCTTCGTTCGAGGGCGTGGCGCCGTCGGTCAGCGCCATCGTCAGGCAGCGGATGTGATCGGCGATCACGCGGTAGGCGATGTCGGTGTGGTCGTCGAGCTTGCCGGTGTACGCGCGCGCGCCCGTGCGTGCGCGGATCGCCTCGAAGACGGGCGCCCAGATGTCCGTGTCGTAGTTCGAGCGCTTGTCCTGGATGACGCTGACGAGGCGCTCGAAGCCCATGCCGGTGTCGACATGCTTCGCGGGCAGCGGCTTCAGGCTCTTGTCGGGCTCGCGGTTGAACTGGATGAAGACGTGGTTCCAGATCTCGAGGACATCGGGGTCTCCCGAGTTCACCTTCGACGCCGCGTTGCGGCCGCCGCCGATCCGGTCGTAGTGGATCTCGGTGCACGGACCGCACGGGCCCGTGTCGCCCATCTCCCAGAAGTTGTCCTTCATGTTGCCAGGGATCACATGACC
>JBKCZS010000009.1:0-16101 GCA_046337925.1 bacterium | reverse complement strand
GGATGGATCGCCCTACTGGCGCAGCGGCTATCCCTTCGGCTGGGCGACCGAGCACTACGGCTCGTGGACCTTCGACGAGTCGAAGGGCTGGCTGTGGATTCCGGGCAACGAGTGGTCCGCGGCGCCCGTCACCTGGCGCGCGACCGACGGCGTGATCGGCTGGGCGCCGGTCATGGCGACCGGAGCCGATGTGCAGGCCGTCGCCTGTCCGCAGCCTCCGATGGCGTGGATCTTCGTTCCGATGAATCGGCTGATGACGACGAGCAACTTCGCCGTCGCCGAGCAGGAACTCATGTCGCGCGATGCGCACGGCACCTGGGGCAACTGGGCGCATGAGCCGGACGGGCCAGGCTTGCACCGCATGCCTGAGCCTTACAACGCAGGACTGCTCGATCGCACCAAGTGCCTCGGCGCCGCCGAGGCGAAGGACGCGTTCCTGGCAGCGGTCAAGATGCGCGGCGGCGCGATCCAAGGTTCGCCCATCGAGTTCGTGAACAGCCGCGGACAGATGGGAAGCGGTCGGATCCAGGGCGGGAACATCCCCGTCTACGCACCGACCATCACCGGCAATGCGCCGCCGGCGGGTGGCGACTTCCTCGTCAATCCCCCGGCACAGCGCGTGCAGCGCGCCATGCCGGTTCAGCGCGCGCAGCGCGTCGAACGAGCCGAGCCCGTCGAGCGCGCGCAGCCTGCGCAGCCGGCCGAGCGCACGCAGCCCGTGCAGCCGAACCTGCCCACGGTTCCCGCCACGCCCGCGGCGCCGCTGACTCCGTACGAGGCCTACACCTACCAGCACGCACGGCTCAACGAGTACCACGCCGCGCAGTACGAGCGGCTTCGTCAGTTGCAGGAGAACGACAAGTCGCTGACGCCCTCCGAGCGCGAGCGCCAGAAGCGCGAGATGCAGTGCGTGGCGGCCCGCCAGCGCGCGCTGCTCGATGCGCGGCAGCGGAAGAACTCGGAAAGCCCGGCGCAGCCCTGACCGGCCGAGCACCTCATGGAGCGCATCTACCTCGATTCGAACGCAACCACGCGGCCGGCAGATGCCGTCGTCGACGCGGTCGCGCGTTCGATGCGCGAGGCGTGGGCGAATCCGTCGAGCGTGCATCGTGCCGGTGGCGAGGCGAAGCGCGAACTCGAACTTGCGCGCGAGAGCGTTGCGCGGCTGGTCGGTTGCCAGGAGCGAGAGGTGGTGTTCACCTCGGGCGGCACCGAAGGCGCAAGCCTCGCGATCCGAGGATCGCTCGAGCACTTCGCGGCGACCGACAGCGCACGCCGCGTGCTCGTGACCACGAATTTCGAGCACAGCGCCGTGCGCGAACTCGCGCAGCAATGCGAGAAGCGCGGGGTCGAGGCCGTGTGGCTCGAGGGGGCGCGCTCAGCGCCCGGGACGCCCGACCTCGACGCCCTCGAGGCGCTTCTCAAGGCGCGCGCAAGCGAGATCGCGCTCGTGAGCCTGATGTGGGCGAACAACGAGACGGGCGCCATCACCGACATCGCGCGCGTAGGAGCGCTCTGCCGCGAACACGGCGTGCGATTCCACACCGATGCGACGCAGTGGGTCGGCAAGATGCCGACCGACTTCGCGGCGCTGCAGGTCGACCTCGCGAGTTTCGCAGCGCACAAGCTGCACGGGCCGAAGGGCATCGGGGCGCTGTATGTCCGCCGCAATGTGCGCGTGACGCCGCAGACCTACGGCGGTCCGCAGGAACGCGAGCGGCGCGGCGGAACCGAGAATGTGGCGGCGATCGTCGGCTTCGGCGTCGCGGCCGATCTCGCGCGCGCGTGGCTTGCGGGCGACGGTGTCGCGCGCGGAACCGCCCTGCGCGATCGGTTCGAGCAGTCGGTCGCGCGGGCGACCGGCGGCGTGATCCACGCGCAGCACGCGCCGCGCCTCTGGAACACCACGAACATCGGCTTCGCAAAGCTCGAGGCCGAGGCGATCCTCCTGCTTCTCTCCGAACGCGGCGTGTTCGCGTCGGCAGGCGCCGCATGCAGTTCAGGCTCGCTCGACCCGTCGCCCGTGTTGCTCGCGATGGGCATCGCACCCGAGGTCGCGCACGGCTCGATCCGATTCAGCCTCTCGCGCGAGACGACCGAGGCCGAGTGCGACGAGTCCGCACGCCGCGTGACCGTCGCGATCGAGCGCCTGCGCGCATCGACCAGCGCCGCGGTCGGGTGAGTGGCGAACCGAGCTTTTCCTTAGACACGCGGAGGCCGCGGCGAAGGCGGACGCCTGCTGCGCGTGCTTGGCGTGAATGGCGCCTGTCTACGGATTTTTCTCACGGAGACACGGAGGCACGGAGATCAGGGGCGGCCGCACGCGACTCGCGGGGAGAGAGAGAGAGCGAGAGAGAGAAGGAGAAGGAGAAGCAGGCACAACCGGATGGACGAGTCGGGGTGTGTTGGACCGGGCCGATCCGCATCATCCGCTCGTGATCGTGTAACGCACCGGCGCGGAGCACTTGGCGTCCGTGCCTCGGTGTCTGTGCGGTAACGCGGCACCGGAGATCGCTCTGCTCGGCGCGGGTCAGTCGCCGCCGCCGCCGCCGCCGTCCCCGCCGTCCGATGACGAGACCGCGGCACCGGCGATCGCGGCGGTGCCAGAGACTCCATCGCGCATGGTCGCGAGCATCGCGATACCGACCCCCTCGCCCTTGAAGGGCTGGAACCAGAGCTCCGCTCCATTGGTCGGATCAAGCGCCCAGGTGTATCCGTTGATGCTGACGAAGAGCCGGTCGCCGCTCGGAAGCATCACGACAAGTCCCGTGGATTTCGGGGCCTTCCACTTCCAGACGATGCTGCCATCGACGCGATCGACCGCAATCACCTTGTCCACGAAACTCACGAAGAGAAGATCATCGGTTGTGAGGGCGCGGGTTGCCATAGGAGACCGATGCTAGCCGCGGAATAGAGCCGAGTGAATCGGCCACCGAGATTGGCGTGCTCTAAGACTCCGAAAAACAACCGCGGACCCTTGCGGGTCCGCGGCTTCAGTGCGGTCGAGAGGACTTGAACCTCCATGGGTTTGACCCCACTAGAACCTGAATCTAGCGCGTCTGCCAGTTCCGCCACGACCGCGACGGGACGCAAAGTGTACGACGATCGCGCCTCGCGATCAACCAACGGGGCTCCGAACGCATCACGCAGTGATTCCAGCCAAAAACGCAGGCAGGGCGTGAGGAGCCTCGCCGCCCTGCCTGCGCTACGCGAATGGACCGCTGTCCCGAGCACGCATCGGCCTGGAGAGCCGACGCGCACGCGACTTCGCCTGTGCGCCTGTGGCGCGCAAGACATCCGCCAAGATCGCTCCGACACGATCCGGCCGACGCCGCGCACCTCGGCGCTGTTCCGTGATTACTCGTCGTCGTCTTCGTCGCCTGCAGCAGCGGCGGCTGCGGCGGCGGCCGGCCCACGGCCCTTGCTGTTCGCAGCCTCGTTGGCGGCCAGACGCTTCTCGATCACGCGCTGACGGATCTCGGCGAACATCGCGGGGTTGTCCTTGATGAACGCCTTCGCGTTCTCGCGGCCCTGGCCGATGCGCGTGCCCTTGTAGCTGAACCACGCGCCCGCCTTCTCGACGACGCCATCCTCCGCAGCAAGGTCGACGAGGTCGCCCGTCGTCGAGATGCCCTCGTTGAACATGATGTCGAACTCGGCCTCGCGGAACGGAGGTGCGATCTTGTTCTTGACGACCTTGGCGCGCACGCGGTTGCCGACATTGCGCTCGCCGTCCTTGATGGCGCCGATGCGGCGGATGTCGATGCGGACGGAGGCGTAGAACTTGAGCGCCTTGCCGCCGGTCGTCGTCTCGGGCGATCCGAACATGACGCCGATCTTCTCGCGCAGCTGGTTGATGAAGATGACGATGCACTCGCTCTTGGCGATGGCGCCGGTCAGCTTGCGCATCGCCTGCGACATGAGACGCGCCTGGAGGCCGACGACCGAATCTCCCATTTCGCCCTCGATTTCGGCCTTCGGGATGAGAGCCGCCACCGAGTCGATGACGATGATGTCGACCGCGTTCGAGCGGACGAGCATCTCGCAGATCTCGAGCGCCTGCTCGCCGGTGTCGGGCTGCGAGACGAGCATCTCGTCGAGGTTGACGCCGATGCGCTTGGCCCACGACGGGTCGAGCGCGTGCTCGGCGACGCTGCCCGCGGCGACGCCGCCGTTCTTCTGCGCGTTGGCGACGACCGTGAGCGCGAGCGTGGTCTTACCCGACGACTCAGGGCCAAAGATCTCGATGATGCGGCCACGCGGGAGGCCTCGGCCACCGAGCGCGAGGTCGAGGCTCAGCGCACCCGTCGGGATCGACGGAATCGGCGCGAGCGAGTCGCCATCGAGCTTCATGATCGAGCCCTTGCCGTAGGCCTTCTCGATCGCTTCCATCGCGCGGCCGATCGCGGCGAGCTTGCCCTTCTGCTGCTCGGCCTTCGCTGCGTCGACCTTCGTCTGCGCTGCGGTTGCCGCGCGCGGCTTGTCTTCGATCGCGGCTGCGCTGCGGGCGGGCGTCGTGGCTGGGCGGCTGGCGGAGCTGTTCGTTGGAGTTGCCATCGTGTTGGATCCCTTTGCGGAGCCGGCGTTAGAGTTCGTATTGGCGACCATCTGTATCCCCTTCTCTGTTCTCTTGGGAGCCTTGATCTTGTGTGCCGCGCGGGATTTGTCGTTTCCGCGATGGCTGAAACAGAGGTTTCAACCGCTGTCTTGACCTTGGCTCTGGCGTTGTCGTGTGCGGACCATTCGCGTTTGGTACCCAAACAGAATCCGCTCTTCTGTTCGGTGTATGTTCGTGTTCTACCACATCGGCACGGCGCGTGGCCCGAACCCTACTTTTTTCCGAACAGATTTTTGGACTTTCTAGCGCACGAGCGCAAGTCCATTCCAAGAGAGGACTTGCATCGCGACCTCGCCTCAGCCGCCACGCAGCGCCCTACCAGGCAGGCCTTGGATTCACTCCGAGGCCTGACCGCCAGAGGCGGCTGCCGCAAGCAGCCGCCGCTAAAAGTTCGGCGTCGGCGCCCTGAACTGGCTCATGTCGATCGACTTGAAGTAGGCGATCGTGCGCGCAAGTCCGTCGCGCAGCGGGATCTTCGGCTCCCAGCCGAGCTTCGCGCGCGCAAGCGAGATGTCGGGCTTGCGCTGCAGCGGGTCGTCGGCCGGCAGCGGCCGAGCCTTCACGATCTGCGACTTGCTTCCGCTCAGCTCGACCGTCATCTCCGCGAGTTCGCGGATCGTGAACTCGGTCGGGTTCCCGATGTTGACGGGTCCGGTGACCTCGTCGGGCGCGTTCATCAGAGCGAGGAATCCGTCGAGCAAGTCGTCGACATAGCAGAACGACCGCGTCTGCGTGCCCTCGCCATAGATCGTGATCGCCTCGCCCGCGAGCGCCTGGCGGATGAAGTTCGACACCACGCGGCCGTCGTACGGATGCATGCGCGGGCCATAGGTGTTGAAGATGCGCACGACGCGGATGTTCACCTTGTTCTGGCGGCGGTAGTCGAAGAACAGCGTCTCCGCGGCGCGCTTGCCTTCGTCGTAGCAGGCGCGCGGCCCGATCGGATTCACATTGCCGCGGTAGCTCTCGGGCTGCGGATGGACATCGGGATCGCCGTACACCTCGCTCGTCGAGGCCTGGAAGATCTTCGCGCCCACGCGCTTAGCGAGGCCGAGCATGTTCATCGCGCCGAGCACGCTCGTCTTCATGGTCTTGATCGGGTTGTACTGGTAGTGCCCGGGCGCCGCAGGGCAGGCGAGATTGAAGATCTCGTCGACCTCGAGCATGATCGGCTCGGTCACATCGTGGCGGATGAACTCGAAGTTCTTGTGGTCGAGCAGGTGCTCGATGTTCGACTTCTGGCTCGTGAACAGGTTGTCGAGGCAGATCACATCGTGACCCATTCCGACAAGGCGGTCGCAGAGGTGGGAACCGAGGAATCCGGCGCCGCCGGTGACGAGTATGCGCTTGACCATCTCGGCGACAGTCTACAGCCAAGGCGCAGGCCGCACGGATTCCGACGCCGACCCGGCGGCCGGCATCCGGAGAATCCCGGTTGCGCGCCGGCCGCCGAATGCGGACCATGCAGCGATGCTCCCAGCGGCGCCATCGCCCGATTCCAAGCCTCGATTCGTCGTCGGCACCATGACGGGCACGAGCATCGATGGCGACATCGATGTGGCGCTCGTCTCGGTGCACGGACATGGTCTCGCGATGCAGGCGCCGCTCGTCCTGTGCCGGTCGTTCCCGCTCGGCACCATCGCGTCGGATCTCAGGCGCATCGCGGCCCAGGAGGCGATGCATGCGCGCGAGTTCGCGCGCATCGCACTCGCGTTCGGCGAGGCGCATGCGAACTCGATCGCCGCGGTCTGCGAGCAGGCCGGGGTGAAGCCCGATCTCGCGGTGCTCCACGGCCAGACCGTGTTCCACGCGCCCCCGCTCTCGTGGCAGCTGCTCGATCCCTGGCCCGTCGCGGCGCGGCTCGGCTGCGCGGTGCGCTACGACCTCCGCGGTGCGAACATCGCCTCGGGCGGTCAAGGCGCGCCCATCACGCCGCTCGCGGACTTCATCCTCTTCGCCGACGCGGCGAAGCCCAAGACGATCCTCAACCTCGGCGGCTTCGCGAACGCCACGCTCCTCCCTGCGCGCGCCGCAGGTCCGGAAGGCATCCGCGGGCTCGACCTCTGCACCTGCAACCATGTGCTCGACCGCGTGGCGCACACGCGTCTCGGACGGGCCTTCGACGAGGACGGACGCGCGGCGGCCAAGGGAACGCCGGATCTCGACATCGCGCGCGAGATCGCGGCACGGCTTCGGAGCGATCCCTCCGCGCAGGCAGGTCGCCCGCGGTCGCTCGGCACGGGCGACGAGGCCGCGAGCCTCGTCGGACTCACGGTCGATCTCGGTCCGTTCGACGCCTGCGCGACGGTCGTGGAAGGCCTTGCGCTCGCGCTTGCCGCGCGGCTGCTCGCCGTCGGCCACCAGATCGGCGGAACGGTCGTGGTCGCCGGCGGTTCGGCGCGGCACCGCGTGCTGCGCGAACGCCTCGCGGAACACGCGTCGTCGAGGGTCGAGTCGAGCGACGAACACACGGGGATTCCCGTCGTCATGCGCGAGGCTGCCGGCATGGCCGTGCTCGGCGCGCTCGCCGAGGACGGACTTCGCTTCACGCTTCCTCAGGTGACGGGCGCGACCTCTCGCGTGCTCGACTCGGCGCGCATAAGCCCCGCGCTTTCGCCCGATTCAAGCGGAAACGGGCCTCTCTGAATCGAGTCTTCATGGTTTCTTGACAGCGCGCGCGTGTCGCGCCGTACCCTACGGACCATGACGACCGTCAAGGCCGCCGCCGCCAAGGCTCAAATCCTGATCGTTGAGGACGAGCCCGAGATCGCCGAACTCATCGAGTTCCACGCCGAGCGCGCAGGAATGCGTGCCCGCACCATCCACAGCGGGCGTCTCGCCCTCGAGGTGATGCGCCGCGAGAAGCCCGATCTCATCGTCCTCGACCTGATGCTGCCCGATGTCGACGGCCTCGAGATCTGCCGTCGCCTGAAGCAGTCGGAGGACACGCGCTCGATCCCGATCGTGATGGTGACCGCGAAGGGCGAGGAGGCCGACATCGTCGCCGGCATCGAGCTCGGCGCGGAAGACTATGTGACCAAGCCCTTCAGCCCGCGCGTCCTGATGGCGCGACTCCGCAATGTGCTGCGCCGTCACGGACCGGTCGAGGAAGTGCCGACCCGCGCGGACCGCCTCGTGCTGCTCGGCGGCAAGCTCATCATCGACATCGACCGCCACGAGGTCCTCGTCGATTCCCGCAAGATCGACCTCACGCTCACCGAGTTCGGCATCCTCCACTACCTCGCGAGCCGCCCGGGCTTCGTGCGCACGCGCGACCAGATCATCGCCGCCGTGCACGGCAAGAGCACGGTCCTCTCGAGCCGCACCGTCGATGTCCATGTGACGGCGCTGCGCCGCAAGCTCGACTCGCTGGCGGACTGCATCGAGACCGTCCGCGGGGTCGGATACCGCTTCGCCGACGCGACCGACGAGTCGGACGAGTGAGTCGGCTCGATCCGCCGTACCATTGCGCCCGTGCAGGAATCCGCTCCATCTCCCGAGCAGACCGTTGCGTTGCAGGCATCGCCTGCCGATGGAGCGGGCGCCGCAGCGCCGAGTTCCGCCGACGGAAGCGCGTGGACCGGCTGGATGGTCGCAGCGGCCATCCTCTCCGCGTGGGCGGTGACCGCGCTCATCCGACGCCAGAGCATGCGCAAGCTCTCGCGCGCGCTCGCCGAAGCTCCCGCTGATTCGCGCGATGAAGAGGGATTCCCCCTCCTCGAGACGCTCGCAGGCGATGTGCTCCGCAGGCTCCGCCACGAACGGGAGCGGCGCGACCGAGTCGAGGAGCGGCTCCGCGAGATCGAGCGCGTGCTGCGGGCGACGCCCATCGCGGTGATCGCGCTCGACCACCTGCAGCGCATCGTCGGCTCGAATCCCGCGGCGGAACGCCTCCTCAACTTCGACGAGCGCACGGCGCGCGGCCGGCTGCTCCAGGAAGTGGTCCGCCAGCCCGCCCTCAACCGCGCCGTCGCGCGCGCGCTCGCAGCCGACGGCCGGCTGCACGACGAGCTGCATCTCGAGTTCGACTCGCCGCTCGAGCTGCAGATCTCCTGCGAGCCGCTTCAGGCTGAATCCCAGCCCGCGGGCCTCGTGCTGAGCCTCGTCGATGTCACGCGCATGCGCCGCCTCGAGTCGATGCGGAGCGAGTTCGCCGCGAATGTCTCGCACGAGCTCCGCACGCCGATCACGAACATCAAGGGCTATGTCGAGACGCTGCTGCAGGTCGATCTCGACGACTCCGAGCGCCGGCGCAAGTTCCTCGAGATCATCCACCGGAACACCGTGCGCCTCTCGGGAATCGTCGAGGACATCCTCACCCTCGCGTTCCTCGAGGAACCCGAGTCGCGGCAGACGCTCGAGTTCGCGCAGGTCCCGGTGCGCGAGATCGTCAACGAAGTGGTGGACGCGCTCGGCACGGCGGCCACCGCGCGGTCGATCAGGATCTCCGTGTCGGTGCCCGACTCGGCCGTCGTGGACGCCAACCGCTCGCTCCTCGAGCAGGCCCTTGCGAACCTGGTCTCGAACGCGATCCGCTACTCGGGAGAGGGAACCGCGGTCCGGATCGAGTGCGTCGAGACGGGCGAACAGGTCCGCATCTCGGTGCACGACCAAGGCCCGGGGATCCCGTCGAAGCACCTTCCGAGGATCTTTGAGCGCTTCTATCGGGTCGACAAGGCTCGTGCGCGCGCACAAGGCGGAACGGGGCTTGGCCTCGCGATTGTGAAGCACATCGCCACCACGCATGGCGGCGGCGTCGAGGTCGCAAGTCAAGTCGGAAGCGGGAGTTGCTTCTCGCTCCTCCTTCCTCGCCCCTCTGCAGGGGCGGCGGCGGGCCGAATCGCGGGCTAACCGAAATCCCTCACTTCAAACGCGTTCTTGACCAAATCTTGACTCACGGCAGAGAGCCTTCCCCTGCCCCGATCGAGCCCGACAGGCTTCAATCGTGGCCGCCGTTCGGTTGCTCCGAATCTCGCCGCGCCCGGCGGGAACCGCGTGGTGCATGAAGAGCGCTCTCCGTCACGAGACATCGCACACAGGATGAAACCCATGCTCAAGATCCCGACCATCACCTCCATCGGCCTTCTCGCAACCGCGGGCGTGCTTCTCGCAGCCGCTCCGCAGGATGCAAACCTCAAGAGCCTCAAGGGCGTCGTCAAGATCGACGGCTCCTCCACGGTCTACCCGATCACCGAAGCGGTTGCCGAAGAGTTCAACGCGGCCGCCCCGAAGGTCCGCGTGACCGTCGGCGTGAGCGGCACCGGCGGCGGCTTCAAGCGCTTCGTTGCGGGCGAGATCGATATCGCCGACGCGTCGCGCCCGATCAAGAAGAGCGAGAACGACATGGCCGCGAAGGCCAAGCTCGACTACATCGAGCTGCCCATCGCCTTCGACGGACTCACCATCGTCGTCAACCCGAAGAACACCTGGTGCACTTCGCTGACCGTCGAGCAGGTGAAGAAGATCTACAGCGCCTCGGGCAGCGCCAAGACCTGGAAGGATGTCGACCCCTCGTGGCCGGCGACCCAGATCAAGGTCTACTCGCCCGGCACCGACTCGGGAACCTTCGACTACTTCAAGGAAGTCGTGGTCGGCAAGGACGGCGCGATCCGCAGCGACATGAGCGTTTCCGAGGACGACAATGTGCTCGTGCGCGGCGTCACCGGCGACGAGGGCGCGATCGGCTTCTTCGGCTGCGCCTACTACTTCGAGAACAAGGACAAGGTCCGCGCCGTCGCCATCGACGGCGGCAAGGGCGCCGTCATGCCGACGGTAGAGTCGATCGAGGACGGTTCCTACGCGCCGTTCAGCCGTCCGCTCTTCATCTATGTGAGCAAGGCCAGCGCCGCGAAGCCCGAGGTGAAGGCGTTCGTCGACTTCTACCTCAAGAATGTCGGTCGCCTCGCCGGCGAGGTCGGCTATGTCAAGCTCCCCGACGCGGTCTACGCGAAGGTCGGCGCCAACTGGACGGCCAACCGCATCGGCTCCCAGTTCATCGACCCGAAGGGCGACCATGTGACCGGCTCGCTCGCCGAGTTCTACAAGTGACCTGAATGCCCCCCGCATCGCGGCGGCGAAAGCCGCCGCGATGTCTTTCTCGCCGTCCTCGCAAAGCCCAAACCGAAGCCAAGCAGACGGGTGCAGATCGCGGGTAGATTGCCCTGCCCGACGCCCCGGAGCCTGCGCCCCCGTGACGACTGCGCCGTCCAACCTCCCGACGATGACCGACCTGACCAAGTTTGGTCGGCCCAAGTCGGTCGCGGCCCGCAGGATCCGCGAGCGCGTGATCGTCGGGTCGCTCGCCGTCGCCGCGACCTTCTCGATCTTCGTCACCACGGCGATCCTGTTGGTGCTGGCGAAGGAGACGATCGGCTTCTTCAGTTTCGAGGATGTGTCCATCGCCGAGTTCTTCGGCAGCGCGGAGTGGAATCCGCTCCTCGGCTCAGAGAAGCACTTCGGCATCTGGCCGCTCGTCTCGGGCACGCTGCTCGTCACCCTCATCGCCGCGTCGATCGCCCTGCCGATCGGACTCGTCACGGCCATCTACCTCAGCGAGTACGCGAGCGCGCGGGTCCGCGCGGTCCTGAAGCCCGCGCTCGAGATCCTGGCCGGCATCCCGACCGTCGTCTACGGCTTCTTCGCGCTGATGTTCATCACGCCCGCCCTCCAGAAGCTTAATCCGATGATCGAGGGCCTCGGCTCGCCCGAGGCGCCCGTCAGTTTCGGCGGCTACAACGCGCTCTCCGCGGGCATCGCCATGGGCATCATGATCCTGCCGATCGTCTGCTCGCTTTCGGAAGACTCGCTGCGGGCCGTTCCGCGCAGCCTGCGCGACGGCGCGTTCGCGCTCGGTGGCACCCGCTTCGATGTGTCGGCGAAGGTGGTCGTGCCCGCCGCACTCTCGGGAATCGTGGCGGCGTTCCTGCTTGCGATCTCGCGCGCGATCGGCGAGACGATGATCGTCGCCCTCGCGGCCGGCGGCCTCGCGCGGCTGACTGCGAATCCCGCAGCCGAGGTCCAGACGATGACCGGCTATATGGCGCAGATCTTCGGTGGCGATGCGCCCGCCGGCAGCGTCGAGTACCAGTCGAGCTACGCGGTCGGCGCCACGCTCTTCTGCATCACCTTCCTCCTCACCATGCTCGGCCAGTACATCCTGCGCCGGTTCCGCGAGGAGTACGACTGATGGCCACCCCGCGATCGGCTTCAACGCGCCTGCTCCAGAACCGTTCGTTCCTGTGGCTCTGCCTCATCGCGACGAACCTCGCGGTGCTGGCGCTGGCGATCCTGCTCGTCTCGATCCTCTGGCAAGGCCTCGGCACGCTCGATTGGGACTTCCTCACGAGCACGGCCTCGCGCAAGCCTGAGAACGCGGGCATCATCGTGCCGCTCTGGGGCTCCGTGTGGGTCTGCGTGATCTGCGGGCTCGTCGCGCTACCGCTCGGCGTCGGCACGGCGATCTACCTCGAGGAGTTCGCGCGCCGCACGCGGTTCACGCGCATCGTCCAGACGAACATCCTGAACCTCGCGGGCGTGCCGTCGATCGTCTACGGCATCCTCGGCCTCACCGCCTTCGCGCGCATGTTCGGCGCGTTCGGCACGGGTGCCGACGCGGGCGTGGAACTCGGCGACCCCGAGGGCCTGTTCTACCTGCGCCTCCCCTTCGGATCGAGCGTGCTTGCGGGCGGCCTCACGCTGATGCTCGTGATCCTGCCGATCGTCATCATCTCGACGCAGGAAGCGCTGCGCGCGATTCCGCCGTCGCTGCGCTCGGGCGCACTCGCGCTCGGCGCCACCACCTGGCAGACGGTGTGGGGCATGACCCTCCCCGCCGCGATCCCGGGCATCATGACGGGCTCGATCCTCGCGATGAGCCGCGCGATCGGCGAGAGCGCCCCGCTCCTCGTCGTCGGCAGCGCGCTCTTCCTGCTCGCGACCCCCAACAACATCATGAGCGACTTCTCGGTGCTCCCGCTCCAGATCTTCAACTGGGCGCAGCGTCCGCAGGCCGGATTCCACGATCTGGCCGCGAGCGCGATCATCGTGCAGCTCATCGTCCTGCTCGCCTTCAACGGCGTGGCGGTCTTCATCCGTCAGAAACTCCAGAAGCCGCTCCTGTGAACCCTATGATGACGAGCGACCCAAAGCGGGCAGCACCCATGAACCCCGAGACCGGAACCCAAGCCCAGACCGGCTCCAAGCCCGCCTCGCACGGACTCGGCGGTCTTCCGACGCCCGCCGTCGGACACGCCGCGTCGTCCGCGCCCACCACGACGGCGATCACGGTGCGTGGCTTCTCAAGCTGGTACGGCTCGTTCCAGGCGCTCAAGAACCTCGATCTCGACATCCCCGCCCAGCGCGTCACCGCGTTCATCGGGCCGTCGGGCTGCGGCAAGAGCACCTTCCTGCGGTGGATCAACCGCATGAACGACACGATTCCCTCGGCCCGCGCCGAGGGCACGCTCGAGCTGCACGGGACGAACCTCCTCGCGAAGTCGCTCGATGTGGTCGAGCTCCGGCGCAATGTCGGCATGGTGTTCCAGAAGCCCAATCCGTTCCCGAAGTCGATCTACGACAATGTCGCCTTCGGACCGCGGCTCCACAAGAAGTACACGCGCGCGGAACTCGACCAGCTGGTCGAGCAGAGCCTGCGCCAGGCGTCGATCTGGAACGAAGTGAAGGACCGCCTGCACGCGTCGGCGCTCAGCCTCTCGGGCGGACAGCAGCAGCGGCTCTGCATCGCGCGCGCCATCGCGGTCGGCCCCGAGGTCCTGCTGATGGACGAGCCGTGCTCCGCGCTCGATCCGAAGTCGACGCTCGCGATCGAGGAACTGATCGAGACGCTCGCCGACCGCTATACGATCGTGATCGTCACCCATAACATGCAGCAGGCCGCCCGCGTGAGCGACCAGACTGCGTTCTTCTACGAAGGCGCCCTCGTCGAAGTGGGCGACACCGAGAAGATCTTCACGACGCCAAGGAACAAGCAGACCGAGGACTATGTGACCGGTCGCTTCGGCTGAAATCCGCGCGAGGGAACGCCATGGCAGTCAACCTTCAGTCCAGAGTCATCGATCTCCGCCGCAACCTGCTCGCGCTTGGCGCGCTCGTCGAACAGCGCGTCTCGAGCGTCATCGAGGTGATCCGCGACGGCGATGTCGAGCTCGCCCGCAAGATCCGCTCGAGCGACACCGAGATCGACGAGATGCAGCTCGCGCTCGAGACCGAGTGCACCCGCCTCCTCGCGCTCGGAAGCCCGGTCGCGAGCGACCTGCGCCTCATCCTCACGACGATGCGCGTCTCCAACGAGCTCGAGCGCATCGCCGACATGTGCAAGGGCATCTCGAAGCGCGTGATCAGGCTCGTCGAGTCGGGCAACTACCGCTACCCCGCCGCGCTCGTCCAGATGGCGGAGGGCGCGCTCGCGATGCTGCGCGATGTCCTCGTCGCGTTCTCGAACAGCGACTGCAAGCTCTGCCTCGAGATCCGGCGCGCCGACAACTACATCGACAACCTCAACCGAGAGGTCGTCGCGTGGGCGCGCGAGTGGATCGAGAGCGAGGTCGACAAGACCGCGGCCGCGATCGAGCTCATCTCGATCGGCCAGCGCGTGGAGCGACTCGCCGACATCGTGACCGCCATCGCGGAAGACACCTTCTTCCTCGTCGAAGGCCGTCTCGTCCG
Source organism: bacterium (assembly GCA_046337925.1). GTDB lineage: Bacteria > Planctomycetota > Phycisphaerae > Phycisphaerales > SM1A02 > QWPT01. The sequence goes on along the minus strand of JBKCZS010000009.1, from coordinate 1,799 downwards.
CCACGGCGCCGAGTGAACTTCGGGCCGCAAGATCCGATAGTTTGAAGTTCCAGGGCGTTGCGCCTCGCGTCGCGTCCGCAAACGCGCGACAAACGGCATAAACCGACCGAAAGGGCCGGTTGTCCTTGCCCATTCTCCGCAAAACATTCAAGTTTGGGATCGAATCAGGTTGTGTCGCGTAGACTCAATTGCGAGGGCATCCTCCGTTTCGCAGATGCCTCTGGACATTGGCCGTGAGCCCGGATCAGAACAATCTCAAGACGCGAAAGGACCAGCTCCGCCAAGCCGCGGACGAGGTTCTGCGCGGTCGTCCCGGCGTGCTGCGCGCGAGAAAGCTCGCGGTCGTCGAGGAGATGCTCCGCGCCCGCGAGTCGACGCGCCAGAACACCCTGGATCCGACCGATCCGCGCTGGGCGATCGCCTGCGCGACCCGCGACGCGCTGCAGGGCTCGGTGCTCACCTACGAGAACCGCCGCAAGGTCATGCTGCTCGCACAGCGGGTTGGCATTCGGCCCTTCGATGCGAACCTGATCGTCGCGATCGTGCAGGACCGCGCCCGCCGCGGCGAGCCGATCGAAGACGCCGCCGACGCGCTGAGCGTGATTCCCAAGCCGTCGGCTCGCCCGCGAAGGGCTGCGACCGCATGGATCTGGGCTGCGGCGATCCTCGTCGCGATCCTCGTCGACGCGGTGCTGATCGGCTGGCTGATCTTCAAGTAGGTCCTGACATCGGCAGCACGCGGATGTCGCCGCCCTCGATGCGCTCGACGACTCCGAGTTCGACCAGCGCCTCGAGCGCGGCCTGCTGCTCCGCCGACTTCTTGCTCATTCCCCAGCAGCCCTTGAACCGTCGTGCGCCGATCTCCACGCAGATCTCGAAGCACTTCGCGTGATCCGGGCCTTTCTCCTCGAGCACGACATAGACGGGCGTCCCGAGTTCGCGCTGCTGCAGCGCCTGCTGCAGGACGCTCTTGAAGTTCTGCTGGTGTCCGAGGCGCGCGGATTCACCGATGCGCGCGTCGAGGAGACGCAGGATGATGGCGCGCGCGGGCTCGATGCCGCCGTCGAGATAGACGGCGCCGATCACCGACTCGAAGAGCGCGGCGAGGAGCGACTGCGGAAGATTCGTGCGGTCGCCCATCCCCTTTCCGAGTTGCACGGCGTCGGCGAGGCCGAGCTCGACCGCGATCTCGGCGCAGACCTTGCGGCTCACCGCGTTCGACTTGATCTTGGTGAGTTCGCCTTCGAGGTCGTTCGGGAACCGCCGGTAGAGGTGGTCGCACACCACGGCGCCGAGGATCGCGTCGCCGAGGAACTCAAGCCGTTCGTTGCTCGCAGTGCGAACCGACGCGACCGACGCGTGCACCAAGGCCTGCGCGAGCAGGCGCTGGTCCTGAAACCGATAATCAATGCGCTGCTCGATGACCTCGAGCGGAACAGCCTCGTCCATAGAACCCGCCGGACGGTCGTCCGGCGCCCCTTGCGCCCGAGGCTCGTGCTCCAGGCGCCGCGACCATCGCGGCGGCTGGAGGACTGGCATCGGGCTCGTGCACCGTACATTCCAATCGGCATCTGCGAAGGGCGCCTGCGCGAATTTCCAGTTCCCAACCTCGGTCGGGGCGCTTTCCCACCGGGTCATGCGTGGGGTTGCGCCCGGCATCGGCTTCTGCTAGCCTTGACGATCCGCCCCCGAGGTCTGCCATGCATTACCCGCACAAGATCAGCCGCATCAAGAAGGTCCGAGCCACTGGCTTCCGCAAGCGCATGTCCACGCGCAAGGGCCGCAAGATCATCAACTCG
>JBKCZS010000008.1:0-9105 GCA_046337925.1 bacterium | reverse complement strand
CGTGTGGCATCACCTCCGGTGATGGCGGCCGCGCACGCGCCGTGTGCGCCACGCCTGCAGTCTGAGAGCACACCCCGCGTTCGCGGCCGCCACTACCCCTGCTGCGCAGGGGTAGTGCCACACGACACGCGCTGCGACCTCCCGCATCGTCCGCTCAGGCTTCGCTGCGCTCCTCCTTCGTTGGCGCCGGCGCCACCCCTGCACCCCCGAGCGCGGAGCGAAGCGAAGCGCAAGCAAGTTGGCGAGAAGGTCGCCAATCGTGCCGTGTGGCATCACCTCTGGTGATGGCGGCATCGAACGCGCCGGGTGCTCCACGACTGCAGTCTGAAAGCCCTCCCCGCGTTCGCGGCCGCCACTACCCCCTGCTGCGCAGGAGGTAGTGCCACACGACACGCGCCACGACCTCCAGCACCCAACGCTCAGGCTTCGCTGCGCTCCGCCTTCGTCTGCATCAAGCATCCGCTCACAGCTCGACCTGCGCGCCGAAGTCGACCACGCGGTCGGGCGGCAGGCTGAACGAACGGGTCGCGTCGGCCGAGTTTCGCGTGAGCATCGCGTAGAGACGCTTGCGCCAGCCGGCCATCTTGGCGTCGCCCGTCGGCACCACCGAGGTGCGCCGCGCGAAGTAGGTCGTCTGCTCGGGATCGAAGCTGAAGCCGTACTGCCGCGCGCGGTCGAGGAGCCGCGGGATGTTCGGGCTCTCCATGAAGCCGCACAGCGCCGTGATCTTCCACACGCCGTCCGGCAGCCACTCGACGCGCACTTGCCGCGCCGCGGGCACGACCGGAAGATTCGACGACACGATCGTCATGAGCACGACCTGCTGGTGCAGGACATGCGCATGCTCGACAAAGTGCTTGAGCGCGAGCGGCGTGTTGTAGTTCGTGGTGAGGAACACCGCCGTGCCCGGCACGCGCGGAATCGCTTCGGTCCAGAGCTTGGCGAGGAAGTCGTGGATCGACTGCGTCTCCTCCGCGAGCTTGCGGCCGACGATGTAGGTTCCCTGCACCCAGGTCGACATCACCACGAACGCCATCACCGCGATGGCGAGCGCGAACCAGCCGCCTGAGAAGAACTTGAGGAGATTCGCGCCGGCAAGCAGGCCGTCGATCACGAGGAAGGTGCCGACGAGGAGGACGATCCAGCGGCGACGCCAGCGCCAGAATCGCCTTGCCACCACCGCGAAGATGATCGTCGTGATCATCATGTCGAGGGTCACCGCGATGCCGTAGGCGGCCGCGAGCTTCGACGACGACGGGAAGAGCAGCACCGTGAACAGGCAGCCGACCAGCAGGACTCCGTTGAGCGAGGGGATGTAGATCTGCCCTTCCTGCTCGCCGCTCGTATGGATGGTGTCGAGGCGCGGCAGCATGCTCAGGCGGATCGCCTGCCGCGCCAGCGAGAAGACTCCCGAGATCATCGCCTGGCTGGCGATGATGGTCGCCGCCGCCGCCAGCGCGACCATCGGATACACGAGCATGTCCGGCACGAGTTTCCAGAACGGGTGGAAGTCCTCGGGGATGTTGCCGCTGGTCGAATCGAGCGCGTTGAGAAGCAGCGCGCCCTGTCCGAAGTAGTTGAGGACGAGCGCCGGGCCCACGAGCAGGTACCACCCGATGCGGATCGGCTTGATTCCGAAGTGGCCCATGTCGGCGTAGAGCGCCTCGGCGCCGGTGACGCAGAGGACGAGCGACCCGAGCAGCAGGAAGACCGCGAGCGGATGCGCCTGGATCAGCCAGAGCGCGTACATCGGGTTCAGCGCCCGCAGCACCTCCGGGCGCTCGAGGATCGCCATCAGGCCGAGCACCCCGAGCGAGCTGAACCAGAGGCACATCACCGGGCCGAAGAACTTGGCGATCTTCGCCGTGCCGAACTGCTGGAAGTAGAAGAGGCCGACGAGGATGACGAGCGTCAGCGGGATGACCGCCGGCTTGAGCGCCGCGTTCTGATACTCGAGGCCCTCCATCGCCGAAAGCACGGAGATGGACGGTGTGATGATGCCGTCGCCGAACAGCAGGCCCGCGCCGAGGATCGCGAGCATCGACAGGTAGAACCGGCTGCGGCGCGACTGGGCGCTGAGGCCGCGCGGGATGAGGGAGAGCAGCGCGAAGATGCCGCCTTCACCGCGGTTCGAGGCCCGGGTGATGACGAAGATGTACTTGATGTTGACGACGATGACGAGCAGCCAGAAGACGATCGACAGGATGCCGCGGATGTAGAGGTCGTCGACCGACTCGCCGTGCAGCCGCAGGTGTGCGAACGACTCCTTCAGCGCGTACAGCGGGCTCGTTCCGATGTCTCCGAACACCACGCCCATCGCGCCGATGGCGAGGGCCGCATAGGCCTTCGGAGAGAGATGCTGGGCACGGTTGTGCGACACGGCTGAGCCGCGCAGTGTACCTCTCCGAATCGCCTGCTGCGCCCGCGACGGCGCCCCGCGGAAGCGGATAATCTGCGCGGATTCGAACGATGCGCACGATCGACCTGCACACGCACATCCTGCCGCCTTCGTGGCCCGACCTCGCCGAGAAGGCGGGGACGCGCGGCTGGCCTGCGATCGAGCACCTCGGCCGGGGCGCGTCGGGCTGCGACTGCGCGCGTCTCACGATCGACGGGCGTCACTTCCGCGACATCGAGGCGAACTGCTGGGACGCCGCCACGCGGCTGCGCGAGTGCGACGAGCACGGCGTCGACATGCAGGTGCTGTCGACCGTTCCGGTGATGTTCTCCTACCACCAGCCCGCGCACGCGGCGCTTGAGCTCGCGAAGCATCTCAACGACCACATCGCGGGCGTCGTCCGCGCGCATCCCGCGCGCTTCGCGGGCCTCGCGACGGTGCCGCTCCAGGACGCCGACCTCGCCTGCCGCGAGCTCGACCGCGCCGTCGACGAACTCGGCATGCGCGGCGTCGAGATCGGCTCGAATGTCAACGCGCATCGCCGCGGCAAGGGCGGCGACGCCGTCGTCGAGCTCAACCTCGATTCGCCCGAGCTCTTCCCGTTCTTCGCGCACTGCGCGCGGCGCGGCGTGCCGGTCTTCATCCACCCGTGGAACATGATGGGCCAGGGCGCGATGCAGAAGTACTGGCTGCCCTGGCTCGTCGGCATGCCGGCCGAGACCGCGCGCGCGGCATGCTCGCTGATGTTCGGCGGCGTGCTTGCGCGCCTTCCCGATCTCAAGGTCTGCCTCGCGCACGGCGGCGGCAGCCTCGCGTTCACGATCGGCCGCATCGAGCACGGCTTCCGCGAGCGGCCCGACCTCTGCGCCGTCGACTGCACCGCCGATCCGCGCGCGCAGATGCGGCGCTTCTACTTCGACACGCTCGTGCACGACCCGCACGCGCTCCGCTTCCTCATCGATGCCGTCGGCGCCGCGCGGCTCGCGCTCGGAAGCGACTACCCCTTCCCGCTCGGCGAGCATGTGCCGGGCTCGCTCATCCGCGCGATGGACGACATCTCCGCGGTCGACCGCGCGCGCATGCTCGGCGGGACGGCTGCGGAGTTCTTGGGACTCTGATCGCCCGTCATCGCGGCGCCGCGCCCTGCATACGCAGCGCAGCCTCGGCTTTCACGGGAAAGTGCGGACTTCGATGCCGCAGATGCGCTGCTTGTCGCGTAGTTTCTCCTCAACGGCGGGCCCGACCCCTCTGCCCCGTCATGTGCCCCACCGACCGTCCACGAAGATGCGAAGCGAATCACCGACCCGACGCCCCTTCCCGTTCGCACGCCTTCGCCACGACGCGCTTGCATCGGTTCTCGCAGGCTGCTGCACCGCTCTCGCGTGCGCGCAGTCGGGTCCGGAGATGTACCCGCTCTTCGCGCCCTTCGAGCGCGCCTTCGACCAGCGCGTGTTCCTCGCCGGCGGCGAGGCGCTCTCGGTCGACCTCGACGCGATCCGCGCCATCCCCGGCGACCGCTTCGCCGTGATCGAGGGATTCCCGATCGGGCAAGGCGCCAGCCTCGATCTCCTCGTCGAGCGCAGGAACCCGCTGACGGCCGATGCGCGCCTCGAGGTCATGCGTCCCGGCGTCCGCAAGGGCGCTGCGGCGCGCGCGGAACGACTCGCTCCGCCCGAGACGCACTTCTTCGGCGGCACCGTCGTCGGCGACAGCTCGTCGCGCGTGTTCCTCTCCGTGACCGACGCGGGGGTGTTCGGCTTCATCTTCTGCGGGCAAGGCAGCTACATCCTCAGCTCCGGCCCGTACGGCGCCGGCCAGCCGAGCGCCGTCTTCAGCACCGAAGGCGAAGGTTTCGCGGCGATCGACTGGTTCGACTTCGACTGCATCGCGCTCGAGCGGCCCGACGGTGCCGGAGACGACGCGGATCTCCCGCCGAGCGGTGCGCCCGACGGCGGCGTGGCGTTCATGCCGTCGTGCCGTTCGATCGAGATCGCGATCGACACCGACCAGGAGTACCTCACGAAGTTCTCCGGCAATGTCAACGCCGCGACGGGCTACGCGCAGACGCTGGTGGCCGCTGCCGACGAGATCTACCGCCGCGATGCAAGCGTGCAGATCCGGCTGACCTTCTCGCGCATCTGGGCGGCGCAGGACCCGTGGACGACCACGAATTCCTCGACCGCGCTGCCCGAGTTCCGCAACTACTGGATGGCGAACCAAGGCAACATCGCCCGCGATGTCGCGCACATGCTGGCGGGCCGCTCGCTCGGCGGAGGCATCGCGTGGCTCGATGCCGTCTGCTCCGAGTACGCCTACGGCGTGAACGGCAACCTGTCGGGCTCCTTCCCGACGCCGATGGTGATGAACAGCCCGCAGAACTGGGATGTGATGGTGTTCAACCACGAGCTCGGGCACAACGCCGGCTCGATCCACACCCATGACCGCTCGCCGCCGGTCGACAACTGCGGCAACGGCAACTGCTCGGGCGCCGCGAACGGCACCATCATGAGCTACTGCCACCAGTGCTCGGGCGGCATGAACAACATCGCGCTGCAGTTCCACCCGCTCTCCGCGGGCGAGATCGTCAGCTACATGTCGACCGCCTCGTGCGCGCCGAGCGTCGAGTGCTCGCCGAATCCCGCGTGCGTGCTGTCGATCAGCGCGTCGGGCGGCAGCTTCGGCATCGGCGGCGGCAGCGCGACCATCGCGGTCACGACGATCGGTCCGCTCTGCGACTGGACCCCGGTCTCCGTTCCCTCGTGGATCACCATCACGAATCCAGGACCCGGCAGCGGGTCGGGATCCTTCGCGTTCACCGTGCAGCCGAATCCGGGCGGGTCGCGCGCGAGCGTGCTCGTGTTCGGCGACCAGGCCTACTCGGTCACGCAGCAGGGCTATGTCGACTGCGACGGCAACGGCGTGAACGACGAGGTCCAGATCGCGGCGAATCCGGCGCTCGACTGCGACGCCGACGGCGCGCTGAACTCGTGCGAGATCGCGACAGGCGCGGCGGACTGCGACGGCAACGGCGTGCCGGATGCGTGCCAGCAGGACGCGGTCGTGCGCGCATGGGGCGCAGGCGAACCCGGCGAGACGGGCGGCAACAACAAGGGGCAGTCGACGGTGCCCGCGGGCCTGACGGGCGTCGCCGAGATGGGCGCGGGCTACGCGCACTCGTTCGCGCGCAAGCAGGACGGCACGCTCGTCGGCTGGGGCCTCAACACCGAAGGACAGATCTCGGTGCCCGCGGGCATCGGACCGGTCGTCCGCATCGCGGTCGGTTCGTTCCACACGCTTGCGATCCGCCAGATCGGCACGGTCGCCGCGTGGGGCCGCAACTCGAACTACCAGTGCGATGTGCCGCCGACGCTCGGCGTGGTCGCCGACATCGCCGCGGGCAATGCGCACTCGATGGCGCTCAGGCCCGATGGCGTCCTCGTGTGCTGGGGCCAGAACACCGCCGGCCAGTCGAGCGTGCCTTCCGAACTCACGGGCATCGCGGACATTGCGGCCGGCTACCTCCATTCGGTCGCGTTGCGTTCGAACGGCACGGTCGTCGCGTGGGGTGACAACACCTACGGCCAGACGGCCGTTCCCGCAGGCCTCGCAGGCGTGACGAAGATCGCGACCAACGGCTACCACACGCTCGCGCTGCGAAGCGACGGCACGGTGGTCGCCTGGGGCATGAACAGCTTCGGACAGTGCAGCGTCCCGTCGGACCTCGGCGCCGTCAGCGAGATCGGCGCAGGCATGCTGCATTCGCTCGCGATCGGCACCGATGGCTCGGTGCGGGCGTGGGGCCGCGACGACGACGGTCAGTGCGATGTCCCTGCGGGCATCGTCGGCGCCCGGACGATCGCGGGTGGCCCCCACCACTCGCTCGTCTTCACCTCGGTCTCGCAACTGGCCGACTGCGACGGTGACGGCGTCTCGAACGCCTGCGAGATCGACGCCGGCGCGACCGACTCGAACGGCAACGGCGTCCCCGATTCCTGCGAGAGCCTGATCGGCGACCTCGACGGCAACGGCGTCGTCAACGCCGCCGATCTCGCGATCCTGCTCGTCAACTGGGGCGGCAGCGGCGCGGGCAACGGCGACCTGAACGGCAGCGGATCGATCGATGCCGCGGATCTCGCGGCGCTGCTCGTCAACTGGACGGGGTCGTGACGCCGCGCACGATCTCCGCCGCGCGCCAAACCTCGTCGAAGGTGTTGAAGAGCGGCGCGGGCGCGAGGCGGACGATGCCTTCGCCCGCGATGCCGCGGCCTGATTCGCGGTAGTCGCAGGCGAGGCCCGCGGCCTTGAACGCCTCGTAGCGCGCGTGCGCGTCGGTCGCGATCAGGAGCGACAGCTGCGCGCCGCGCGCGTGCGATGCGTGCGGCGTGACGATCGTGAGGCCATCGATCCCGCGCAGGCGGAACTCGAGAAGCGCGGTCATGAGCGTGCTCTTCGCACGAAGGCGCGCCATGCCCGCGGCGTCGAACTCGGCGAGGCTCGCGATGAGCGGCGCGACGGCGAGGATCGGCGGATTCGACAGGCTCCACGCGTCGGCGTGCTGCGTCGGCACGAAGCGCTCCTCCATGCGGAAGCGCGTCTTCGGGTCGTTGCCCCACCAGCCCGCGTGGCGCGGCAGCGTGGTGTCGCGCACATGGCGCTCGTGGATGAACGCGCCCGCGACCGCGCCCGGGCCCGAGTTCAGGTACTTGTACGAACACCACACCGCGAAGTCGGCGTTCGAGTCGTGGAGCGACAGCGCGAGGTTTCCCGCGGCGTGCGCGAGGTCCCAGCCGCAGCGCGCGCCGACCGCGTGCACGGCCCGCGTGAGGCGCGCGATGTCGAGCGCCTGGCCCGTGCGGTACTGGACGCCGGGAAGAAGCGCGAGCGCGAGCGTCTCGCCGAGTTCGGCGATCGTCCGCTCGATGTCCTCCTCGCGCAGCGTCCACTCGCCGGCGCGCGGCGCGATCTCGACGACCTCCGCGTTCGCGTCGAGCCCGCGCGCGGCCACATGCGACATGACGGCGTAGGTATCGCTCGGGAACGCGCCCTTCTCGATCAAGAGCTTCGTGCGGCGCCCGCGTCCATTCAACTCGGGCCGATAGAAGGTCGTCATGAGGAAGTGCAGGTTCGCGGTGAGCGAGTTCATCGCGACGACCTCGTGCTCGAGCGCGCCGACCAAGCGCGCGAGCGCGCCGCGGAGCTGCTCGTGGTAGCTGTACCAAGGGCGGCGCGAACCAAGATGCCCCGCGACGCCGAGACGCGACCAGTCGTCGAGCTCCTCGTTCACGAGCGCGCGCGCGGCGAGCGGCATGGGGCCGAGGGAGTTGCCGACGAAGTAGATGTCGTCGGGCCGCTTGAGCGGAAGCGCGAAGCGGGCGCGGAAGCCGGCCAGCTCGTCCTGCGCGTCGAGGGCGCGGGCGAAGTCGCGGTCGTGGGAGAGGTCGGCTGCGGTGAGCGTGGCCATGCGCAAAGACTAGCGAGTTTGGCCTGCCGCGAACGAAGCCCAAGACCACCTGCCCACGGTCGCGCAGACTCCAATAGCATGACCGCGTGTCCCCCGGTCGCGTTCTCATCGTCGGTGCCGGCCTCGCCGGCAGTCTCCTCGCGGTCTACCTCGCCCGCGCGGGGTGGACCGTCGAACTCGTCGAGCGCCGCAGCGACCCGCGCGCCAAGCGCTTCGCCGCGGGACGCTCGATCAACCTCGCGATCAGCGCCCGCGGCATCAAGGCCTTGCGACGCGCGGGCCTCGAGGCCGCGGTGATGAAGGACGCGATCCGCATGGGCGGGCGCATGGTCCACCCGGTCTCGGGCGCGGCGGGCTACCAGCCCTACTCCGCCGACCCGACGCGTGCGATCAATTCCGTCTCGCGCAGCGCGCTCAATCTCGCGCTGCTCGACGCGGCCGCCGCCGAGGCGAATGTCACCGTGCGCTTCGACGAGCGCTGCGCATCGGTCGACTTCGCGAAGGGCGAAGTCACCTTCGTGAACGACGCGACGGGCGCATCGCGCACCGCGACCGCGGACCTCGTCGTCGGCGCCGACGGCGCGTACTCCGCCGTGCGCGGCGCCTTGCAGAAGACCGAGCGCTTCAACTACTCGCAGGACTTCCTCGGCCACGGCTACAAGGAGCTCCACATCCCGCCCGTCGCAAGCGGTCCGCACGCGCCGTTCGCCATGGAGCCGAACGCGCTCCACATCTGGCCGCGCGGCGAGAGCATGATGATCGCGCTGCCGAATCCCGACGGCTCGTTCACCTGCACGCTCTTCTGGCGCCACGACGGCGCGGGCTCGAGCTTCGCGGCCGTGAAGTCGGGCGCAGACGCGCTCGCGCACTTCCGCGCGGTGTACCCGGACGCCGTGCCGCTCATGCCTTCGCTTGCCGAGGATTTCGAGAAGAACCCCGTCGGCTCGATGGTGACGGTGCGCTGCAGCCCGTGGACGCGCGGCCGCGTCACGCTGCTCGGCGACGCAGCGCACGCGATCGTGCCGTTCTACGGCCAGGGCGCGAACGCGAGCTTCGAGGACTGCGAGGCGCTCGTCGATGCGCTCGCCGCGGCGCCGACGGTCGAGGACGCGCTCAAGGACTACGAGACCGCGCGCATCGCGAACGCGAACGCGATCGCCGACATGGCGCTGCGCAACTTCATCGAGATGCGCGACCTCACCGGCCGCGCGAGCTTCAAGTGGAAGAAGAAGATCGAGCACGCGCT
>JBKCZS010000007.1:0-6322 GCA_046337925.1 bacterium | reverse complement strand
GGTGCCACCACTTCCAGTGGTGGTTTCGCGCGCGTATCGGCCGGCGCGTCGGTCGGGGCCATCCGACTCCGCACTACTAGAAGTAGTGGCACCCATTTGGGCTGACGACCCGGACGGTTTTCGCTCGCGCTGCGCGCTCGTCGCGGGGGAAGCCCCCGCCCCAAATCCCCGACTCGACAGCCCAAATGGGTGCCACCACTTCCAGTGGTGGTTTCGCGCGCGTACCGGCAGGCGCGTCGGTCGGGACTATCCGACTCCGCACTACTAGAAGTAGTGCCACCCATTTGGACTGTCGACCCCGACGGTTCAGCGCTCGCGCTGCGCGCTCGTCTATGCGCCTCGATCGCGCCAGGACGGCAATGTGAGATCCAAAGGGAGCCGCCGCAGCGGCGACCGCTCAAGGACGCCGCTTCCGCCGCGCGCGGAAGAACTCCGTCAGCAGATCCGCACACCGCTTCGCGAGCACGCCGCCGTGCATCTCGACGCGATGGTTGAGCCGGCGGTCGGTCGGGATCGCGTAGAGCGTCTCGCACGCGCCCGCCTTCGGGTCGCGCGCGCCGTACACGAGCCGCGCCACGCGCGCGTTCACGATCGCGCCCGCGCACATCGCGCACGGCTCGAGCGTGACCGCGAGCGAACAGTCGACCAGCCGCCACTGGCCGATGCGCTCGCCTGCGATGCGCATCGCGACGATCTCCGCATGCCCCGTCGGATCCGCCGAGCGCTCGCGGTTGTTCGCGGCCTCGCCGAGGATCTCGTCGCCGCGATAGACGATCGCCGCGATCGGCACCTCGCCCGCCGCGCCCGCCGTGCGTGCGAGCTCGATCGCGCGCTCCATCATCCGCACATCGATCGCGGTCACCCGGCCGCCGCCACCTGCGCCGCCGCGCCGCCGCCTGCGCCGGATGCGCGCGAACGCCCGCGCCGTGCCGTCACTTCCGCGCATCACCGCGAGCTCCCGCCCCAGCCGCCGTCCGACTCGTCAGGCTCGCTCGGCTTGCGCCGCAGCGAGAAGACGCGTCCTTGCGACACGCGGTGCGCGGGCACGAACACGAGCAGGATGATGCCCAGCTCGTAGAGCAGCCACAGCGGGATGAGGAGAAGCAGCATCGAGGTCACATCGGGCGGCGTCACGACCGCCGCGATGATCGCCATGCCGAACACGGCCCAGCGCCGCTTCTCGCGCAGGAACTTCGGGCTCACGAGGCCGACCCACCCGAGGAGGAGCACCGCGATCGGCATCTGGAACGCGATCACGGAGCCCGCGAGGAGAATCAGGGTGAAGTTGACGTACTCGCTCAGGCGATACTCCTGCGACACGCCACCGAGCACGGTGAGCGGAACCTCGAGGATCGCGAGCCGCTGCTCCACCGGCTCGGTCTCGCCCGAGATCAGCTTGGAGGCCTCGGTCGCAAGCTCGATCACGGCGTTGGGCGAGGATTGCTGCGTCGGAACCGCGATGCGCAGCACCTGGTCCGTCGCGCTCAGCCACGCCTGGCCCGGCTTCGGCTGGGCGGGGTCCTCGTCGAGCACCGGGAAGGCGAACGGCTGCGGTTCCGCCGGCGCTTCCGCGGCCGTGCCGTCGGGCGCCACCGCCGCGGGCGTCATTGGCACCGTGCGCGCGCGCGCGGCGCCGAACGACACGAGGAAGAGCAAGGTGAAGGGGAGCAGCACCCAGTAGAAGAGCGCGATGCCGCACATCGTCATCACCGACGAGAGCGGCGTCAGGAAGTGGACATAGCGCCGCTCGTGCACATAGAGCCCGGGCGAGACGAACTTCCACAGCTGGTAGAGGAGCCACGGCGCCGACACCGACAGCGCCGCGATCACCGCGAGCTTCATGTCGGTCGTGATGGTTTCGGCGGGGGAGAGCGCCTGGACCTGCATCGTCTGCCCGTTCGCGCGAAGGGCGGCGAAGAGCGGGGCGATGAGGAGCTCGCGCAGGTAGGGGGCGAAGAAGAAGAAGGCGATCGCCAGCGGCAGGGGGACGATGAGCGCCCAGCCGAGCCGTTTCCTGAGCTCCTCGAGGTGCTCGCCGAAGCTCATGATCCCGAGATCGGATCCCTTGCTCGGCTCTGGCTGGTCGCTCGGGGACATGGGCCGACGAGTGTACGGCAGGACCTAGGCCCGATCCGCAGCGTCGGGGCTCCCTCGGTACTCTCCGCGCATGATCGACACCCACTGCCACCTCACCTTCCCCGACTACGCGGGCCGGGTCGGCGCGGTGCTCGCCGACGCACGCGCGGCGGGGGTGCTCGGCGCGATCACGATCTCGACGACCACGGCCGACGCCGCGCGCACGGTGGCGCTCGCCCGCGAGCACACGAACCTTTGGGCGAGCGCAGGCGTCCACCCGCTCTACTCCGACCGCCCCGCGGACTGGGCCGAGATGCGCGCCGCCGGCCTCGACCCGAAGTGCGTCGCCTGGGGCGAACTCGGCCTCGACCGCCACTATCAGGACCCGCCGCAGGAGGTCCAGCGGCCGCTCCTCGAGACGCAGCTCGGCCACCTCGCCCGCTGGCGCCTCGAAGATCCGCGGCTCGACAAGCCCGTGGTGGTCCACTGCCGCGAGGCCTTCGACGACCTCATTCCCATCCTCGCGGCCTCGGGCCTGCCGGCAGAGCGCTTCGTCTTCCACTGCTTCACGGCGGGCCCGCGCGAGATGCGCATGCTGCTCGACTTCGGCGCCTTCGTGAGCTTCACGGGGGTCGTCACCTTCCGAAACGCCCGCGAAACCCGAGAGGCGGCGCGCCTCGCGCCCCCCGAGCGCGTCATGATCGAGACCGACGCCCCGTTCCTCACCCCCGAGCCGCATCGGACGGTCCGCCCCAACGAGCCGCGCTTCGTGGTACACATCGCTGATGCGCTCGCAGAACTCTGGGGGCGCCCCGCAAGCGAAGTCCGAGAACAAACATTCAAAAACGCAAAGTCTTTCTTTAGGATCAGCCCGGATTGACCTTCCGACACCGATCTTCACGGGCCTCGGAAGGCTCTGCCGATAACCGACCTCCAACCGTTCAGCCGTTTGACGGTTCTGCCATATCGGTCTACGATGGCTGATTCGACTTCGTGAATTTTGGCACGAAGTCCAGTTTTGTCTCCCGCGTGCTTCCGTCAGGTCCTCTGGAGCTCCTCCGCAGATGAGCAGGTTCCTCTTCCCGCGATGGTCGAATCTCTTGCTTCCGACCATCATCCTCGCTGGCGCGACGGTTCCCATCTACGCGATCTTTTTCGTCGCGTATGGCTTCAGTCCCAAGACCCTCGAGGTTGGCTACCAACCCGAGCAGCCGGTTCCATTTAGCCACGCGCTCCACGCGGGCGAACTGGGCATGGACTGCCGCTACTGCCACACCTCGGTCGAGAAGGCCGCGCACGCCTCCGTGCCGCCGACGCAGACCTGCATGAACTGCCATACGCAGATCCGCCCCGAGAGCCCCAAGCTCGCGAAGGTGAAGGAGAGCTACGAGACCGGCCTCCCGGTCGAGTGGACCCGCATCCACAAGCTGCCCGACTTCGCCTACTTCGACCACAGCGCCCATGTCAATCGCGGCATCGGCTGCGTGGACTGCCACGGACGCATCGACAAGATGGAAGTCGTCTACCAGAAGTCGCCGCTCTCGATGGGCTGGTGCCTCGACTGCCACCGCAATCCGGACATCAACCTCCGTCCGCTCGACAAGATCACGAACCTGTCGTTCAACTCGGCGACGGACCTCAGCGAGGCCGAGCGCCTCGATCTCAAGAAGAAGTACCACATCGCTCCGAGCGAAGACTGCTCCACCTGCCACCGCTGAACGCCATCGCCGCGGCGCGCAAGGTCGCGCGCGGCTTGAAGCAAGGGACACTCGATGCACGAATCACGCACTGGCTGCGACACCACGACGACCGACGCGGGCATGAAGTTCGCGCGCGCGGAGTACTGGCGGAGCGCGGAAGATCTCGAGAAGACGCCTGAGTTCCGCGAGCTGATGGCACGCGAATTCGGCCCGAACGCGCAGGAGCTCGCCAACGGCGACGAGCGCCGCACCTTCATCAAGCTGATGGGCGCGGGCTTCGCGCTCGCAGGCCTCGCGGCGTGCCGCCGCTGGCCCGAGTCGAAGATCGTCGCGTTCTCGCAGGCGCAGGCTGGCCGCACGCCGGGAATCCCCGTCGGCTTCGCCACCTCGGTCGATGTCCTCGGCGTGTCGTGGCCCGTCATCGCGAAGAGCTACGACGGCCGCCCGATCAAGTTCGAAGGCAACCCGACGCTCGGCTACAGCAAGGGCTCGAACGCTGTCATCCAGTCGCGCGTGCTCGAGCTCTACGACCCCGACCGCAGCCGTACGGTGCACCGCAAGGGCCAGCCGAGCGACTGGGCGGCGTTCGCCGCATGGGCCGGCGAGTTCAACACCAAGTTCAAGGCGAACGGCGGCGCGGGCCTCGCGGTCCTCACCGACGGCACCGCCGGACCGACGCTCGACGACATGAAGTCGCGCTTCCTCGCGCTCTACCCGAAGGCGTGGTGGGGCTCGTGGAACACGCTCGCGAACGACGCCTCGGTCAACGCGTCGAAGGCCGTCCTCGGCGGATCCGCCGTGGCGATGCCGTTCCTCGGCAAGGCGAAGGTCGCGCTCGTGCTCGACGCCGACCTCCTCGGCTGCCCGTCCACGGGCGTCTTCCACTCGGCCGAGTGGGCGAAGAACCGCCGCGTGGAGGCCGCCGATGCCTCCAAGCAGGAACTCTCGCGCATGTATGTCGCCGAGCCGTCGGTGACGGTGACGGGCATGAGCGCCGATGAGCGCTTCGCCCTGCGCCGCAGCGACATCGCGGTGTTCGCCGCGCTCGTCGCGAAGGAACTCGGCGTCGGCGGTGTCGATGCGCTCGCGGGCAACGCGCGCGCCGGCGCCATCTTCAACGACACGACGAAGGAAGTCTTCGCAGCGCTCGTCGCCGACCTGAAGTCCGCCGGCCGCGACGCGGTCGTGGTCGCCGGTCCGATGCAGGATGCCGCGACCCACGCGATCGCAGCCGCGATCAACGAGAAGCTCGGCGCGGTCGGCAACACCGTCGTCTACTTCGACGGCCCGGCAAGCGGCCACGGTGCGCAGATCCGCCAGCTCGGCGAGGCGCTCGCCGCCGGCGCGATCGACACGCTCGTGATCCTCGGCGGCAACCCCGCCTACGACGCGCCGGCCGATGTCGACTTCGCCGCGAAGATGACGAAGGCGTCGGAGGTCGTGCACTTCTCGTTCTACGCGAACGAGACCAGCAAGTCCTCCGCGTGCACCTGGCATGTGCCGAGCGTGCACAGCCTCGAGTCGTGGAGCGACGGCCGCGCGATCGACGGCACCATCGTGCCGCAGCAGCCGCTCATCCTTCCGATCATGGACTCGGCGCAGGGCGGTCGCAACGCGCTCGAACTGCTCGCGACGCTCACCGGCGACGAGGCCACCTCGAGCTACGAGATCGTGCGCCGCGCGCACATGAAGGTCAGCGGCCTCTCCGGCACGGCCTTCGAGGCGTGGTGGCGCGGCAACCTCGACCGCGGCGCGGTCGAAGGGACCGCGTCGAAGGCGGTCGCGCGTTCGGTGAACGCGGGCGCGCTCGCGGATCTCTGCGGCAAGGCGTCCGCGGGCGTCGGCGGCGAGTTCGAGGTCGTGTTCCAGATCGACGGCAAGGTCGCCGGCGGCCACTTCGCCAACCTCGGCTGGCTGCAGGAGATGCCGGATCCCGCCACGAAGATCACCTGGGACAACGCGCTCCTCATGTCGCCCGCGACCGCGCGCAAGCTCGGCCTCGCGAAGGGCGACATGGTGAAGGTCAGCGTCGGAAGCGGCTCGGTCGATGCCGCGGTCTGGGCGCTGCCCGGCCACGCGGACGACTGTGCCACGATCGCGCTCGGCTACGGCCGCGGCGATGTCGCCGGCCGCATCGCGGCGAACGCCGGCTTCAACGCGTATCCGCTCCGCTCGAGCGCCTCGCTCGGCGGCGTGAAGGCGACGGTCGCGAAGACCGGCGGCACCTACGCGTTCGCGCACACCCAGGATCACGGCGTCGCCGATGCGCTCATCAGCAATGTCCCGACCGACGGCGTGCAGGCGCGCCTGCCCGTCCTCGTGCGCGAGACGCATCTCGCCAACTACCAGGCGCACCCCGACTTCGCCCGCCATGTGGGCCATGTCGCGCACCGCCTCTCGCTCTGGGAGGAGTCGAACCTCGAGGGCGCGAAGTACCGCTGGGCGATGACGATCGACCTCTCGACCTGCACCGGCTGCAGCGCGTGCGTGGTCGCGTGCCAGGCGGAGAACAACGTCCCGATCGTCGGCAAGGCGATGGTGGCGCG
>JBKCZS010000006.1:0-15768 GCA_046337925.1 bacterium | reverse complement strand
AGCACGACCATGCCCCTGCCCCGCTCCGCCGCGACGAGGCCATCGCGCTCGAGTTCGGCGATCGCCTTGTGGACGGTGTTCGGGTTGACGCCGAGGTCCTCGGCGATCGCCCGGACGCTCGGGAGAAGATCGCCAGCTGCGTAGCCCCCGCGTCCGATCGCGGCGCGGAAGCCGTCCGCGATCTGGCGGAAGATCGGGACCGGGGCATTCGGATTGACGAGGAACGGGAGCGGCATGGTGTACTAGTACAGTAGTACACCAAGATCGACCGAATGGTTCCGCGGAGCGCGAGGAATTCTCAAAATGCCCGAGACAGCAACGGGACTGGGGACCCCGGGAGACAGCCAGCCGGTGTCACGACATGGGTGACAGGCCGGTGTCACGACATGGGTGACAGGCCGGTGTCACGACATGGGTGACAGGCCTGTGTCACGACATGGGTGACAGGCCTGTGTCACGACATGGGTGACAGGCCGGTGTCACGGCATGGGTGACAGGCCTGTGTCACGACATAGGTGACAGGCCTGTGTCACGACATGGGTGACGGCGGCCACGCTCAAGGGGGTCGGGGGATGCGGAGGCGTGCGGACTCCGCACCACTGGAAGTGGTGGAACCCGGTTTGGCTGTCGATCAGGACGGTTCGTCGTGCTTACATCACGAACGGAATCTCGTCTTCCTGGATGCCGGAGTGGCCGCCGCGGGCGCCGCCGCCGCCGCCGCTACCGCCGCCCGAGGAACGGGACGGGGCGTAGCCGCCGGAGTCTTCGCGGCTGTAGGCGCCGCCGCCTCCGCCGCCACCACCGCCCGCGCAGCCGCCGCCGACGAACTGGAAGTCATCGACGACGACGCGCAGCTTCGAGCGCTTCTGGCCGTCCTTGTCTTCCCAGCTGTCGAGCTTGAGGCGACCCTCGATGAAGATCGGCTTGCCCTTCGAGAAGTACTTGTTGATCACCTCGGCGCGAGGGCCCCAGCACTCGCAGTCGACATAGGTGACCTCTTCGCGGTCCTGGCCGTCCTTGGTCTTGTACTTGCGGTTGAGCGCAAGACCGATCTCGGCGACCGACTGACCTCCCGAAGTGCTCTTGAGCTGCACATCGCGGGTGAGGTTGCCCATGAGAAGAACCTTGTTGTAGCTGGCCATCGAAATTCTCCTTCTTCTAGTTGGCGGCCGAGGTTGATCGCAGCGGGTTTCGCTGCGCGGCCGAGTTCGATCATCTGTCTCTTCCCGTCACGCTTGATATCCGATTCCATCGCGCGTTTGGCGCAGCCGACAGGTTGCGCAGTACGCTGCACAAGCCGGCGCGCCTCTCCTGAAGCGCGAGCCCTGCGTCTTTTCACCCGCGTCCTGCGAGCGTTTGGATTCGGTCGGCAGCGGGGTTGCCGCGGCCGATGTTCGGATTCTATACGGGTATTCGGCCAATCCGACCCCCTTCGGGAGTTTTTCGGACAGATTTTTTCGGTCGTGCCCTCCCACCGCCACCCCACCGCGACCCGCCCCCGTCCGGACCGCCCCCGCGGCGCACCCAACCCCCGCTGCCCCTTCCATTTGCGGCGGGTTTCGTCCATACTGCGCGGCTCGCCACTCGTTGGGCGCCTCGACCGCGTTGGTCGACCGCGTCCTAACTCACGGGGCCCATTGCCCCAGGACAGCGACTCATGGCACGACCCGTTGAACTGCTTCTTCTTCGCAATGTCGAGAACCTCGGCATCGTCGGCGACATCGTCAAGGTGCGCGCCGGCTACGCCCGCAACTACCTCCTCCCGCACGCGCTCGCCGAGCACCCGACCGAAGCCAAGGTCGAGGCGCTGAAGGAAGCCCGCGCGAAGGCCCTCGCCGAGCTCGCCGCGCAGCGCAAGCTCCGCGAAGAGACGATCACCAAGCTCGGTGGCGTCTCGATCAAGCTCGTCCGCAGCTGCAACGACCAGGGCGTGCTCTACGGCTCGATCACCCAGCGCGACATCGCGGATGCGCTCGTCGCCGCCGGCTACGCCGTCGACATGCGCGCCGTGCGCCTGGCGAACCCCTTCCGCCGCATCGGCAGCTACACCTGCACGATCCAGTTCGAGAAGGAGCTGCGCGCCGACATCTCCATCGAAGTCGCGGCCGACCGCGCCCTCGAGATGCTCCAGGCCCAGAAGGAGGCCGAAGAGGCCGCTGCCGCCGCCGTCGAGGCGTCGGAGGCCGAGGACGCTGCGGAAGAGGCGAAGGAGGGCAAGCCCTCCCGCCGTCCGAAGAAGGCCGCTGCCGCGGAGTGATCCGCGACCTGCGTCGATCTGAACACGAAACCGCCCCGGTCGAAAGGCCGGGGCGGTGTTCATTTCAATGTCATGTGCAGCGACGCGCGAGCGCCTGCGCGGCGCCGGCTCACGCGCTCACTTGTGCTCGCAGAACTGCGCCTGCAGGTAGCGGGCGACATAGTCGAGGATGCTCGAGCACTCGGGGATCTCGGGGTTCGAGGTGCCGCCCATCGGCTCGAAGCGCATGCCGCGGAAGCGCTCGCACGCCTCGCCCACGGGAAGGCCGTGCTGGAGGCAGAGGCTGAATGCGCGGCAGAAGCCCTGAATCAGGCCCGAAAGCGTCGAGCCTTCCTTGGACATCTTGATGAAGATCTCGCCCGGGCGGCCATCGTCGAAGAGACCCACGGTGAGGTAGCCCTCGTGCCCGTTGATCGCAAACTTGTGGGTGTGGGAGCGGCGGGTCTGCGGAAGAACTTCGCGGCGCGTTGCGGTCATGGCGGGCATTGGATCCATCCTTGGAATCTTCCAAACCTTGGAAGTAACTCGAGTGCTGTTCTTCAAGGGCTCACTCGGCGCCCGCGTCCAACGGGCGTCGCACCGGACGACCCGGCGGGGTGTGGAATGTATCGGCTTCGCCCTGCGAGGTGTCGCAGCAATTTTCCGTGTCTGCGCGCACGCCCGGAGCCGCGGTCAGACCGCGAGCCGCTTCCGCAAAACCGCTGCGAGCGACTTCGCCTCGAGGAACGCCTTCGGCGGCCGGAAGTAGACATCGGTCACCCCCGACTCGTCGGGCGACCCCACCACCTTCACCACGCCCTGCACACCCGCGAACAGCGTCTCGAGGTCGCGGGGCCGAGCGGTGCGGAAGATCACATCCTGGTCCTTGCGCACGAGCGTGCGGATGCCGAGCGTGGCGGCCCGCAGGCGGAGTTCGGCGAGTTCGAGCAGGTCCTTGGTGACCGCGGGTGGCTCGCCGTAGGCGCTCTCGAGATCGGCGGCGACCTTCGACAGCGCCGCGAGCGTGTCGGCCTGCCCGATGCGGCGGTAGGCCTCCATGCGGCGCGCATCGCTTGGGATCCAGCCCTTCGGCACGCTGCCCGAGAGCCCGATGTCGACGATGGTGTCGAGCGGCGAGACCTTGACCTCGTTGCGCAGCGCCCCCACCGCCTGCTCGAGGAGGTGGCAGTACATCTCATACCCCACCGCCGCGATGTGGCCGCTCTGCTCCTCGCCGAGCAGGTTGCCCGCGCCACGGAGCTCGAGGTCGCGCATCGCGATGCGGAAACCCGCCCCGAGCATCGAGAACTCCTCGACCGCGTGCAGGCGCTTCATCGCCTCGTCGCGCACGGGCCGGTCCTTCGGCAGCACGAGGTAGCAGTACGCGCGGTGCTTCCAGCGCCCGACGCGGCCGCGCAGCTGGTGGAGCTCGGCGAGGCCGAACATGTGCGCGTTGTTGATGATCATCGTGTTCGCGGTCGGGATGTCGATGCCCGACTCGATGATCGTGGTCGACACCAGGATGTCGGCCTCGCGGCGCATGAAGCGCAGCATGGCGTCCTCGAGCTCCTTCGGCGGCATCTGGCCGTGGCCGACCGCGATGCGCGCGCCGGGTGCCAGGCGCCGGATGTCGTCGGCGACGCTGAAGAGGTCGGTGATCCGGTTGTGGACGAAGAAGATCTGACCCTCGCGCGCGAGCTCGCGGAGCAATGCCTGCTGGATGCGCCGCTCGTTGTAGGGAATCACCTCGGTGACGATCGCGCGGCGGTCGGCCGGTGCGGTCGTGAGCGAGCTGATGTCGCGCAGGCCGAGCATCGACATGTGCAGCGTGCGCGGGATCGGCGTCGCCGAGAGCGTGAGGACATCGGCCGTGACGCGGAACTCGAGCAGCCGCTGCTTGTGCTCGACGCCGAAGCGCTGCTCCTCGTCGACGACGACGAGGCCGAGGTCCTTGAAGACGACATCCTTCGACAACAGCCTGTGCGTGCCGATGATGACATCGACCTCGCCGCGCGCGAGGGTGTCGAGCGTCGACTTCTGCTCGGCGTCGGTCTTGAAGCGGCTGACGCTCTCGACCCGGAAGGGATACGCGCGGAAACGCTCGCGGAAACTGCGCTCGTGCTGCTCGCAGAGGACGGTCGTCGGCACGAGCACCGCGACCTGCCGCCCCGCGTCGACCGCCTTGAACGCCGCACGGATCGCGATCTCGGTCTTGCCGAAGCCGACATCGCCGCAGACGAGCCGGTCCATCGGCCGCGCGCGCTCCATGTCGCGTTTCGTCGCGGCGATCGCGGTGACCTGATCGTCGGTTTCCTCGTACGGAAACTGCGCCTCGAACTCGCGCTGCCAGTCGCTGTCGGCCGGGTACGCGATGCCCTTCGTCGCGGCGCGCGCGGCCTGGACGCGCAGCATCTCGCCCGCGAAGTCGCGGGCGCTGTCCTCGGCGTCCTCCTTCGCCTTCTTCCAGCGGCGGCCGCCGAGGGTCGAGAGCTTCGGCCGCGCCGCGCCCGCGCCGACATAGCGCTGGACGAGCTCGATGCGCGACGCGGGCACATGGATCTTCGCCCCTTGGTCGAACTCGAGCGTGAGGAACTCCTGCACGCGGCCAGCGCGCAGGTCGCCTTCGCTCGCCGACTGCCCGTCGCCTGCGAGCATCTGCAGTCCGACGAAGCGCGCGATGCCGTGGTCGCGGTGGACGACATAGTCGCCGGGCTCGAACGCGAGGAACGCGTCCTTGGCGCGGCCGCCCGCGAGCGTGCGTCCGCGGCGCCGCACGGGCGCTCGGTGCAGGATCTCCCCTGCCGGCGCCACGACGAAGCGCGCGTCGCCCGACTCGATCGTGAAGCCGCGCGCGACATGCGCGACCGGCCGCGCCACGCGCTCGGCGGGCATGGTGCGCGCGAGGAGCTCGGTGATGCGCGCGCGCTCGGCGTCGCTCTCGCAGACGAGGATCGCGCGCGCGCCGCCGAGCGCGAGTTCGGCGAACTGCGCGACCGCCTTCACGGCGTCCTCGTCGAAGACCGGAAGCGCGCGCGCGCCGAGCGTCTCGGCGGCGCGGCCTGCGGACCCGACCGCGTGCAGCTCGATCGCGGCGCGCGCGCGCTTCGCAAGCGCCGAGATCGTCGCAGGCGGGCCGTACACGCCTCGGCCGTCGCGCACGCGGTCCCAGTAGGCGCGCGCCTGCTCGATGATCTCCGACATCTCCGCGAACACGACGGCGCCGCTTGCGGGCAGGAGTTCGGCGAGGGGCAGCGCGCCCTTCCCCGTCTTCGCGTCGCCGAGCACGGCGTCGAGCGCGACCGCGACGAGCTCGGTCGAGTCGACGCGGCGGTCGGACGCCTGCGTCGACAGGTCGATCTCGAAGATGCGCTCGATCTCGTCGCCGAAGAAGTCGAGACGCACGGGCGCGCCGCCGCCCGGCGGACAGATGTCGACGATGCCGCCGCGCACCGCGACCTCGCCCGGCGACTCGACCGCGTCGACGCGGGTGTAGCCGCCCTCGACGAGCCACGCGACGAGTTCGGTCGACGAGACGCGCGCGCCTGTCTTGAGCTCGCGCACGAGGCTTCCGAGCGCCGCGGGCTCGGGCACGGCCTGCATGAGCGCCGCGATCGGCGCGACGATCGCGGCGGGCGGCGCGCGGTCGGCGAGCCTGCGCACGACCGCGAGGCGCGCGACGGTGAGTTCGGCGCTCGGGCTCGTCTCGCCCGGAAGCACCTCGAGCGCGGGAAAGAGCATCGCCCCGACGCCGAGCGCGCGGAGTTCCTCGACCGCGTCGTCGGCCTCGTCGAGATGCGCGACGACGAGCACCACCGGCGTCGTCTGCCGAGCCGCGGCGGCTGCGATGAACGACGGCAGGCTTCCCGCCGAACCCTCGGCTGCGATGGCGCCGCCGCGCGCAAGGGCGCGCGCGACGAACGGCCCGAGCACGCCGGAAAGCAGCGCCTCGACTTCGGGGCCTGCGGGCGGCGCAGACGGTCCAACGGCGGCCGTGCGCTCGGCGGTCATGGCGTACTCGTCCGCGCCGACTCGCGCAGCTCCGCGATCTTGCGCTCGCCGATGCCCGTGACGCGCGCGAGTTCATCGACCGATGCGAAGCCGCCGCGCACCGCGCGGTCGGCGGCGATGCGCGCCGCCAGTTGCGGCCCGACCTCGGGCAGCAGCGCGAGTTCCTCGATGGGCGCGGTCGAGAGATCGATGCGGCAGACGGGCGGCGCCACCGTGCGCGGCGATGCGCCCGATGCGCGCGTGACCGCAAGCGCGGCGGCCAGCGCCAGCACGAAGGCGCTCCAGCAGAGAATCCCCCACGGCGGAACCGCGGGCGCGCTGGCGCGCGCGTTCATGGCGCCACCCGCCTCGCGCGCGCGTCGGCCTCGAGCCGCTGGCGGATCTCGAGCAGCTTCGCAAGGACCG
Organism: bacterium; assembly: GCA_046337925.1. GTDB lineage: Bacteria > Planctomycetota > Phycisphaerae > Phycisphaerales > SM1A02 > QWPT01. The sequence goes on along the minus strand of JBKCZS010000006.1, from coordinate 9,119 downwards.
GCTTCGGATTGCCGTCGGCGTCGATCACGCCGTCGCTCGGGCCGCCGCGCACATCCTGGAGCCGCGACCACCACGCGCCTTCGATGAAGGTGCGCGCGAGCGCCACCGTGAGGAACGAACTGCCCCAGCGCGCCTGCGTGTCGGGCGACCATGCCGGCGCCGAGTCGTCCGACGCGCGCCCGCGCCACACTCCGCGCGCGAGCGTCTCGCGCAAGCCGTCGCCCGCGCTCGGAACGCCGAAACCCGTCACGAAGATCGGAAGCTCGCGACCGACATATCCATCGAGGAGGCCCGCGGTCGTCATGAGGTCGCGCGCCGGATCGGCCGCACCGCCCTGCGTGAAGCGCACGCCCGCCGCGGTGAGGCTGAGGTTCGCCGCGACGAGCCCCTGGAGGAACGAGGTTGGCCACGCGGTGCCCTTGGTGCCGCGCCAGTGCTCGGCGCCGGGCGACTGGAGCTCGACCACCACGCGCGCGCCGCGCGCGACATCGCGCACCGCGACGACCGCCGTGCGGGTGAGGTCGACCATGCGCTCGATCCCCTCCTCGTGCCAGCCGGCGCAGTTCGCGCCGCTCGTCACGATGAAGATCGGCGTCGTCGCGCCGTAGCGCTCGCCCACCGCGCGCGCCTGGTTCCAGACGAGCTCGCGGAACCTCTTCGCGTCCGCGCGCGCGGCGAGCGCATGCGCGGGCAGCCCGCTGGCCTCGCCGTCGGTGGTGCCGAAGTCGATGACCGGCCCGAGGACGAGCGGCTTCTTCTCCTTCGCGCACCACGACGCCCACGCGTCGACGGCGCTGAAGTCGCGCTTGCCTTCCTTCTTCTCGATGAGCGCCCACGGCGTGCGCAGCGCGATGACATCGAACCGCTTCGCAGCGGCCATGCTGGCGGGCGTCGGTGGCGTCGCGGGGTCGACGCACACGCCGAGCGTGGTCGAGCTGACGCCCTTGCGCCGCGCGCGGCGCGCGAGCAGGTGCCGCGCATGGCGGAGTGCCAGCGCCTCGCCCGCGTCGAGCCCGTAGGCGATCGAGCGCCGCGCGAGGCGCTCGGCCTCGAGCGGGTCGTCGCAGCGCAGCGCCTCGCGGAAGGTGGCGCGCGCCGACTCCCAGAGCTCGATCGACTCCTTCGCGAGCGCCGGGTTCCACATCTGCCAGGTCTCGCACTCCTCGACGAACTGCTTGATCATCGACCGCGCGATCTCGATGAAGAGGTCGTAGGGCTTCTCGCGGGCCGGCAGGAAGCAGGTCTGCAGCACCAGCCGCCCCGCGGCGCCCGCGTCGACCAGGAGCGCGAGCCCGATCGGCGTGTCGTTCGCGGGCTTCGCGTAGATCGTGTCGCCGACCTGCTTCCACGCGCCGCGCGCGGGACGCCCGTCGGTCCCGATCAGGTAGCACGACGAGATGCTCCACCGGCCGTCCGTGGCGCCACCGCCGCCATCGCGGGCGGGCGTCGGGGGGAGCAGCGGGTCTGGACCCGCAGGGTCGTGGATGCGGAACTGATGCACGGCGAGCGAAGCGCGGACTGGGCGGGAAGCGCGGTCTGGGGCGGAACGCGTCGGACGCCCCGGGATTCGTACGGATACGGCGGAAACGGCGGAAACGGCGGGATCGGCAAAAATACGCGCGCTCGCCGCGGACATTGCGGTGCGGGCGTCGGCTTGGTTGCGGGCGGCTTCGGACCGCCCGCGCGGAGTGTACCCTGCCCGCGGATGTCCTCCTCGAGTTCCGCAGTTTCTCCGAACGCTTCGCGCGACGCCGTGTTCCGCACCGACCTCCCGCTTCCGGGACGGCGGCAGGGCAAGGTGCGCGATGTCTACCGCACCGCGGCGCACCCAGCGTCGCCGCTTCTCATCGTCGCCACCGACCGCCTGAGCGCGTTCGATGTCGTGATGCCGACGCCGGTCCCCGGCAAGGGACGGCTCCTGACCTCGATGAGCCTCGGCTGGTTCGGGTTCCTCCGCTCGCGCGGCCTCGTGGGCGACCATGTCCTCGGCACCGACCTCTCGACGGTCGCGGGGCTGGCAGACGCCGACCGCGCCATGCTTGCGGGGCGCTCGATGCTCTGCCGCGCGGCGAAGGTGGTGCCGATCGAGTGCGTGGCGCGCGGCTACCTCGCCGGGAGCGGCTGGGTCGAGTACCAGAAGTCGGGAACGGTCTGCGGCATTCCCCTGCCGAGCGGCCTCACCCAGTGCGCCCGGCTTCCAGAGCCGATCTTCACCCCCGCCACCAAGGCCGAAGAAGGCCACGACGAGAACATCTCGTTCCGACACGCGTGCGAGCTTGTCGGCACCGACCTCATGACTCGGCTCCGCGAGCTCACGATCGCGATCTACGAGGCTGCGGCCGACTACGCGCTCGAGCGCGGGGTGATCCTCGCCGACACCAAGTTCGAGTTCGGCTTCGCGCTCGGACCGAACGGCGAGCCGACCGACGAGCTCATTCTCGTCGACGAGGTGCTGACCCCCGATTCCTCGCGCTACTGGCCCGCGGACGACTACGCCGCCGGCCGCGACCAGCAGAGCTACGACAAGCAGTTCGTGCGCAACTACCTCCTCGGCCTCGTGTCGCAAGGCAAGTGGAACAAGGAGGCGCCGGGCCCCGAGCTTCCGGCCGATGTGGTGGCCGCGACCGTCGCGCGCTACGAGGAGGCGCTCGCCAAGCTCGCCCTGCCGGCCTTCGACGCCCGCGCGGCGGGAGGACGGCGATGAGCGCGAAGATCATCGACGGCAAGGAACTGAGCGCGCGCGTCCGCGAGGACCTGGTCGCCCGCATCAAGGCGGCCGGACGACCCGTGCGCCTCGACGCGGTGCTCGTCGGCAGCGACCGTGCGGCGTCGATCTACGCGGAGAACCAGGCCAAGACCTGCGCGGCGGTCGGCATCGACTACCGCCTCCACCGCCTGCCCGACGGCGCGGTCTACGACGACATCGCGGGGCGCATCCTGCTTCTCAACACCGAAGACGATGTGCGCGCGATCATGCTGCACCTCCCGCTTCCGCCGGGCGTCGATGTCGAGCGCATCCAGTCGCTCATCGCGCCTGAGAAGGATGTCGAGGGCGTGAATCCCGCGAACATCGGCAATGTCGTCTACGGCCGCCGCAGCCTCGTGCCCTGTACGGCGCTCGCGTCGGTCGAGATGATCGAGTCGACGGGCGTCGAGCTGCGTGGTTCGCGCTGCGTCATCGTCGGCGCGTCGAACATCGTCGGCAAGCCGATCGCGGTTCTCCTGATGCGCGCCGAGGCGACCGTCGTCTCGACCAACAAGTTCACGCGCGGGATCGCCGACCTCACCCGCTCGGCCGATGTGCTCGTCGCCGCGGCGGGCGTGCCGGGCCTCATCAAGGGCGACATGGTCAAGCCGGGCGCGGTCGTCATCGATGTCGGCATCAACCGAGTCGCCGGCGCCGACGGCAAGTCGATCACGGTCGGCGATGTCGCCTTCGACGAGGCGCGCGAGGTCGCAGGGTGGATTTCCCCGGTTCCGGGCGGCGTCGGCCCCATGACGGTGGCGATGCTCCTTCGAAATACGGTCGATGCCGCGCTGCGCTGAGAGGCCCCTCGGTTAGCATGGCAGGACCGAAAGGAACTCCTGCCAGCCATGACCACCATCGCCTCCACCACGCTCGCCGTTCTTCTCCTCGCCTTCCCGCAAGACGCCGCGAAGAGCGTGCCCGCCACGCCGGTGAAGCCCGCCGCAGCGCCTGCCCAGGATGCGGCCAAGCGCCCCGACGCCCCCAAGCCGCTGAAGCTCGGCGACGCCGCGCCCGAGTTCAAGGTCGACGAGTGGGTGAAGGGCGAGAAGTTCGACTCGCTTGAGTCGGGCAAGGTGCATGTGCTCGAGTTCTGGGCGACCTGGTGCGGCCCGTGCATCACGGCGATTCCGCATCTCACCGAGCTCCAGAAGAAGTACCCCGATGTCCGCTTCGTCGGCGTCGCGTCGAGCGAGTCGGGCAACGACGAGGCTGCGAAGCTTGCGAAGGTGAAGGAGTTCGTCGCCGGGCAGGGCGAGAAGATGGACTACCGCGTCGTCTATGTCGGCGACCGTACGAAGATGAGCCGTCCGTGGATGGAGGCCGCCGGCCAGTCCGGCATCCCCTGCTCGTTCATCGTCGATGCGAGCGGCCGCGTGGCGTGGATCGGTCACCCGATGACCATGGACAAGCCCCTCGAGCAGATCGTGAAGGGCGAGTACGACATCGCAAAGGCCGCGGCGGAGTTCGAGAATGTGCGCACGGCGCGCCTCGCGCAGCGCGCGCTGTCGATGGCGGTCCGCACCGCGCAGCAGACAGGCGAATGGGCGCCCGCGGTCGACGCGATCAAGGCTGCGCTTGAGAAGACCCCGAGCGACGCGATGCGCATGAACGCGGTGCAGATCTTCGCCGGCCCGGCCAAGCGCCCGGCCGATGCGTGGCCGATCGCCGAGGAGATCCTCAAGAACAAGTCCGACGACGCGATGTCGATGAACCAGCTCGCCTGGCTCATCGTCGACCCGAAGGGCGGCGTGGCCGAGCCGAACCTCGAGATCGCCATGAAGGCCGCGACGCGCGCCTGCGAACTCACCAAGAACGAGGACGGCTCGATGCTCGACACCCTCGCGCGCGTCCACTTCGCCAAGGGCGATGTGGCCCGCGCGATCGACCTCCAGAAGCAGGCGATCGCGAAGTCCGAGGCCGGTCCGATGAAGACCGAGATGGAGTCGACCCTCGCCGAGTACGAGGCCGCCCTCAAGAAGGGCTGAGCGGTCGCAGCAAGGCCGTCGCAGCAAGGCCGATCAACCACGAGGCGGGCGCACACGCGCCCGCCTCGTTATTCTTCCGCGACCGTGACGGTCTCGCAGCCATTCGCAGGTTCCCTTCTCAACGGCGCCCGCCGCCATGTCGTCGTGGTCGGCGCGGGCATCGTGGGCGCGTCGACCGCGTGGCACCTGGCGAAGCGCGGGTTCGATGTCACGCTGCTCGACCGCGAGACGCCGCGCGCGATCTCCGATGGCGCGAGCGGCGGCAACGCCGGGCTCCTGTCGATCGGGCACTACCCGCTCACGCGCCCCGGCGTCTCGATGCGCGGCCTCAAGTGGATGTTCTCGCGCACCGCCCCGCTCTACATCAAGCCGCGGCTCGACCGCGAGCTCGTCGCGTGGCTGTGGAACTTCCACCTTCACTGCAACCAGCGCCACCTCGACCGCTGCATGGAGGTGCTCTGCACGATGGGCTGGCAGACGCTCGAGGTGCTCGAGGGGATCCTCGCCGAGGAGTCGATTCACTGCGACTACGCGCGCGACGGCTGGTTCGATGTGGTGATGAAGCCTGAGAACATGGCGCACGCCGAGGCCGAGGCGAAGAGCCTCGAGAAGTACGGCTACCGCTGGGAACGGATCGAGGGCGACGAACTCCGCCGCCGCGACCCGTCGTTCAAGCCCGAGGTCGCGGGCGCGATCCACATGAAGGACAGCGCCCACTGCGCGCCAAACGACCTGATCGCGGGCCTGATCCGCGCGCTGCCGAAGCATGGCGTGACGCTGCGCTTCGACGCAGAGGTGAAGGCGTTCCGTCAGATGCCCTCTGGCAAGGTCACCGGCGTCCAGCTCGAGTCGGGCGAGGTGATCGCGGCCGACGCGGTCGTCCTCTCCGCCGGCGTGTGGAGCGACGCGCTTGGCCGGCTGGCTGGCGTGACGATCCCCATGCAGGGCGCGCGCGGCTACCACATGCAGTACGACTACCCGGATGTCGATGCGCCGCCGAGCCCCTCGACGGGCATGGTGCTGCACGAGACGTTCGTCGCGATCACGCCGATGGTGCGCGACGGGAAGCGGCAGCTGCGCCTCGCCGGCACCCTCGAGATCGGCCCGCTCGGCGAACCGGGGAGGCGCGAGCGACTCGCCATGCTCATGCGCGGCAGCACCGCGTACCTCGAGGGCCTCGATCGACTGAAGCCGGTCTCGGAGTGGGCGGGATACCGCCCCTGCACGTCGGATGGCATGCCGGCGATCGGCGGCGTGCGCTCGAAGCCGGGGCTCTTCGTGGCGACCGGCCACGCGATGATGGGAATGACGCTTGGCCCCGTCACGGGCAAGGCCATGGCGGAGATCGTGGCGGGCGAGAAGCCCTGCTTCGACGTGTCGATGCTCGACCCCGAACGATTCGGCTGATCGGCGCTCGTCCGGCGCGGCCCCGCGAAGAATCGCGCTTCAGCGCCGCCCGCCGTCCCCGTCGCCGTCCCCGTCGCCTTCCCCGTCGCCTTCATCATCGACTTGCCCGTCGCTGGCGCGCTCGCCACCCTCTTCGCCCTCTTCCTGCTCGCCCGCCGCGACGGCTGCCAGCGCAAGCGCGATCTCGAAGACAAGCACGGCACCCAGCCGGGCGGTCCGGTCGTCGTGATCGAACACCGGACACAGTTCCGCGATCTCGACGCCCATCACGCGCTCGCTCTCGAGAATCCCGCGATAGAGCCGCCGGAAACTGGCGTCGGGCGCGATGCCCATCGCCGTCGGCGCGCTCACGCCGGGCGCAAAGCCAGCAGCGAACACGTCGAGGTCGATCGAAAGGCAGAGTTCCTCGTCGCCCACTTCGTCGTTCAGCGCTTCCATGACCTCCTCGATCGTGTCGAGGGCGAAGCCATCCGCGTCGACGATCAGCGCACCAGCGTCATGCGCATGCTGGAAGAGCGCCACCGTGTTGCCGGAGCGCTGGCATCCGAGCGCCGCATAGCGGAACGGCAGTTCGCGCGAGCGGCACCAGTCGAGCACCTGGGTGAACGGCGTGCCCGAGTTCGGTCCATCCGCCGGAATCGGCCGAAGGTCGAGGTGCGCATCGAAGTTCACGCATGCCGGCGCCCGCTCACGGGCACGCGCAACGCCGAGGAAGTGGCCGAAAGCCATGTCGTGGCCGCCGCCCAGGATCACCGGCATCGCGCCCGCGCGGACGATGCGCTCGACGGCCCACGCAAGGGAGAGCTGGGTCTCGAGCACCGTCGCGGCCGGCACGATGTCGCCGCCATCGAGGATCGATACGCCATCGACCTCGGGGAATCCCGCCATGCGCGCACGCAGCCGCGCGGGGCCGTCGGCTGCGCCGGCGCGCCCTTGGTTCGCGCGGACGCCTTGGTCGCTCGCGTAGCCGATCACGCAGATGGTCGGGTCGAAGAAGTGCTCGAGCTGCTTGCCGAGGTCGAGGAACTGCACCAGCTGGTGCCATCGGCGCGCGCCGGGGTCGGCGCCGTCGTCGCGGCCGGTCCAGAGCCCGCGATGCGCGGATCCCGCCGGCACGTAGCACTTCGGCACCTCATGACCGGGGGCCGTCACTTCTTTCCTCCGAAGATCCCATCGAGCGCGCCCTCGACGCCCTTCTTGACGGCGTCGCCAGCGCCCTCGATCGCCTTGCCGGCGCCCTCGCCAAGCTTTGCGCCAAGGTCGCCGAGGCCCTTGCCGACGTCCTTCAGCGCCTCAGCCGCACCTTCGACGCCCTTGCCGACCGCATCCGTGAGCGGGCCACCGCTCGCCTCGCCGATGCCATCGACGGCGCCCTGAAGCCCGCCGAGCACGTCGGCGCCGAGGCCCTCGATGTTCGCCGCGACCACGGCCTGCATGACCGATCCGATCACGACGCCCGAGACCTCGCTCGCGAGGACATCGACGCCGCCCTTCGACGACAGGTCGCGCAGGACGATGTCGGGCAACTTCACCTCGACGACGCCATCCTTGCCGCCGACGAGGTTGCGGAGGTTCACCTGGACCTTCTCGAGCCGCAGTTCGCGGATGACCGCCTCCTTCGTCTCGCCCGCAGGCGGAGCGGGTTTCTCGCCGGCCGCGCCATCCGCCGGCTTGCCCTCGCCCGCGACCTTCTTCAGGTTGTCGACGATCTTGTTGACATTCAGCGTGCCATCGGCGCCCTTCTCGATGTCGACGACGAGATTCGAGATGACGACGCGATCGATCACGATCTTCTCGCCCGTGAAGTTCGAGAGCCCGGCGTCGACGGCCACCTCGCCAAGCGAGACGAACTTCACCGTCTGCATGAAGCCCTGCGGATTGTCGACCTCGAGGCCGCGGATCGCGGTCTTCCCGGAGACGATGCCGATCGACGCCTCCCGAACCGTCGTCTTGGTGCCCAAGGCGTGCGTGCCGGCCACTGCGATCGCGCCACGCGCGATCACGTCGATCAGGAGTACCCCGGCGACGATGGCGACGACGACAAGGACTGCGACGGCGACGAGCACCTTGGTCAGGGCTCCGCCACGGCGAAGTTGGGTCAGATTGCGCATAACCAGCACGATACGGCCTTTCCGCCGGGCCTGCGGGGGGTGCGGCTCCCCGGCTGAGCGGCTACGATCTCTGCCCCATGCGTGAACCAGACATGAACTCGCCCGAAGCCAAGGCCGCGATGGCGCACGTCCGCGCGCTGCTCGGTTTCATCGGGGACGACCCCGAGCGCGAGGGGCTGGTCGACACGCCAAGCCGCGTCGTCAAGGCGATGTACGAGCACTTCTGGGGCTACTCGGCCGACCCGATCGAGCCCCTGCAGCGGACCTTCGCCGAGATCGAGGGCTACGACGAACTCGTGCTTCTCCAGGACATCGAGGTCCACAGCCATTGCGAGCACCACATGGTGCCCTTCGTCGGGAAGGCGCATGTCGCCTACATCCCGAACGGACGCGTGGTGGGCTTGTCCAAGCTTGCCCGCGTGGTCGACATCTACTCGAAGCGCCTCCAGGTGCAGGAGAAGCTGACCGCGCAGATCGCCAACGCGATCAACACCACGCTCCGCCCCCATGGCGTGGCGGTGGTCATCCAGGCGCGCCACTTCTGCATGTGCTACCGCGGCGTCCGCCAGCCGGGCGCCGTCACCACGACCTCGAAGCTCCACGGTTCGTTCCTCACGAATCCCGCCGCGCGCATGGAACTCTTCACGCTGCTCGGCCTGAAGCCGCAGTGACGCGAAATCCGCGGGAATCCGTGCGTTCGGAGCCCGACTCCGAGTCGATATCCTGCGTTCCCCAACGGAAGCCACCTGGCCCAAACACCATGTCCGACGTCACCGCCAACTCCCCCGCCGTCCCCGCCGCCCCGAAGAAGATGGACGACATCGTCGCCCTCTGCCGCCGCCGCGGCTTCATCTTCCAGTCCTCCGA
>JBKCZS010000005.1:0-43916 GCA_046337925.1 bacterium | reverse complement strand
GATCAAGCCGCCGAAACTGGTGACATCGATCGCCTGGAAGGTCTGCGTGTAGGTCAGGCCGTCGTCGGTCATCTGCAGCATGCGCGAACCCTGGAACGGCGTCACGCCCATCGTGGCGGTCGTGATCGAGCCCATTTCAGGGCCCCAGATGCCGGCGAACCCCGGGAAGTTGTTGAGCACATTGCTGGCCGAAGTCGTGGTGGGCGTCTCGAAGCCGGGGTTGGTCAGGACGGCCTGGGCGGAGCCGACGACCGACAGAGAGAGGGCGGCGGCGCCGATGGCCGCGAGGCTCAGGAGGTTGCGGCAGGAGCGGGGGGATTCGATGCGGGACATGGCGTTTCTCCGGGGTGCGGGGTCTTCTGGTGTCGGGCGACTGGCAACATCTGCCAGTGCGCTTCCACAAGGCTTCCGCGCCGGGGCAGACGCTCTCTCAGCATGTCCTGCGGATTCCGTCAGTCGAGGCTGGTTCGGCGATGCAGGGCGGATCCCCGAGGGTCGAGCGTTCGCGGATTCGAGGAAACCGCCCTGCATCGGTCGCTGGGTCCGTCCAGCACACTGCGCACGGGAGGAACACGAATGACCGAAACGCGAACGGCGTGCGCGGAGCGACTGATCGGCGGCTATCTGACGCGGACCGGAGCGGCGGAGGATGGCCGGGGCGATGTGCAGCGGCGCTACCTGTGGACCGACGCCTACGCCGTGACCACGCTCATCGCGCTGCACCGGCGCACGGGCAAGCCCGCGCATCTCGCCGACGCCGAGCGGCTGGCGGAGCTGGTGCACGCGGTGCTTGGCCGCCATCGCCTCGACGACGCCCGCCGCGGCTGGATCAGCGGGCTCGGCGAGACCGATGGCGCGCTGCACCCGACGGCCGGCGGGCTCCGCATCGGGAAGCCGCTCCCCGAGCGCATCGAGGGCGAGCGGCTGCAGGAGCGGCTCGAGTGGGAGCGCGACGGACAGTACTTCCACTACCTCGCGAAGTGGATGCTTGCGCTCGACCTGCTCTCGCGCGCTGCGTTCGAGCCTCGGTGGAACGCGCTTGCGCTCGAACTTGCGCAGCGGGCGCATCGCGCCTTCCTCTCGCCACCTGTTCCCGGCCGGCCGCGCCGCATGTACTGGAAGATGAGCATCGACCTCTCGCGGCCGCTCGTGACATCGATGGGGCACCACGACCCGCTGGACGGGCTCGCCGCCGCGTGGCGCGTGCAGGCGACGCGGCACGACTTCGGGGCCGAGGGCGGGGAACTCGCCGAACTCGTCGGCGACTACCGGCTGCTCTGCGAGGAGGCCGGGGCATGGAGCACGCAGGACGCGCTCGGCATCGGCGGCCTCCTCTCGGCGCTGGCGGAGTTCACCGACCTGGTCGCCACCGGCCGCATGCCGTTCGACCCGCTGATCGTGCGGCTCGCCCGCGACGCGGACCGCAGCCTCGCCCACTGGTCCGATCCGCGCGAACTCGAGGCGCCGCGGGAATCGCGCCTTGCGTTTCGCGAGATCGGCCTCGCGATCGGGCTTCGCGCCGTCCCTGCGATGTGCGAGGCGGTCGAGTCGCACTCCGCACGCTTCGGAGGTTCTGCCGATCGGGCGATCCTCCGCGCGCATCTCGAGGACATCGTGCAGCACCTCGACCTTGCCGGCCGCATCGAGGCCGCGTGGCTTGCGCCGTCGGCCGAGGCTGCGCCGTCGTGGCTCATGCACGAGGACATCAACTCGGTCATGCTCGCGGCGAGCCTGCTCGGAGGCTCCGACGCGCCGCACGCGCGGCGCCTGCTCAGACGCCTCTCAGCCGGGCTGTGAGTTCCGCCCGCGTGTGGACGCCGAGCTTCTTGTGGATCCGCTTGCAGACCGTGGCGACGGTGTTGGCGGTCAGCTTGAGCGCCTTCGCGATGTCCGGACGCGACTTGCCTGCGGCAAGCAGCCTGCCGATCTCGAGTTCGCGCGAGGTGAGCACATGGCTTGCGGCGCGGCTGGCGCGGTCGACCTCGCGCGGGACCGAGCGCTCGTCCCACAGTTCGAAGTGGGGGATCGGCGGTTCCGGGTGCACGAGCGGCCGGCACTCGACCGCGAGGTGGTACGGAAGCTCGCTTTCCGCGCCGATCTCGCCATCGTAGTCTCCGCGCGCGCGCGCTTCCGCGCGCATGTCGGCCTCGTCGAGGACCTCGCACGCCGCGCGCAGCAGGCGGCTGACCGTATCGACTTCCTGCGGCGTGAGCATCACCGATGCGTAGCCGTAGAAGCAGGCGCGCGGCTTCGACGACGACTCCGACGCGAGGTGCCGGTCGAGGATCAGGCGGCTCGTGGCGCGCATCGCGAGGTGGAAGTCCCGCACGGCCGCCCGTTGCTCGGGGAGCTCGGGATTCCACGCGAACAGGACCTCGGTCGCGACGGACCGGTACGCGATGTGCTTGCGGCTTCGCGAGGCACGCAGCCGCTCGACAAGCCCCGCCTCGAGAAGCCGGTCGAGGGACTCCTGCGCGACGGGAAGGGCGACCTTGCATACGGCCGCGAACTGCGCGACGCCCATCTCGGCTGCCGAGCGGCGCAGCGCCTCCCAACGCTGCATCAGCTCGAGATCCTTGAGGGCCGCGAGGGTCCCGGGTTCGGAAAGCCGGACGATGGTCTTGCTCGACATGATGGCTCCAAGCGTTCAGGAACGGAGCAGCCGACCGGCGCCCCGTCGGGTGTTCAGGATCCTCGCATGCGTGCGGTGAACATCGCACGGTTCCGCACGCCCAGCTTCCGGTAGATGCGCTTCGAGATGGTTCCCAGGGTGTTCACCGTCAGGCCGAGCGCCTTGGCCACGGAAGGACGCGATTCACCCTTGGCGAGCCGCTGCGCGATCTGAAGCTCCCGCGGCGAGAGCAGCGCGGAGGGCGACTTCTCGCGGTACTCGAGCTCGTGCGCGATGCCGCCGGCCTCCCAGATCCCGATCTCCGGAATGACCGGAGGCGGCTCGGCCAGCGGGCGCATGTCGATCGTGATCTGGTACGGAAGCTCTCCCTCGGCGTCGTCCACCGTCCGCGCATCCACCGACTGCGCATCCGCCGACGGCGGTCCGGCGCGTCGCGCCTTCGCCTGCGTGGCGATCTGCTCGAGCGCCGCTGCGGCGGCGCGCAGCGCGGCATGCGCGGCGCGCGCCTCTTCCCGAGTGATCGAGAGCTCGTGCAACTCTTCGAGCATCGGCCGCTTGAGGGTTCCCGTGAAGCCGACATCGCGGTTTCGTTCGAAGACATCGTTGGCGAGCTCGCGCAACCGGCGGCGCAAGGTCTGCACCGTCTCGAACTGCTCCGGGCGCGTCCTATCCCAGCGGACGACCACATTCGCCGAGATCGCGCGGTAGCTGATCTGCCGCCGCCCGGCGTGGGCCTTCACGCGCACCGCGAGCCCCGCCTCGACCAGGCGATCGAGTTCCCTTTGTGCGGCGGCCGGGGGGATCCCCGCGGCCTTGGCGAGTTCGTTGGCGGCGAGTGGCGAGGGGGAGCGACGCAGGTGTTCCCACAGCTGCATCAGGGGCAGATCGATGAACACCGCCGAAAGCACCGGACAATCGAGACTGAGGACGGTTGGCTTCATGCAGTTTCAGCCTCGGGCATGGGCACGCGGTGGCCTCCTCAGTCTAGCGGGAGGCATTCCGAGGAAGGCCGTCGCTTCGGCGGTCCGTCGCGCGGTCAGGCTTGTGCCATGCGCGACGCGATCGCCGCCCGGTTGTTCACCCCGAGCTTCGCGTAGATCCGTTTCGAGGTCGTCGCGACCGTATTCGTGCTGATCCCGAGCGACTTCGCGATGAAAGGGCGGGACTCGCCGGTCGCCGGCCGCCTGGCGACTTCAAGCTCTCTCGGCGAAAGGATGGACGCGGGATCTTTCTCACGGTGAAGGACGAGCTCAGGCACATAATCGGCATTCCAGAGCGAGAACTGAGGAATCGGCGCCACGGGATGGAGGAGCGGCCGGATTTCCATGGCCAGGTGGTCGTGCCACACGGACTTGGTCTCGGAATCGCCCGTGCCGCCGGCTCGGGGCGCGCGGGCGGGGGACGGAGCTTCGCCAGCCTCGCGACGGTGTAGGGTTCCTGCGCGCGTAGCAGGAGCTCCCAGCTCTGGAGCGTCACCAGGTCCAAGAGCGCTTCGGCGACCTTCGGCGGCCTTTGGGCGAGACGACGAGTTGACCCTTTATCGGGTCTTCTCCCGGGCCGACTGGGTTCACGCGCCTTTCATGCGCGATGTGAACTCCGCCCGGCTGCGGACGCCGAGCTTCGCGTAGATGCGCTTTGTCGCCGACGCGATCGTGTTCGGGCTCACCCCGAGCGCCTTCGCGACCTCCGGCCGCGATTCGCCCGAGGCGAGACGCTTCGCGATCTGCTGCTCGCGCTGGGTGAGCACCGTTCCCGGCGACCGCGAAAGGTACGCCAGCTCTTTCGCAAGCGCCTGCTTTTCCCAAGTTCCGATGTCGGAGATGGGGAGTTCGGGCGTCTTGAGCGGCCTGAACTCGAGCGCGACATGGTATCCGCGCTCGTCGGGTTGCTCCGTCGCTTCCGCCCCGTGCTTGCGCGGGCCGCGCGCATGCTTGGCGGCGGCCGCGCGCTCGCGGGCCTGCGCCTCGACCTGCGTGATGAGTTCCCACGCGTTGCGCAGCGCCTGCCAGATCGACTGCGCCTCATCGTGCGTGAGCGTGAACGACTGATGGCCGCGGAACTTCGGAAGCCCGGGCATGCCGCGCGTCTCCGCAGTGTCGTTTCGGTCGATGACGCTGCGGCTGTAGGCGCGCATGGCCTGGCGGTTCTGGAGCAGGAACCCGAGGTGTGCGTCCGACGATGCATCCCACTGCACGATCACGCGATCAGAGATGGCGCGGTAGGTGATCTCCCGGCGCTGCGCGGTCGCCCGCATCCGCGCCGCCAGCTTCGCCTCGACGAGGAGATCGAGCGACTGCTGCGCCACGCCGTCCGAGACTCCGCACGCCTCCGCGAGTTCATGCGTGGTCAACGGGTCGGCCGAGCGGCGGAGGACCTCCCATCGCTGGGTCAGCGTGATGTCGGCCATGGCGGCCCTGACCTTCGGGCAATCGAGACTGAGGACGACGGGTTCCATGGAAGGCGACTTGGAAGGGAGTGGGCGTTTCAGGCGGTTTGCGAGAGTCCCAGCGTCTCGGTTCTAGACGAGCGCCGACATGCGGGACACGAATTCCGCGCGGTTCTTGACCCCGAGCTTGGCGTAGATGCGCTTCGTGGTCGAGGCGATGGTATTTGTGCTGACGCCAAGCGACTTCGCCGCCTCGGGCCGCGATTCGCCCGACACGAGCCGCTCGGCGACCACCAGCTCTCGTTCCGTCAGCAGCATCTTCGGGCTCGCGCTCAGCGTGCTGAATCGAGGGGCCACGAGCGACTCCTCCATCAGCGTGATGTTGGGCAGGGGAAGGACGCCGATCCCCGCCGCGACCGCCTGGGCCGCCACGATGTACTGCGAGAACTCTTCCGGTTCGCCGGCGTCGCCGGCGACCTGCTTGCGCTGCGCACGCGCCTCCGCCTCGCGCTCGATCTCGAGGATCGCGTCCATCGCCTGCTGCAGGATCTTGCTCGCGCGCGCGACATCGGACTGGCTGAGTCTCGGGGCGCGGTATATCTCGGTGTAGTACTTCTTGCTCCCCGGCTGGCGGGCGCCGTTGAAGTACGAGTCGACCGCCTCGCGGCTATAGCGCCTGATCTCTCGCCGCTGGGCGTTGATCCACTCGCGCTGCTCCACCTTCGTCGGGTCGAACGCCACCAGGACCACATCGGCGGCGACGCGGAAGGTCGCGTGCCTGCACTTCGCCGTCGCCCGTCTGCGAACGACGAAGCCGCCCTCGATCAGAAGGTCGAGCGATGCGACGGCCTCCTCGTAGGTCGAGGAACAGGCGGCCGCGAGCTCTCGCGCCGACATCGGGTTCCGGTTGCGGCGGAGCACTTCCCAACGCTGCATCGTCTTGAAGTCGCGCAGGGCGGCGATCACAGGCGGACTCGAGAGCTGGAGGACGAGTGGCTTCATGGACACGGTGGCCTCGGCTTTCTCAGTACGGAGCGGTCGCGTCCCATCCTAGATGACCCCCTGATCGGGTGTGCTATCCGATCGTGGAACTCGCGCACCTCTGCGCGCGCGGCCACCTGATCGGGTGATTCCACAGGGTGAATCCACGGGGTCAATCCACGGGGTCAATCCACGGGGTGAGTCCACAGGGTGAATCCACAGGGTGAATCCACGGGGTGTTTCCAAGCGGCCTCATGCGGCGATCCGGTACGGCACGAAGTTCGATCGCTCGAGGAACGACTTCAACGCCGCGAAGGCGACCGGGCAAAGACCCCCGTTGAGCACATTCTTCGAGAGGATCGTCATCACCTCTCCCTCGTCGAGATCCCGGCGGTAGGGCCGGTGGGCCGCGAGCGCCTCGTACATGTCGGCGACGACGAGCGCGCGCGCGGCGGGAGACAGAAGGTCCCCTTCGATTCCGCGGTGGTAGCCCTTGCCGTCGAGCCGTTCGTGATGCGAGGCGGCGAGTTCGGCGATCGAATCGAACGCGGCGACATGCTTGAGCATCGTGTAGGTGAACTCCGGGTGCCGCCGCAGGATCGCAAGCTCGGCATCATCGAGCTTGCCGGGCTTGTCGAGGATGGTGTTCGAGACGCCGAGCTTCCCGAGATCGTGCAGGAGGCCTGCGCGGCGGATCTTGACGATCTCCGGCTTCGCGAACCCGAGTTCGGTGGCGATGCCGACGGCGACCTCGGAGACGCCCTGCGAGTGCGCGGCCGTCCACGGGCTCTTCGCATCGACCACCATGCCGAACGCCGACGCGATGCGGTCGAGCGTGTCGTCGTCGGCCACCATGCGGCGGTCTTCCGGCTCGAGCGCATGGAGCAGGCTGCGCGGAGCCTCGCTCGCGATCGCCTCGCGCAGCGCCTCGCAGTGGCGCAGCGACACCAGCGCGGCGACGAGTTCGGGGTCGAACCAGCTGCCGGATCGGGAGACGGCCATGTCGAGCGCCGCGTCGAAGCCGTCGCGCGCGAAGAAGACCTCGACCGTCTGCGCGAGGTTGAGGATGCGCGCGAGGATCGGGATCGCGTCGCCGGCTATGCCGTCGGGATGGCCGGATCCGTCCCAGTGCTCGTCGAGATTCCGGATCGCGACCGCGGTGTCCTCGGAGAGGTGCAGCGCCCGCGCGATGCTCGCGCCGCGGTCGCAGCGGATCTCTACGATCTCGCGCGTGCTCGCGGCGCCAGTGATCGCGACCCGCCCGAAGTGCTTCACCCGGTCGACCACGCTGCCGTTCGGCGCCGCGTTGCGCACGACATACTTGAACCGCTCCGCGAGCGAGTTCCACTCGACGGTCTTGAAGTCGGACTTCACATCCCGGTCGTCGTTGCCGAACAGGTAGCAGATCTTCGACGCGTTGCTCGAGCAGCCTAGGTCCTTGAGGAGCAGCGCGTAGAAGAGCGACGACATGCGCTCCTCGTCGAGGCCGATGGCGTGGCCGAGATGCATGCCGACGATGCAGCTGCGCACCGCGTGGCCGGCGGGCTGGCCCTCGACGATGTCGAGCGCGTACGACAGCGCGGAGATCACCTCCGACATGCGCACCGCGCCGTTCGCGGCGAGCGGCGCGCGTCGCTCGCGCGCGGCGGGCATCGGCGCGTAGGGGAATGCGGTCAGACCTTCGGAGTTCGTCGCCATGGAGCACCGTCTGCGGGTGAGATCGGCAGGGGCGCGAGGGGTGGCGAGCCTTGTCCCGCCGCTTTCCCCGCGGGCGGGTCGGGTTGCTCGGGTGGTTTGGGTCGGGCGACGCGTGCCATCTGGCTTGTTTGTGCGGGTGCGAATCGCGCCCCGGCGCGGCCGCGGGGGTCGGGAGGCGGTACCTTGCCCCGCACTTTCGCGGAGCCGACCGAATGCAGGACCAAAGCCAGAAGGATCTTTCCGCCCGCCCGACCCTGCTCGACCGGCTCGAGCGCATCGGAAACGCGCTGCCCGAACCCGCGCTGATCTTCGCGATCCTCGCGGCGGTCGTGATCGCCGCGTCCGCGATCGGATCGGCGGCCGGTTGGCGCGTGCAGCCCATCAAGCCGAAGGCCGAGTTCGTCCAGAAGGTCGACGGCGCGGGCGTCGCGGTCGTCGACGACAAGGGCGCGCCCGTCATGGTGCCGAAGCTCGACGAGCGCGGCAAGCCCGAGGTGACGCTGGTCGGCGAGACCGACAAGGAGGGCAACCCCGTCTACCTCGAGCCGCGCAGCCTGCTCACGAGCGACGGCGTCTACTGGATGCTCTCGTCGATGGTGCGGAACTTCACGGGCCTCCCGGCGCTCGGGCTTGTGTTCGTCTCGATGCTCGGGATCGGCCTCGCCGAGAAGTTCGGCATGTTCTCGGCGCTCATGCGCGGACTCGCGATGATCACGCCGCGCAGGTTCCTCACGCCGATGATCGTCTTGATCGGCGCGAACTCGTCCGTCGCGTCGGACGCGGGCTACATCATCCTGCCGCCGCTCGCGGCGGCGCTCTACCTCGCCGTCAACCGTCCGCCGATCGCAGGCCTCGCGGCCGCGTTCGCAGGCGTTGCCGGCGGCTTCGGCGGCGGCATCTTCCCGACGGCGGCCGACGGCTTCCTCGCGGGCGTGGCCACCTCGTCCGCCCACATCATCGACCCCTCGTACCACCCGGTCGACCCGACCCACAATCTCTACTTCAAGGCCGCGAGCAGCGTGCTCATCATGTTCGCGGGCTGGTTCGTGACCGACCGGATCGTCGAACCGCGGCTCAAGCGGCTCGCGCCAGGGGCGGGGTACGACGATGCGCCGTCGCTGTCCGAACTCGCGCTGAAGCCCGACGAGAAGCGCGGGCTCATCGCGGCCGCCGTGGTGGCGGTCGTCGTGCTCGGCGCGTTCGCGGCAGCCGTCCGCATCGAAGGCGGGCCGCTCCATGGCAAGGGGCTGCCGATGCTCGCGAACAACACGCCCGCTCCCGGCGAGCGCGAGGGCGAGCGCTGGTCGCAGGTCATCGTCCCGATGATCCTCCTCGTGTTCATGCTGCCCGCCATGGCCTTCGGCTTCGTGACCGGCGCGCTGCGCAGCCAGAAGGACTTCATCGACGGCATCTACCACGGCATCCGGACAATCGTGCCCGTGCTCGCGATCGCGTTCTTCATGGGGCAGTTCGTCAACTACTTCCAGTACACGGGCCTCGACCGCATGCTCGCATACGCGGGCGGCTCGCTCCTCGTGTCGGCTGATCTCCCCGTCCCGCTCCTCATCGTGCTGTTCGTCCTGCTCGTCGTCGCGGGCGACTTCGCGATGAGCGGCATGCTCTCGAAGTTCGGCGTGCTCGCGCCCATCTTCATCCCGATGTTCATGATGATCGGCATGAGCCCCGAACTCACCACCGCGGCCTACCGCATCGGCGACAGCGTGGTCAACATCATCACGCCGCTCAACAGCTATCTGCTGATCATCCTCGTCGCGCTTCAGAAGTACAACAAGGATGCGGGTCTCGGCAGCCTGATCTCGCTGATGCTTCCGTACTCGCTCGTGTTCGGCATCCTCTGGACGCTGTTCCTCCTCGCGTGGTACTGGAGCGGCTACCCGCTCGGCACCGACGCGCCGCTCAACTACATCCCCTCGCGTTGAGGCGGCCTGCGGGCGCGCGCGGAGTCATCGGGCCGGCCGCCGCTCCGAGCGGGTCGATCGGGGACCGATCCGCGGTCGTCCCGCGCCGGTCGGTCCTTACCCTTCGCTTCGATCGTCAGGGCGGGTGTGCCGCGTACGCGCGCCCGTCCTGGCCATGAAGCAGGGGGAATCGATGAAGCAATCGATGAAGCAATCGTTCTTGGCAGCCGCGATCTCGGCAACGCTCGCATCGCACGCCTTCGCCGGCGACGGGATCCAGAACCTCGCGCTTGGCCGCGATGTGTCGCTCGCGTCGGGCGCGTCGAGCGGCGTCGCGCTGTCCACGCTCACCGACGGCGTCTTCCGCCCGTCAGGCACCCACTGGCAGAACGGGACCGTGTGGTGGGGAAGCGTCACCACGGTCCTCGAGATCGATCTCGGCGGCACCGTCGAAGTCATGGGCGCGATCGTCCAGGCCGACAACAACGACACCTACCGCATGTGGTACCGCGACCTCGCCACAGGCGACTACCTCACCCTGTGGACGATCGGCGCTGTCGGCGGCGCGGGCATGCGCACGCGTCCGAACGAGGCGGACAACGGCCAGATCTTCTACTTCGACAGCTCGGTGTTCACCGACTCGATCCGCATCGGCGCGATCGGCGGCGACAACGCCTACTCGCTCAGCGAAGTGCAGGCGTGGGGCGTGATTCCCGCGCCGGGCGCGATGGCGCTGTTCGGGCTTGCGGGGCTCCCCGTGGGGCGGCGCCGGCGCTAGGTGCGCGCAAGTTCTTTGGAGTGTTCGACGGCGCGGTACACTCGCTGCATGATCGCGGGTGCCGCGTGCGTCGTTTCCATCGCAATCGCGCTTGCCGATGACGCTCGTTCGGCCGAGGCATCGACGCCCGAGCGCCTGCTCGTCGTCGCGCCCGAGGCGTATCGTTCCGCGCTTGCGGGCTTTCTCTTGGAGCGCGGCGAACAACTCGGGGCACCGGTGGCGTTTCTCGCGCTCGAGGACGCGACGCGCGTGCCACCCGATTCCGCCGCCGCGCGGCCGGCGGACGCCCCCGAACTCCTCAAGCGCGAGGTCCATCGCCGCTGGAGGGCGGGCGAGGTGACGGCGCTCCTCCTCGTCGGCGATGTCGACACGCTGCCGATCCGCTTCATGAAGCTCGACCGCGGCACCAAGGAGGCGTTCGACACGGCCTTCTACGCGAGCGACCTCTACTACGCCGACCTCGCCCGTGCGGACGGCTCGTTCGACGACTGGAACGGCGCCGCGCAGGGCGTCCACGCGCGCTACTTCGGCGAGGTGCACGGCGAGACGAACAAAGAGGACACGATCAACTTCGACCGCGTGAGCTACATCCCCGAGATCGCGGTGGGCCGCTGGCCGGTGTCGACCGCGGACGAGGCGAAGGCGGTCGCTGCGAAGACGCTCCGCCACCAGCGCGCGGTGCTTGCGGCCACGCCGGAGAAGCGCGCAACCTCCGATGAACTCGCCTTCTTCATCAGCGGCGGCTGGATCGACAACGCCGCGCGTGCCACGGCGCTCGTTGAGCGCGTGAAGTCGCGCGGGGCATGGCGCACCGACCTGCACGGGTTCTTCCTGCCCGGTCGCGAGCCGAACACCGCTGCGGTGGCGGCGGCCTTCGCCCGATCGCCCGCCGCGATCTTCCATACCGGCCACGGGCAGCCGTGGGGGTGGGAAGGGTGCTTCGACCGAGCGGTCATGACGGCGTCGCCACCGACCGACACGCCGCCCTTCGTCTTCTCGATCGGCTGTTCGACCGCGGTCGTCGCCACGGAGCCGCCGTACGGCGCGTACACCGATGTCGACGGCACGCTCCACAAGGGGACGAACGCCGGCCAGGTGTTCACCGACTTCCCGCCGCCGCCCGCGCCGATCCAGCGCGGCGCGTCGAACGCGACGAGCGTGTCGGAAGAGGCCGTGCGTCGCGCCGACGGCGGCGCGATCGCCGTGATCGGCTGCGTGAGCGGCAGCCAGCCGTGCGCGCATACGCTCCTCGACGGATTCGTCGACGCGATGGCGGAACGGCCGACCGCGCCCGCCGGCCGCTGGTGGACGACGGCGCTCGCCCGCTATGTCCGCGACGAGAAGCTGATGGAGCTTGCGCCGACCGACAGCTGGTACCCGCCGAGCATCTTCTTCCAGGGAATGAAGTTCGTGTACCTTGGCGACCCGACGGTGCGGCTGCGGTGACTTCGCCGCGCGCGGCACGCGGTCCCCGCACACGAGCCCTTGCTTGAGCACTGACGCACCCATCTTCGGCGGCATCGAGTCGGGCGGAACCAAGTTCGTCTGCGCGGTCGGCGATGCGCGGTCTTCCGCGCTCCTCGCGCGCACGCAGTTCGACACCACCGACGAGCCGAGCGAGGTCCTCGCGAAGGTGATCGCGTGGTTCAAGGACGCCGAGCGCGCGCACGGCCCGCTCGCCGCGCTCGGCGTCGCGTCGTTCGGGCCGCTCGATCTCGACGAGCGCTCGCCCACCTACGGCTTCATCACCACCACGCCGAAGCCGGGATGGCGCGACACCGACATCCTCGGCCCCTTGCGCCGCGCGTTCCCGGGGCTGCCGCTCGGCTTCGACACCGATGTGAACGGCGCCGCGCTCGGCGAGGGGCGTTGGGGCGCCGCCGTCGGGCTCGACGACTTCGTCTACATCACCGTGGGTACCGGGATCGGAGGCGGCGCGGTCGTGCGCGGGCGCCCGGTGCACGGACTCGTACATCCCGAGATGGGTCACATGCCGATGCCGCAGATCGACGGCGACACCTTCGCCGGTGCGTGCAGGATCCACGGCCGTTGCTGGGAGGGCCTCTGCGCAGGTCCGTCGTTCCGGGCGCGGACGGGAAAGTTCGCCGAGGAACTCGCGCCCGACGACCCGGCGTGGGATCTCGCCATCCGCTCGATGGCGCATGCGCTCGCCACCATCACCTATGTGCTCTCGCCGAAGCGCATCGTCGTCGGCGGCAGCGTGCGAAAGGGCGGCCGGCTGGGCGAGCGCGAGTTCTTCGCGCGGCTTCGCCGCCACCATCGCGAGGTGCTCAACGGGTACATCGCGTCGCCCGCGCTTGCGGAAGGCGCGATCGACGCGTTCATCGTGCCTCCCGTGCTGGGAGACGACGCTGGCGTCTGCGGTGCGATCTCGCTGGCGCAAGGGGCGCATACGACCGCGCGTGGTCGGGCTTGATGCCGAGAACCTGCGTGCCGTAGGGTGTTCGCCCGAGTGCGACGGTCCGAGTCGTACTCGGACATGCCCTCACAGCCCTGAATGGGGTCATGATCGCAACCATCTCTGCACAACGGCTTTCCGAATCTGACAGGTTTGGCGGATCGATTGCGCTCTGGAAGTAGAGTCGTCTTTAGGCACGAGAGAACGCGGCGGTCGCTCCACCCAGTGGAGTGGCCCGCCTCGATCGCGTTGCCACCCCCGGCAGTCTGTCACAACTGGAGACCATCCATGCTTTCCTCAACCCGAGTTTCCCTCTCCGTTCTCGCCCTCTGCGGTTCGATCGCCGCTTCGGCCGACGCCAATCTGCTTGTCGACGGCGGCTTCGAGAACCAGGCGGTGCTTCAGAACAATCCGTTCACCCTCCAGGCCGACGGCTCGAAGTGGGGCGCCTCATGGGGCGGCCCGGACTGGGGCTGGAGCTCGTGGCAGGGCAACTTCAACGGCGCGTGGTCGGGTGGCGCGATCGCGCGCACAGAGGACTTCGCGGCTGGCTGGAAGTGGGCGCATACCGGCGATGTGTTCGGCATCGTCAAGGACCGCCAGACGATGTCGCAGAGCTTCACCGCGACCGAGAGCGGCGCAGCCACCGTGTCGTGGTTTGATGCGAACCGCGCGTCGTGGCGCGAGCACGACTGGTTCGGCCGCGAGAACAACTACTCGGTGACGCTGACCGACTCGCTTGGCAATGTCCAGAATGTCGGCAACTACACGAGCGTCGTCGCAGGCGGCAACTCCTACTCGAGCCCCGCGGGCAACGGCTGGTGGACGCTCGCCGGCAAGCAGGGATGGTTCGAGCGCTTCGGCGCGACGGTGACCCTCCAGGCGGGCATGACCTACACGCTCAGCTTCAACAGCCTGAGCCCCTACAACTACGATGCCAACGGCAACATCACCGGCGTCGATGACCGCACGACCTTCCTCGACGACATCAGCGTCACGATGGGCGTGGTCCCGTCGCCGGGAGCGCTCGCGGTGCTCGGCTTCGGCGCACTCGGCGCCCGCCGCCGCCGCCGCTGATCGCGCGCGGCTATCGTCCCGCCCACGATGGGCGAGGCGTCGGCTGAACAACTCTATCGCGGCGCGCGCATCGCGCTCCTCACCCAGCACGGGAAGGAGCGGGTGCTCGCGCCCGTTTTTGCGTCGGGCCTTGGCGCGCGGCTCGTCGTCGCGGAGGGCTTCGACACCGACGCGCTCGGCACCTTCACGCGTGAAGTCGATCGTGCGGGCACCCAGCTCGAGGCCGCGCGGCGCAAGGCCGAGATCGCGATCGAGCTTTCAGGCGCCGACATCGGGCTCGGGAGCGAGGGCGCCTTCGTGCCGGGCCCGTTCGGCCTCGGCTCTTGGAACATCGAGGCGCTCGTGCTCGTCGACCGCGCCCGCGGCATCGAGGTGGTCGGCCGCGCGGGCGCGGCGGGGCGGCACCTGCACGCCACCGTCCGCAGCACCGACGAACTCGCTGCGTTCGCGGCGCGCGCCGGGTTTCCCGAGCACGGGCTCGTCGTGCGTCCGAACGACGAACGCGATCCGCGCATCGTGAAGGGCCTCGTCAGCGCCGCCGCGCTCGACGCGGCGTTCGCGGAGGCCCAGCGATGGTCGAAGGACGGCGCCGTGTTCGTCGAGAGCGAGCTTCGCGCGCACCTCAACCCCACGCGGATGTCGGTCATCGGCGAGGCGGGCCGCGACCTCGTGACGCGACTCTCGACCGCGTGTCCGTCATGCGGGTCGCCGGGATTCGGCGTGGTCGGGCAGATCCAGGGGCTTCCGTGCGCCGACTGCGGTGCACCGACGCGGCATCCGATCGCCGACGAACTCGGATGCGTGCGATGCGGGCATCGCGCCGAGCGCGCGTTGCGCGACGGCGCGGAATCCGCCGATCCCGGCGTGTGCGACTACTGCAATCCGTAGCGGAGCGCGCGGCGTTCAGGCGATGTTGCGCATCTTGAGCGACTGGACGAAGCTCAGGCGGCTGCTGCCGCCCTCCATGAGGAGCGACGGAACCTCGTTCGCCTCCATCGGCATGGCGAGTAGGAAGCCCTGGCCGCACGGGCAGCCGAGGCTCTGCAGCTGCAGCAGCTGGTCGGTCGACTCGATCCCCTCCGCGATCACCTTGAGGTGGCGGTTCGAGGCCATGATCTGGATCGCCTGGACGATGTTCGCGACCTGTCCGTCGATCCGCATGTCGGCGATGAAGCTGCGGTCGATCTTGACCGCGTCGACCGGCAGGCGGTGGAACATGCTGAGCGACGAGAAGCCGGTGCCGAAGTCGTCGAGGTGGATGCGCACGCCGAGACGCCGCAGGTCCTGCAGCACCCTCGCCGTATGCTCGATGTTGTCGACGAAGACCGACTCGGTGATCTCGAGCGCGAGGCGGTTGCCCGGGAGGCCGAACTGCTCGAGCACATCGGCCACCGACGAGACGAAGCGCGTGTCGAGCATCTGGCTGTGCGACACATTGACGCTCATCATCAGGTTCGCGCACTCCGGCTTGAGCTGCTGCCACTGGTGCAGCTGCCGGCACGCCTCGCGCAGGACCCACATGCCGAGGTCGGAGATGATCGCCTCTTCCTCCGCGATCGGAATGAACAGGCTGGGGCTGATCGCCCCGAGTTCGGGATGCATCCAGCGGGCGAGCGCCTCGAAGCCCTCGATGTTGCCATCGTCGAGCGAGAACACGGGCTGGTAGGCGATCGAGATCTGGTCGAGCGCGACGGCCTGGCGGAGTTCCTTCGACAGCCGGCGGCGCGTCAGCACCTTCTCGCGGATCGACTCGTTGAACTCGCACACGATGCCGCGGCCGAGCTTCTTGGCGTGGTAGAGCGCCGCGTCGGCGTCGCGCAGCACATCGTCCGGCGTGTGGTGGTCGGGCGTGCCGAGCGCGAAGCCCATGCTCATCTCGACACGGATCGACTGTCCCGCCACCGAGATCGGTTCAAGGAGGCTCCTCGTGATGCGCGAGGTCACCGCGCGGACATCTTCCGCGGCCTTGACGCCGTCGAGCAGCAGCACGAACTCGTCGCCGCCGAGGCGGGCCGCGAGGTCGCAGTCGCGGCCGGTCGTGTCGACGGCGCGCACCATCTTCGACAGGAGCCGCGCGACCTCGATCAGGAGGGCGTCGCCCGTGTCATGGCCGAGCGAGTCGTTGATCTCCTTGAAGCGATCGAGATCGAGGAACACCACGGCGTATCCGCGTTCGGAGTCGCGTCGGAACCGTTCGAGGCAGGCGTTCAGCTGGTTGTGCAGCAGCACGCGGTTCGGCAGGCCCGTCAGTGGATCGAAGAGCAGCTTGCCTTCGGCGTTCTTGCGCGCCTCGATCTCGTGCCGGAGCCGTTGGTTCGCGCTCTCGAGCGCCAGCATCGTGCTTCGGGCGGCCGCCTCGCTCGATCGCTTCTGGACCAGCGAACGAACGACCTGCCACACCTCGGCGGACTCGCACGGCTTGCGGAGGAGCAAGAGCTTCGACGGGCGGCCGAGTTCCTGCGAGACGCGGGTCCACGGCTGCGTCGGGCACTCGGATGCGATCACGACCTCGAGTTCTGGATCGACCTGCCAGAGTCGCTTCGCGGTCTCCACGCCGTCCCATCCGCCGGGCATGCGCATGTCGACGATCGCGACCGAGTACGGCTCGTTCCGCACGAACGCGGAGCGCAGCATCTCGAGGCCTTCCTGTCCACTCGTCGCGGACTGGACGGCGAAGGTCATCCCGCTGTCGCCGCTCGACCGCGGCGATTGAAGCGCGCTGCGCGCTTCATCGCCCGTGTTCGCGCCTGCGGCCGGAGCCGCGGCGCCTCCCGGGCACAGCGTCGAGCGGCAGACTTCATGGAAGGCCGACTCGTCGTCGATCACGAGCACTCGATGGATCTGGGCTTCGCGACGGATCACGGGTTGTGATCCTTCGCGGACCATGCGTCGGACCATGCGCCGGACCATGCGCCGCCGCCCAGCGCGTCCATCGCGCTCGGAGTGAATGGCATGTTCGCTCGAACTTGCACTCGTCGGATTCCCCAGGGCGACCCCGGACGGGCGCTTCCGCGGAGTCATCTCCTCGGAAGCGCGTCGGGGCCAATGAATTGGCACACCCCGTGGGTCTGTCGATCCAAAGAGGGCAACACCTGAGCCAAGATCCGCCCTCGCCCGAGAATGATGCGGCGGGCCTCGGCCGATGCGCAAAGGCTGCCGAAACCGTTCGCTCTGTTCGGGCTGGGTCGAGAACCGCCCCCGACCGCTCGCGCCGCTTTCGTCAACGAAGGCACGGCCTCATCTGCTAGCGTGCCGTCCCGGAGGGCCGTCCATGCAACCATCGCTCTGCGCTGTCATCCTGTTCGCGTCCGTGTCGTCGGGTCTCGGTCTCTCCGAGGCGAGCCCTCGGCCCGCGGCGCCACCCGCGCAGCAGGGCGCCACGCCGGCGGAGTCGGTGCCCGCGCCCACCCCCGTGACCGACAAGATGGAGGCCGATGCCAAGACGCTCGCGCCGGCCGTCAAGGCCGAACTCGCGAAGAGCTTCCTCGCGGCGGCCACGGAACTCGCAGAGCCGCGGGCGCGCACCATCTATCGCGACCGTGAGAAGGGGATCGCGGTCTCGAAGCGCGCCTACGAGGCGATGGGCGCCGAAGAGCGGGCGACGCTCGTTCCACAGGAGTTCCCTCCCGACTTCTACTTCGACACGGCATACGGCTCGCCGCTCGTCTACGCGCGGGTCCTCGATCTTGCCGCACCGCACCACGCGCTCGGGAAGCGCGCGAGGATCCTCGACTTCGGCTACGGCACGATCGGTCAACTGCAGCTGCTCGCCCACTGCGGCTTCGACGCCCACGGCGTCGATGTGCAGCCGGTCTTCCCGGCCTACTACAGCGAACCGGGCGACACGGGCGCGATCGGCACGGGGAGCGTGGCCATCCACACGGGCCAGTGGCCCGCCGAGGAGGCCCTCCGCAGCGCCGTCGGCGGCGGCTACTCGCTCATCACCAGCAAGAACACGCTGAAGAACGGCTACATCCATCCGTCGCCGCCCGCGGGCCAGACCGTCGACCCGAAGAAGCTGGTGCACCTCGGCGTCGGCGACGAGGAGTTCCTCGCGCGCGTGCACGACGCGCTTGTGCCGGGCGGCGTGTTCGTCATCTACAACATCTGCCCGCCGCAGAATCCGCCCGACAAGGAGTACATCCCGTGGGCGGACGGCACCTCGCCTTTCCCGCGGCAGATGTTCGAGAAGGCAGGCTTCGAGGTGCTCGCGTTCGATCTGCGCGACGACGCGTGGGTGGTCGACTGCTTCGAGAAGCTCGGCTACACCGAGGGCAAGTCGCGCGAGGAAGCCGCGAAGGAGTTCCTCTGCTGGTACACGGTGGTGCGGCGGAAGCCCGCCGCTTGACTTCGCCGATTCGGGCGACAAGAGTGCGCGCGGGCGCGTCAAAAGTACCGATTCCATCGGTGATTTCGCCGTTTTCGGCGAGACTTTGACACGAGCTGAACACAAAGTCCGTCTTGGCTTTTGAAGCGGCTGACTCCTTCCGGGATTCGGTGCCGACTTCCCAGTTCCTCATGTCGAGGACGAATGGTGATGGCAAAAGGTCCGTACGCCGACGGACTCGGCGGTGTCGTGGACCCATGCGGCAGCGTGGGTGGTCTTTCGGGCTTTGTCTCGAGGAGTGTCTGATGCGTACTTTCAATACGGTGGTTGGCGTGGCGTGCATGGTGGCGGCGGTCGGTTCGGCGCAGGCGTCGGTCGACCTCAACGGCGGTGCATCGTGGGGCGGCTGGACGAGCTACGGCGAGTCGAACACGCTCGGCGTGTACGGTTCGGGTACCACGGGCGGTGCGGTCTACCGCATCTACCAGACGGTCTTCACCTTCAATGGCGACACGCTCTCGCTCGGAGCCGGCTACGCGGGCAACTCCGACTTCGCAGCCGGCTTCGGTTCGAACGGCGCGTTCGCGAACGGCAATCTCATCTACGGCCTCGGCATCGAGCGCGTGAGCGGCTCGGGCAACATGGGCACGATCACGGTCGGCTTCGACCTCGGCAACGACAGCTACCAGGCCGCTTCGACGGTCGGCGGTACCGATGGCCGCGTGAGCACCAGCGCGTGGTCGCAGTTCGGTGACCTGAACGCGCAGTTCACCCAGCTCGGTGGCGCCAACCAGTACAGCGTTCAGCAGGGGAACGGCACGAGCTACAGCGGCACAAGCAACTTCGCGAACAGCGGTAACTCGGGTGGCCTCACCTTCGCCTTCCGTGGCGCCGGCAACGGGCTCAACTACCAGATGTTCTTCGATGTCACCGCGATGAACGCGCTCTACTCTGGCAGCGGCGTGAACGGCATCGCCCAGGGCATCGCCGGCATCGGCGAGAACTTCCGCCTGTCGCTCGATGTCGGCATGGGTTCGTCGGGTGCAGCCCGCACCGCGATCAACTCGGTCCAGGTCCCCGCTCCGGGCGCGTTCGCGCTGCTCGGGCTCGCGGGCCTCGCCGCCACGCGTCGCCGCCGCTGAACCGTCGGCGTCGCATCAAGTCCTTTCTCGAAGCGCCCCGTGCCTCGCGCACGGGGCGCTTTCTCGTTGGCCCGCATCGGCGGGCTCGAGCGCCGTCCGGGTCGAGAACCCGCCGATGCGCGGCGCCTCGGGTCCGAGGAAGCCCCAAACGGGGACAAGGCGGCCGCAACCTCTCCCGAATTCGCGGCCTATGTCTTTGAAAGAATCTAGATCCTCGTACGCTCCGAATTCCGAGGCGATTCTCCGTGTGGACCGAACGCCTCGACGCGGGGCGGGTCGCGCGGGCCCTTGAACAGGAGTCTGAGATGTCGATCCCGGCTGACCTTCGTATCGCGCTGTCCTTGCTTGTAGGCCTCGGCTCCGCAGTCCGCGCCGCCGAAGCGCAGACTTGCCCGGCGTGCGAGCAGGCCGCGGTCGTGGCCGTCGGCGACACTCCGTTCGTCGGATCGGCCACAGGTTGCCTGATCCCGGCCGATCCGAGCGGTTGCTCGACCGCGTCGAACAACACCTCGTACTTCTCGTTCACGCCGAGCGAGTCGCGCGCCTATCGCATCAAGGTCGCTTCGAACGATATCGACGGCAGCTACACGGTGCTGTCGCTGCAGTCCGACTGCACGGCATTCTCGCAGATCGCCTGCACGGTCGGCTTCGCCGAAGGCACCTACTTTCCGTCGATCGAACTGGTCGAGGGCATCGAGTACCGCATCGGCGTCGGGTCGAGCGAGGGCGGCGGAGACTTCATCGGGAGCGGCATGCTGACGATCCAGCCTGTCGACCCGCCCGGCTTCGGCTGTTCGAGCGCCACCGTGGCGGTCCTCGGCACGAACGCCTTCGACAGTACGGGACTCACCGAGATCATCGATCTCGCCGGAACCTGCAGCCCCGTGCCCGAGGAGTTCGACGACAAGATCTACAACACGAAGCACTTCCGCTTCACTCCCGCAACCACCGGGGTCTACACGATCTCGACCTGCGGCCAGGACAAGACCCTTTGGGAACGGCTCGCGGTGCTGACGGGCTGCGTTCCCGCCGACGGCGTGCTGGCCTGCTCCGACACGTTCTGTCTCAGCGGTTCGGACCCTCTCGGATCGAGCATCCTCGGCGTCGAACTGACGGCCGGAGTCCAGTACACCATCCTCGTCGGAGGAACGACCGTCGCCGACGCGGGTCCGAGCAAGTTCGTGATCTCGCCGCTTGAGCCTTGTCCGGCGCCCAAGCCGACCCGTCAGGAGATCGAGCCTTGCGGCGAGAACATCAACGATCTCTGCTTCTTCGCGCCCGACAACGCGGAGACCATCGCGGTGGGCGACAGCGTCCGTGGCAACTACTGGGCGAGCGGCAACTTCCGTGATGTCGACATCTACCGCTTCGAGATCACCCAAGGAACGCGGATCACGCTCGAACTCAACGGGACGATCCCCGGTTTCGCGGTCTTCGTGACACCGGAGTGCGACATCGACTACTTCGCGGATCGCACCGAGGGATTCTGCCCCGCCTTGTCGGCCGGCGCGTGCCTTCCTCCAGGGGTCCACTTCGTGGCCGTTGCGCCGCTCTTCTTCAACGGGTTCCCTTGCGGCTACGACGGTGGCAACGGATACACGCTGACCGTGAGCGGAGAACCGTGCGATGCAAGTCCGCCGCCGAACGACCGCTGCGCGGACGCGGTCACCGTGCTCGAGGGCACCACGCAGGCCGACAATCTCTTCGCCGCGACGGAGCTCGACCTGACGACCTGCGCGACGATCGGGCGCGATGTCTGGTTCAAGTTCACCGCTCCACAGGCGGCGGACTACATGCTCTCGACCTGCGGCAGCGCCATGTCCGACACCGGCATCGACCTCTGGACGAACTGCCCGGGCGACAACGGCCAGTTGATCGCATGCGGCTCCAACAGCGGTCAGCCCGGCTGCTCTCCCTTCCTGTCCGCGCTGGTGGTCAAGCTCGCGGACGGGCAGACGGCCTGGATCCGCGTCGGAAGCGAGGCGATCGGCGGCTCCTTCGAGGCTGCGCCGTTCTCTCTCACGATCACGCGCCTCGGAAGCGAACTCGTGTGCGGCGATCCAGACGCAGGCGACTGCTGCGTCCCGAGCGTCCAGCCCTTCTGCAACGACATCGCGTGCTGCAATCTCGTCTGCGCGTTCGACCCGGCCTGCTGCGCGGAGTCCTGGGATCTCGCGTGCGCCGCGTCCTCGGCCATCTGCCAGGGGCCATGCAGCGCAGTGCCGCAGAATGACGACTGCACGACGCCGGTCGCCGCGACCGTCGGGATCAACAACTTCAGGAACACGCGTGCGACCGGCACGACCGAGACGACCTGCGGCACCATCTACTCCGATGTCTTCTTCTCGTACACCGCCACCACGGACGAGCCCGTCACCATCTCGCTCTGCGGTAACGACGGCGGCTCGGCGCTCATCAGCGGAGGCAACTCCGGCGACCTCGATGTCCGCCTCGCCATCTTCGACGGCTGCGGCGGATCGCTCATCGCGTGCAACGACGATGCGTGCGGCGTGCGGTCGAAGCTGACCTTCACGCCGACCCCCGGCGCGAGCTACCGCATCGTGATCGGCTCGAGCAGCCCCGACGGCGACATCTATGGCCAGGGCATCGGCGCGTTCGCGCTCATCGAGGGGGAGCCAGGCGGCGGCAAGTGCGTCGCAGACCTGAACGGCGACGGCCAGGTCGGCGCCCAGGATCTCGCGGCGCTCCTCAGCGCGTGGGATGCGGCGGCCGGCGACCTCAACGGCGACGGCACGACGAACGCGCAGGACCTCGCGGCGCTTCTCGGCGCGTGGGGGGCATGCGGGCCGTGATGCGCCCGGAAGCGGCGTGGATGCGGCGCCGTCCGCGCCGCTGAGGGGCCAGGGGTGGCTGGTGGCGAGAACCAGCCAAGGCATGGTCGCCGCGTTCACCTTCGGCACCTGATTCGGGGGGTTCCAAGTCGGAAATCGGGCCCAATCCACCGCGGTTCCTCTTCGAAACAAGCAATCGCACCGTAGCGTGCGTGTGTGGAGCGTGCGGAGCCTCCGTGTGGTCGGGGCCGCGCGTGGATCGGTGCGTGTGCGAGTCGTATCAAGGAAGCCTCCAATGCGTGATTCGTTCGATCTCTGCGGTGCCCTCGCGCTGTTCGCCGGCGTCGTCCTCGCGTCTCCCATCGCCGCGGCGCAGTCCTGCCCTGCGTGCGAGCAGGCGACCGTCGTTCAGGCCGGCGACACCCCGTTCGTCGGATCGGCGACGGGCTGCTTCATCCCCGCCAGCGAGGCGGCCTGCCCTCTCCCTTCGAACAACACCCTCTTCTTCGCGTTCACACCGAAGCAGTCGGGGCTCTACCGCATCTCGACCTGTACGGGCGCGCCGGCGGGCGGCTCGCTCACCGTGCTCTCGGTGTGGAGCGACTGCAGCGAGTTCTCGTTCCTTGCGTACGGCATCGCGGGCTGCCCAAGCGGCGGCGCCGAGGGCAGCTTCATCGGCGATGTCGAGCTGCAGCAGGGCATCACCTACCGGATCGGCATCGGCGCGTCCTGCTGCGTTGAGGACTTCATCGAGAGCGGCATCCTGAGCATCGATCCGATCGATGCGCCCGGGACCGGTTGCGCCGAGGCCACCGTCGCGGTCGTCGGAACCAACGCCTACGACACGACCGACCGCGACGAGATCGTCGATCTCGCCGGGTTCTGCGATCCCGCTCCTGCCGGGCAGCCGTTCGACCGCCGCATCCACAACGCGCAGTACTTCAAGTTCACCCCGTCGGCGACCGGCACCTACCGCATCTCGACCTGCGGGCAGGGCGAGCAGATCTGGGAACGGATCGCCGTCATGGCCGGCTGCTCGCCCACGGACGGCGTGATCGCCTGCTCCGACTCGGGCTGCTACACGCCCGACGACAACACCGGAGCGACGATCCGCGCCGTGCTGCTCGAGGCCGGCGTCGAGTACACCATCCTGATCGGCGGCGTCTTCGGGTCGCAGTCGGGCACGGGCGCCTTCGTGATCGAGCCGTTCGTCGAGTGCACCGGCCCGAAGCCGACCGTGCAGGAACTCGAGGCCTGCGGAGACGACACGAACGCGGGATGCCTCGGTTCGCCGCAGTCCGCCGAGCCGATCGAACTCGGCGACTCCGTGCGCGGCACCATGTGGGCCGCCAACGGCGTGCGAGACACCGATTGGTACAGCATCGAGCTGAAGGAAGGAACGAACCTCACGCTCGAGCTCAACTCGACCGTCCCGAGCTTCGCGACCATCTTCTTCTCGAACTGCACCACCAGCCTGTTCATGGACCAGACCGCGGGCGTCTGCCCTGCGCTCACCGACGGCGAGTGCCTGCCCGCGGGCCAGTACTACATCGTGGTGGCGTCGTACGAGTTCTACAACTTCCCGTGCGGCTACGACGGCGGCAACAACTACACGCTCACCGTCAGCGGAAAGCCTTGCGACGCGAGTCCGCCGCCGAACGACCTCTGCGTCGACGCGATCGAGGTTTCGGAAGGCGCGACGCCGTTCGACAACTACTACGCGGGCGCCGACATCGACTTCGCGACCTGCGCGCTCATCGGGCGCGATGTGTGGTTCTCGTTCACGGCGCCCGAGACGCGCGACTACAAGATCGCAGTCTGCAACGGAACCGTACCGTTCAACAGCGGCATGGACATCTGGACCGCGTGTCCGGACAAGTCGGGCCAGCTGCTCGCGTGCAACCGCGACGCGAACGACCCGAACTGCGGCAACTCCTCGTTCTCGACCATCATCCTTCCGATGACCTCCGGCCAGACCGTGCTCGTCCGCGTCGGCAGCGAGTTTTTCTTCGATGTGCTCCCGCCGGGAGACGCAGAACTGGTCATCACCGCCCTCGGCGAGGAACTCGTCTGCGGCGACCCCGATGCGGGCGACTGCTGCGTCGTCAGCGACCAGCCGAACTGCAACGATGTCGAGTGCTGCAACTTCATCTGCATCTTCGATCCGGCGTGCTGCGGCACGGCATGGGACGCCACCTGCGTCGCGAGCGCCTCGCTCTTCTGCTACTTCACCTGCGGCCTGCCGCCGGAGAACGACGCGTGCTCGACTCCGCTCCCGGCGACCGTCGGCGCGAACCCGTTCCGCAACGCCCGAGCCGAAGGCTCCACGCAGACGACCTGCGGCACCATCTACTCCGATGTGTGGTTCGAGTACACCGCGACGACCGACCAGCCCGTCACGATCTCGATCTGCCCGGCGGACGGAGGCTGGGCGCTCGTCACCGGCGGCGACTACGGCGATCTCGACACGAGGCTCGCGGTGTTCGACGGCTGCGACGGCGCGCTCGTCGCCTGCAACGACAACGCGTGCGGCACGCTCTCGCGCGTCACCTTCACGCCCACCTGCGACGCGACCTATCTGATCGCGATCGGCTCGAAGGACGACGCCGAAGGCATCTACAGCCAGGGCGTCGGCTCGTTCACGCTGATCCAGAGCGGTTCCTGCGGAGGCGGCTGCGCGGCCGACCTCAACGGCGACGGCGAAGTCGGCGCGCAGGACCTCGCTGCGCTGCTCAACGCGTGGGGAGGCGCCGCAGGCGACCTGAACGGCGATGGCACCACGGACGC
Source organism: bacterium (assembly GCA_046337925.1). GTDB lineage: Bacteria > Planctomycetota > Phycisphaerae > Phycisphaerales > SM1A02 > QWPT01. The sequence continues at coordinate 18,978 of JBKCZS010000005.1, read as the reverse complement.
GCAGGACCTCGCGGCGCTGCTGTCGACCTGGGGGCCGTGCGTCTCGTAGGTGGTCGGTGGTCCAGCTGGGTGTTCGGTGGTCCGGCTGGGCCTTCGGTGGTCGGGCTGCAACCTGCGGCGGCGGCGCTCCACGGTTCAAGCGTGAAGAGCACGACGAACGGTGTCCGAAGGGCGATGGTCGTTACGGGCAGCCGCCCCAGTTCGCGAGAAGGATCGCGAGGTCGGATCCGCCAACCGCGCCGTTGCCGTTGAGGTCGGCCGCGCACGAGGCCGGGCAGAGGCCCCACGACGAGAGAAGCAGCGCGAGGTCGTCGCCTCCGACCGCGCCATCGCCCGAGATGTCGCCCACGCAGGGAAAGCGGTTGACATAGCGCGTGAGAAGCTCGACATCCGCAGCGTCTGCAAGGCCATCGCCGTCGAGATCGGCGGGCGACTTCGCGATGCGCGCGATGTCCGCCTCGTCGAGGAAGCCGTCGCCGTTGAAGTCGCCCGTGCGCGGCGCGTTCGGCGTCAGCAGCTCGAGCCGCACGCGCTGCGGGTCCTTCGGAATCACGAGGCCGTTCACGGCGATCAGGCCGTTGGCTTCCGCGGCGACGGAGCCGGACTGGAGCACCGCGTCGGTGAGGTCGTCGCGGAGCGTCCACGCGATGGTTGCGCCGGCGGCGGGCACGAGCTTGCGCGGCTTCCGCAGCGTCAGGCTCGTGGTCGCGGTCGAGCCGGGGAAGTTGTCGACGCTCACGGCCGACTGGCCAACGAGGAACAGCGTGCACGACCAGCCGGTCTGCGTGTCGAAGATCGTCTCGGTGTCCCAGTCGAAGTAGCCGCACCAGGTGCCCCAGGGCGTGCCGTCGTCGGGCGAGCCGTTGCCGAGCGTGGGCTGGCGACCGGCCGCGGCCGGATCCTGATCGTCGTTGAAGAAGCCGGGGTACGACTGGTTGGCTCGGTAGCGGGCCTGGTAGGGCGCACCCGATCGCTCGGTGCGCACGGGCGAGACCCATTCGCCGATGTCGACGCCCGGAATGGCCGGGCTGTCGGTGGTCCAGTCGGAGGCGGTGTGATCGCGGTTGTCCCAGTAGAGGTGCGTTCCCCAGCGCGCCGCCGTCATGTCGTTGAAGAGCTGGATCGTGAGCGCGCCCCATTCGACGGCCTCGTCGCGCCGGCCGCGGAAGATGCGCGTGAGGCAGTGGTCGCGCTGCGTGGGCGAGAGGCGCACGGCGTGGTTGAAGAAGTCGTTGACGCGGAGCACCGCGCCCGAGGGGCCAGTCTCAGTCGTCGCGAGGTTCTGCGCAGGCGTGCCGAACAGCCGCTGTCCCGATTCGGGCGTGTAGTGCTGCGGCACGAACGCCGTCGCCGCGCTGAAGCGCTCGGGCCTGTAGCGGCTGAGAAGCAGCGTGCCCGCACCGCCCATCGAGTTGCCCATCACGGAGGTGCGCTGCGGATCGATCGCATACGGCGAGCGCGTCTGCAGCCAGTCGATCGTCCACACCAGCCGGCGCAGGGTGTAGGGGACGACCACGGCGTTGTTGCCCGGCAGGTTGCTCGCGAACGGATCCATGCCGGGCCACCAGCCGAACCAGTTGCTCGGGCGATCGAGGCTCACCTGGCCGTTGGTCGCGACGAACACGCGGTCGTCCATGGAGACGGTGACGCCGCCGATCGGCAACGCGCCTGTGTTCGCGTAGTGAATCGACTCGGGCGCCCATGACCAGTGGCTTCCCGACGGTCCGCCGCCGTGAAGGCAGATGGTCGCGGGATAGGTGCCGGCAGGGAGGCCGTTCTCCGGCTCGAACACGGTGAAGACATGCGGCGCACCGTGCTTGGCGGCGTTGGCGAGGACAGGCATGTCGGGCCGCGCGTCGCTCGGGTCGTCGCGGCCGTACGCCCACATGGCGTAGGTTCGGAACGGGTAGCCCTGCTGCGTGGTCCCCGAGAGCTGCTCGTGGCAGGTCACGGGCTGGTTCGCGGGGTCGTAGGCCACGATCACGGGCGCGGGCGTGCGGTTGGTCGCGGAGACCGAGGTATTGCCGTTGCGCACGACCGCGAAGTACTCGGTCGTTGTGCTGCGCGGCGTGAAGACGAAGAGCCCTTCGTTCGCAGCAAGCGTGTAGAAGCCGCCCTTGGCGCCCGGGATGCGCCAGCGCGCGTTCGGCGCGCCGATCTTGAGCCGCGCGCCCGACCACTCGGGCTCGAACACGCGACCACACAGCGTCGCCTGCGCGATCGACGCGACCGGCGCCGTGCTGCGGTAGATGTCGTAGGTGAGCGGGGCGGTCGTGTCGACCTGCCACACCACGAAGACCTGCCCTGACGCGGACCATGCGCGGACATTCGACTGGGCGTGCGCGGAGGTGGATGTGGCGGCGATCACGATGGCGATCATGAGGGCGATCATGATCTCGGCGACGAGTCCGCGAAGGCGGTGGATGATCACAGGCTGGTTCCCCAAGTGTTGCGCAAGCCGAATCGCTGAAGCCGAAGCCCTTGCTCGGACATCAGTTCGGCGTGCGGCGGACAAACGGCCTTCGGGCCAGCGTATTGCCCAGTTTTCTGTTCCGGCAGGAGCTCCGAATTCTCGGTCGATCGCTCGGCATCCGCGCTCCTGGGGCTGGCCGGCTCGGCGGGCGGTCCGTCAGTCAGGGCCTAGAGCGTCTGGATGCGAGCCGCGAGCTCCGCGCGCGAATGCACGCGAAGCTTGGAGTAGATGCGCTTGCCGATGGTCGCAACGGTGTTCACCGACAGGCCGAGTTCCTTCGCGATCTTGGGCCGGCTCGCACCGCGTGCAAGACGCCGTGCGACCTCGATCTCGCGTGGAGCGAGGATCTCCGAGGCGCGATTCTCGAGTTCCTCGAGATGTCGCTTGACGAACGGTGGATCCGCGAGGATGAAGGCCGGGATCGGCAGTTCGGGCTGATCGAGCTCCTGGAGTTGAAGGAAGAGGTAGTAGGGGCGGGATTCCGTCGATGCGTCCGGCCGTGGGGCGGATCGCAGGCGCTCGCGGGCCCGCTCCACGACCTTCTGGAGGGCCCTGTTCGCCTCGCTCAAGATGGTCAGCAACTCGCGGGCCTCGCCGTCGTCGAGGATCGTCGTGGTGTCGCTCGTGAAGAACCGGAGATCCTGTTCACGCAGCCGCGAGATCGTCTGCGCCCGATCGACGCATCGTCGGTGGAACTGCTTGAGGGCCTCGCGTTGATCCGCCATCCAGCGGCGCTCCTCCGCGGAGCGGTCGTCGTACTGAAACAGCACGCTCGAGCTGATCGAGCGGTAGGTGATCCGCGGCGACTTCACCGAAGCCTTGATGCGCACCGCGAGCCCCGCCTCCACGAGACGATCGAGGGTGTGCAGGATCGTCGGAGTCGACACGGCGCAAGCGGTCGCGAGCGCTTCCGGAGTCATGGGAGACTCCGAGCGCCGGAGCACCTCCCAGCGCTGCATGGCGGTGAGATCGGCAAAGACCGATGCGACTTCGGGCGAGGAGACCTTGAGGACGGCTGGCTTCATGTTCGTTTCTCCAAAGTTGGATCCTGAACGAGGCGATCACGCGCCGTGCGGCGCGTAGCCCTGGTCGCGGAGGCGGCGGCCCATCGGCGCGTAGTCGGCTTCGTCTGCCTCGCGGTCGCCTTGCTCGAGGCTCGCCGGCTGGCGCAGGATCGTCTCCGCGAGCCCGAGAAGATGCTTCGCGGACTCGGGGCGGAAGGTGAGTGGCCCGCGGATGCCGGGGGCGTCGGTCGGCAGCGTGATTTGAGCCATGGGGCGATGGTAACTCGCAGGGACGACGGATTCCGCGCAACGGCGGGGACGGCTGTTGGAAGATTCTGCGGCGAACGAGACGGAATACCCCGCGTGGCTCCGTTTCACAGGGGAAGTCGAGTTGCCACTTCAACACCGCCCGAGACCGACGACGGAAACACGCATGCCGGCCCCAAGACATCGCACGCTCCTGCACCTTGCACTGCTCGGACTCGTCGCCGCCGCCGCCGCCGCTACCGCGCCGCCCTCGGCCGGGGAAGGCGGAACCACGGATCGCGCGGACATCCCGCAGCAGGCGGCCCTGCGTTTCGATCCACCGACTCTCGACCTCGGCGAGATGCTCGCGGGCCAGCCGAAGTCGGCGATGCTGACGGTCACGAACACGAGCGACGCGCCGGTCACGGTCGCGTCGATGAAGGGCGGCTGCGGCTGCACGACGCTCGGCGCCCACCCGACGGAAGCGATCCCCGCAGGGGCGTCGTTCAGCGTCGAGGTGACGGTCGATCCGGGCATGCGCACCGGAATCAGCCTGCGCAAGCCCGTCTATGTGAAGCTCGCCGACGGCCGCATCGAGTCGATGCATGTGGTCGGCCGCGTGAAGACCGTGATCGCCGTGGCGCCCGATCAGATCGAGGCGGTCGGGCCGGTCGCCGAGGTCACCGCGAGCCTCGCGCTTGAGAGCGTGGACGGCGCGCCCTTCCGCGTCACGGGCTCCACGCCCTCCGACCTCGTCGTCACGCAGCGGCCCGCCGGCGCCTCCGGTCGGTTCGAGATCGAACTCGACCTCGGCGCATGGGAGCGCGCGGGCCGCCCGCCGACCGTGATGCTTTCGACCGACCGCGCCGACGCGCGTCAGCTCGCGATCCCCGTCAAGTTCGCCGATGCGGTCGCCATGTTCAGGCTTCCGGTGGCGCAGGTCGGCAGCGCGCGCGACGAGTCGGTCCAGGACGCGCTGCTGAGGGACATCGACGCGAGGATCCCCGCATCGTCGCGCTCGACGCAGTTCCGCATGCGGCTGCATCGCGAGTCGGGCATGCTCTTCGTGCATGGCACGGCCGCGGATCTCGACTCGGTGCGCGCCGCCGTCCGGTCGCTCCCGCCGTCGCGCGAAGTCCGCGAATCGGTGCCTTCACCGAAGACCTGACGGCGTCGCATCGCCTTCCCTCGCTTCAAGACCGCCGCCGTCCTTGCCGCCGTGATCAACCCGACAGCCATCCCCGCCACGCCTGTCCCGTGCGACGCCGCCCGTCCGGTCGCGTGCGGACCCGACGACGCGCAGGTCGCGCAGTGGACCGAAGCGATGGTGCGGGGCGAGCGGTCGGCCTACGAGGCGCTCTACCGCGCGAGGTGCGCGTTCGTCGAGCGCGAGTCGGCGCGGATGCTCGGATCCCGCCGGTCGCTCGCCGACGATGTGGCGCAGGAGGTCTGGATGCGCGTCGCGCGGAAGCCCGTCGCCTCCCCGAGCGCCGCCAGCCTCGACGCCTGGCTCAAGCGCGTCGTCCGCAGCGCGGCGATCGACATGCTCCGAAGCGAGCTCTCGCGGCAGCTGCGCGAAAGTTCGGTGGCGCGCGAGCGCATGGAGGCGGTGCGGTTTCTCGACGGCTACGAGCTTCTCGAGTCGCTGCGGGCCGACATCGCGGCGATCGAAGGACTCACGCCCGAGGAGCGGGCGATGTTCGAGCTGAAGGCGCGCACCGACGCGACCACCGCGCGGCTTGCGGGCTGGCTCGGGATCGGCTCCGCCGCGGTCGACAGCAGGCTGCGCCGCGCCGCCGAGCGCGCGCGGCTGGACACGCAGGAAAGACGAGGAAACCCATGAATCCGCTCACCGACTCGCAGCAGGCGACCCTCGCACGCGGGCTCGCCGCATTCGACCAGTCCGCACGCCGGCGGCGCGTGCGTCGCCAGGCGGTCCGGTTCGGCTCCGTCGCAGCGGTGCTCTCCGTGTGCGCGGTTCTCGCCCATCGTGCGAGCGTCCCCGTCTCGGACGGGCTGCCGGCGTCCGTCGAGCTGGTGCGCGACGACGCGCAGCTCTCCGCCGAGCTCGAGTTCGCCAACGCCTGCGAGCGGTTCAACCGGACGGACGGGCGCCTGGTGGTGCTCGAGTGCATGCTCCCGTGAAGGAGTGAGCGCCGCGCGACGAACCGCGCGCCGCGGCTCCGTTCCTCTGTCGGACGGTCGCCACGCGCGCCGCCGTTCGCAAGGAGTCACCATGCACGCATCGATCCTCTCTCTCGTCTCGCTCACGCTTCTCTCGATCACGACACTCTCGTCCGCGCAGACATCGGAGCCCGCTGCGGCGCCAGCGCCGGTCACCGAGTCGAAGCCCTCCGAGCACAAGCTTGGTTCCTTCGAGATCATCTCGGTTTCGCGGGCGCGCGCGTTCGTGCAGGACGGCAAGGTGCATCCGCTCGATGCGCGGCCCGTGGCGAAGTATCTCGCGGGCCACCTCCCGCGCGCGGCGCACATCGAGGACGAGCAGCTTCGCGCCGCGGCGGGGGGAATGCCGGTGCAATTCCTTCCTTCGGCCGAGCTCGCCCGGGTCTTCGAGCGCGCCGGCGCGACCGCCGAGAAGCCGGTGCTGGTCTACAGCGACGGGGAGGATCCGCTCGCCGCCACCATCACGGCCTACGCGCTGCTGAAGGCCGGCCACCCGCGCGTCCTGCTCCTCGACGGTGGTTTCGACGCGTGGCGCGGCGTCGCCGATGTCACGCAGGAGTTCAGCCTCTACCGGCCGGCGCAGTGGACGGCTCCGGCGCCGACCATTCCGATCGTGGCCTCGCTCGACGATGTCCGGCGCATGGTCGATACCGATGAAGGCGCGCTGGTCGATGCGCGTCCGGCCAAGCTCTTCCGCGGCGAGGGCAAGCACTGGGTGCGCAACGGTCACATCCCTGGCGCCGTGAACCTCGACTGGAAGTCGCTCGTGCGCGGCGACAACGAGGCGTTGTTCAAGCCGCGCAAGGAGATCGAGGAGCTCCTGCGCGAGGCAGGCCTCGAGGCCACATCGCCCACGATCGTCTACTGCGGTACGGGCCGCGAGGCGACGCTCCTCTATCTCTACCTCAAGGGCGTCCTGCAGTGGCCGCGCGTCACCTTGTACGAGGGCTCATGGACCGAGTGGTCGGCCGACCCGTCGCTTCCGGTTCGAAGCGGCGACGAGCCGTACATCCCGCTGTCGGCCGATGGCGATGTCTTCGTGGGCGGACAGCCGAGCGAGTCGCTCCTGCGCGAACTCGCGGACCAGGGCGTCACGCTGATGGTCAACTGCAGGACGGCGGGGGAGGCGGCGTCGGTTCCGTTCGCCCAGGCCGCGCTCGCGAAGTCGCTCGGCATGGGCTTCGTCGAGATCCCGCTCGGCGGCAACGAGGGCTTCGCGCCCGAGGATGTGGCGGCGCTCAAGGCGGCGCTCGAGTCGCGCAAGGGGGGCAAGGTGCTCCTCTACTGCGCGGGCGGAGGCCGCGCCGCGACGCTTTGGCTCGCGCACCTCGTGATGAACGAAGGCCTCACGCTCGAGGCCGCGCAGGAGCGCGCCCGGGCGGCGGGCATGCTGCGCCGCTCGGGCCTCGAGCGTCTGCTCGACCGCGACACGGTGCTGCAGGCGAAGCCCTGAAACGAGGGATTCCACGATTTCCGACGCCTTCGGCCTGACAATGTATCAGAGTATGATACATTGACCGCATGCTGTCGATCTCGCTCGCGAGTTCCGTTCCGATCCACGACCAGCTCGTCGCCGGTCTTCGCGGCCTCATCGCCGAGGGAAAGCTCGCGGCGGGCGACGAATTGCCGCCCGTGCGGCAGCTCGCCGCCGACCTCGGCATCAACCTCAACACGGTGGCGCGGGCCTATCGCGACCTGACCGATGCGGGGCTGCTCGCGTCGGTCCGCGGCCGCGGCACCATCGTCATCGCGACCGTCGAGCGCGCCTCCGGCCCGAAGGCAGAGGAGCGCAAGCGCGTCGAGGCCGGTATCGCTGCAGCGCTCAGCAACGCCAAGATTGCAGGATTCACCCGTGAGGCCATCGAGGCCATCGCGATCCGTCAGATCGAACGACTTTGGAAGACGACCTGACACGCAACGCACGCTTCCGGCGCGCGTGACGCGTGCCGGACCCCGGAGACCCTCCCATGTCTGATGCACTCCTCACCGGCGACCGGCTCTTCCCGCTCCTGTTTGCTCTTGGGTTCATCCTCTTCCCGCTTGTATTCGCCGGCCTGATTCCCAACCGAGCCACGCAGAAGTCGGACCGCCTGAAGGTGCGCGGAAAGCTCACCGCGCTCGTTCTCGCCACGGCGCTCGCGCTCGTGATCTGGGGCGGACTTGCGTTCGCGGGCACCCGCCATCCGTGGGCCGCAACGGCCGCGAATTTCTCGTGGCTGATGTTCTTCCCGCTGTGGTTTGGGTTTGCCATGCCGATGCTGGGTGCGAAGAACCCCGCGTGGGCGATCACCATGCACGGGTCGGCGGAATCGAGCGGTACCGTCCGCACCGCCTCGCTCGTCAACCGCGAGCGCCAGAATCCTGTGGTTCGCTGGATGTGGGTCGCGGCCGCGATCGCCTGTGCCGCCGGGCCGATCGCGATCGCACTGCGTGGCCTCGAGCTCTTCCCGATGGATCCCGCCTCCGGCGCCGCGTCGATCTCGGAGAGCCCCGAGCATCTCGCGTGGCTCGTGCTTCTCCTCGTCTCGATGACCGCGCCCTTGAACCTTCTCTGGCTTCCGCGCGTCCTCCGCGCGATTCTCATGGAAGCCGAGCCGATGGATGTCGCCGGCTCGAGCGAACTGTCGGAGCTCTACGCGCGCCAGCGGCGGCGGCGCGTGCTGGGAATGTTCTGGCTGACTGGCATCGCCGTACCCGCCTCGCTCGGCGCCATCTTCGCGCTCGTCGTGTGGTTCCCGAACCTCGGTTCGATGTGGGGGCTCATCGGGGGACTCGGAGGCGCGTTGCTCGGCTGCTTTGGCGCCGCCTTCGGCTTCATGATGACCGCCGAGCGCGCCAAGATCGCGGAGGTCCGTGGGCAGCTGAATGCCGCTCTGCGAGGAGCCGGAAACACCGAAGCTTGATTTCGGCTGTGATCGGGCAATCCCGCGCACGGCGGCGCGTTTGTTGACGGTTGCGGATCAGGCGCGTGAACGGCACGCACCTGACCGACCGAGCCACCGGCCAACTTCTGAGGAACCGACATGATCTCGTGGGATCGAATCCTGTGCGCGCTGCTTGCGTCGACGCTCGTGCAACCGGCGCCTCCTGCCGCGCGCGCCGCCGGACTTCAGGAAGGTCCGCCGCGCAGCAACGACAGTCGCTTCAAGCAGTTCGACCGGAATGGCGACGGCAAGATCGACGACGAGGAGCGCCGTGCGGTCCGTGAGAAGGTGCGCCAGATGCGCGATCGCCCTGGCGCGCGCACGCCGTCCGGAAAGACGGAGGTGATCGGCGACCGCGAAGTCACGGAAATGGAGTATCCGTCGAGCGATGGACGAATGATCCCCTGCGTGCTTTCGATGCCGCAAGGCGATGGTCCGTTCCCGGTGCTCGTGACCGTTCATGGCGGCCAGGGGGACCGCGACCTCGCGTTCCTGCGCACGCTTGCGGCGCCCGGGCAACTTTCACCCACCATCGATGCGTTCAATCGGCAGCCGTGGGCCATCCTTGCCGTGAGCTTTCGCTCGGGAAATGGCGCGCTGTTCGGCATGGAGCAGGACGATGTGATCGCAGGAATCAGGTTCGCGAAGACGCTGCCGAAGATCGATCCGACGCGCGTCGGCGTGGTGGGCGGAAGCCATGGCGGACACCTTGCGCTGGTCGCCGCAGAGGCGATGGGCAAGGAGATCAGTTGCTTCGCCGTCGGTTCGCCCTGGATGACCGACCCTGTCGTCTACATGACGGGCGATCCGACGAAGCCGCCGCTCTCGCTCGTCCCCGACGAGGCGCGCGCGGACATCGTGCAGAACGGGAAGCGACTGTTCAACGGACTCGTCCGCGGTCGTGGCATGAGCCGGGACGAGGCGCGCGCGTTCATCGCGCGGGAGTCGATCGAGGCAAACGCGCACAAGATCGTCGCGCCGTCGCTGTTCATCACCAGCAAGGGCGACGACCAGGCCCCGCATGTGCTGATCGAGCCGACGATTCGCCGGATGAAGGACGCCGGGCAGGATGTCGCCGTCTACACGGCCGAACGAAGCCCGCACGGCTTCTACTGGGCGCGTTCGGTCAGCGCCGCCCGCGAGCTGCGTGGAGAGAAGACGGATGTCGAGGCGGAAGAGGAGCGCATCGCGCGCGAGACGATGGTTGCGTTCTTCACGAGGCACTTCACGAAGCCCGCGACTGAAGCGAAGGTCGAAGCCCTGCCCACCGACTCGAAGCCTCCAGCGCCATCAGCCGAGGCGAAGCCGGAGCGCGGCGCCACGGCCTCGACCGGCAATCCTGCGACCGTCCGCATTGCAGCGGGCGAACTGCTCGGCGAAATCCGGAGCGGGGTTCGCGTCTTCCGCGGCGTTCCCTACGCGGCGCCGCCGATCGACGACCTCCGATGGAAGGCACCGCAGCCAGCGAGGCCGTGGACGGGCGTTCGCAAGGCAACCGACTTCGGCGCGCCGTCGCTCCAAGGCGAGGCGTTCTACCCGCGCAGTTCCCAAAGCGAGGACTGCCTCTCGCTCAACATCTGGACGCCTGCCGATGCGAAGCCGGGCGCCGCGCTGCCAGTGCTGTTCTGGATCCATGGCGGCGCATTCATCCAAGGATCCGGCGCCCAGCCACGATACGACGGCACCGAACTCGCGAAGCGCGGCGCGCTCGTGATCACCATCAACTACCGCCTTGGGCCGCTCGGACTCTTCGCGCATCCGGCGCTGACCGCGGAGGCAGGGCCGAAGGATCCGCTCGGGAACTTCTGCCTGCTCGACATGATCGCGGCCCTGCGGTGGACGCGCGACAACATCGCCGCGTTCGGCGGAGATCCCGCAAATGTCACGATCTCGGGTTCGTCCGCGGGCGGCACGAGCTGCCTCTTCCTCATGGGCATCCCGGAAGCGCAAGGACTGTTCCACAAGGCCGTGATCCACAGTAGCGGCGGCATCCGCAACATCAAGTCACTCGAGGAAGCCGAGGACGCGGGCGTCGGGCTCGCGACGCGGCTCGGCCTCGGAGCCGACGCGAAGGCAGCGGAGCTGCGCGGGCTGGATGCAGGCAGGGTGGCCGTCTCGACCGGGCTGATTCAGCAACTGGGGCTCCCTGTGAAGCCGATCATCGACGGCCGGCTCGTGACCGAGGTTCCAGAGCAGACTTTCGAGCAGGGGAAGCAGGCGAAGATCCCCGTTCTCATCGGTGGCGCGAACGGGGAGTCGGGTGGCCGCCGGCTCAGCGACGAGATCTCGACTGGAGGCGCCTTCGGATTCCAGCGGCAGCTCGCAAGCGACATGGCCCGTGCTGGCCAACAGGTCTACATGTTCCAGTTCACCTTCGTACCGCCGCAGTCGCGCGAGACGCGCCAGGTCGCGATGCACGGCGAACCCGTCGCGTATGCGTTCGGCACCATCGGGCAATCGATCGCCCAGCAGCACGGCTTCCGCAACGAAGGCGCGGTCGACCGTGCAGTCGGCCGCCGTCGCGGCGGCGGCGGTGGCGGTGCCGGGCGCGAGGACGATTCGCAGCCCGTCGAGGGCTCCAACGAGGGCACGAAGGTCAGTGCTGCGATGATGGACTACATCGTTGCGTTCATGCGCACGGGCGTGCCCGATGCGAAGGGACTGCCTCCATGGCCGGCCTACACCGAGAAGGCGCCGCAGACGATGGTGTTTGGCAACTTTGGAATCGGCGCGAAGTAGGGTGGATCTGTGCTCCCGGGATCCCGGCCGAACCATCGTGTGCGTGAGGTATGCATGGGCGGCGCGCGTGATCGCCGTGAAGTCGCAGCGTGGTTCGCAGCCCAGAGGCCCGCAAGCAACTCTCCGAGGGCCTCGTTGCGTGATGGGTACGGCCCTGCGATGCGTTCGCGACTCCATGCCGTGGACGCTGGATATCATCTCGCACTCCATGCCAGACTCGCAACTTCAACTCAACGACCCCGCGATGATGCGGGCCCTTCTCGACATCCCGACGATGCAGCGCTGGGAGATCCTGCGCCGCACGCAACGCTCTTTCTCCGCGGACGAGCTGGCATCCGAGGCGAAGGCAACGCTCGAGGAAACCCAGCGTTCGCTCGACCTGCTGGTCAAGGCGCAGCTCGTGAACCTGAAGCCCGCGAGCACGCGCATGCGCCACATCACCTATCGGGCCGCGATGGAAAGGCTGTTCCTGCGGTGGGATCGACGGAACCCCGACGATGTCGCCGCGTGGCGGGCGGTGGAAGAGCTGATGCGAAGCCATAGCCGGCGGATTCTCGACGAGGCCATGAGTCGGCCCGGCGCTGAACTGTTCATGCCGAAGAACTTCGGGGGCTCGATCTCGGTGATGCTGTCCGATGAGGACGCGACCAAGGTCCGCGAGGCCTTTCGCGCCGCGTATGCGGTGCTCGCGGAGGCGGACCAGCGTGCGCGCGCACGGACCGATTCATCCACATGCAACCCCTATCATGTCGCGTTCGACCTGAAGCGCCTCTGGGAGCCACAGCCTCCGATGGCGGAGTTCTTCGTGCTCGAGACGACCAAGCTGGAAGAAGATCGCAAGGTGCTGCTTTCCGGCGCCAGCAAGGTGCTTTCACCGCGCGAACTGCAGATCGCGAAGCTTCTCGAGACAGGGCGTAGCCGGCCCGCGATCGCCGCGGAGCTCGGCCTGACGCCCAACACGGTGGCGTCGCTCAGCAAGATCATCTACCGGAAGCTCGATGTCTCGAGCCGAGCCGAACTCGCGGCGCGCATGCGGATCGGCTAGCGGTTGGTCCGGTTGCGGCATCGGCTCACCGGCTCATCGGCTCATCGGCTCATCGGCCCGTCGGCTCGCCGCATGGGTGCCGAAGTGGATCGCCGCTCCTCGGTGATCCATCACGCGCGACCGAGCGAGTTTCACAGCCGCAGTTCGCGGGTCACTCCTCCCCAATCGGGGGGAGGAAGGAATCGCGCCGATGTCTGTCGCATGATTGGGCGGCGAAGACTGCCGCACTGCGTACGGCTACAGTCTGCCTGCATGACGAGATGCGGTTGAGAAGCGCTCCCGCGTCGTCGAGCACAAGCATGCAAGCAGAGGCCGAATGAGCGAAGTCCACATCGACCTGAAGACCCCGAGCGTGTTGCAGGCTCTGACAGATGTCCCGACGATGCAGCGCTGGGAGATCCTTCGCCGCGGCAAGAGGCCATACACCGTTGCGGAAGTCTCGGAGGAAGCGCGCACCTCGCCTGCCGACGCGCAGCGTTCGCTCGATCTGCTGGTCGAGGCAGGGCTCGTCGAGATGCGGCGCGCGACCAAGCGGTGTCCGAAGATCACCTATCGCGCGACGGTGGAGCGCGTCTTCCTGGCGTGGGACTCGAGTGATCCGGCGGCTGTCGCGGCTTGGCGAGCGCTGCGCGCGTTCACCCTCGAGTACAGCAGACGGGTACACGACGAGGCGGTCCTGCGGCCCGGAGCGGAGAAGTTCGCTCCGTACAACTTCGGCGGAGCCTCTTCGGTTCTGCTGCTCAAGGAGGACGCGTCAAAGCTGCGGGAGGCCTTCCGCGCCGTCTACGGAATCCTCGCGGAGGCGGACCAGCGCGCCCGCGAGAGCGGCGACCCGAAGGCCTGCATTCCGTTCCATGTCACCTTCAATCTGATCCGCCTTTGGGAGCCGGAGCTTCCCATGGCCGAGTTCTTCATCATCGAAAAGACGAACATCGACCATGATCGCGTGGTGCTGCAGTCAAGCGCGGAGAGTGTGCTCTCGCCGCGCGAGTTGCAGATCGCGAAGCTGCTCGAGTCGGGCATGAGTCGGCCGGCGGTCGCGAGGGAACTCGGCCTCAAGCTGAACACGGTGGCGTCGCTCAGCAAGATCATCTACCGGAAGCTCGGCGTCGGCAGCAGGGCCGCGCTGACGGCGCGCATGCGGATCGGGTGAACCGCGCCGCGCGCGACGCAAGAGGTGCGCGGGTCTGCGCCTTGCACGAGAGGTCTCGCGACGCGGGCATCGTGAAGTCGATCCCGCAGCGGAACATGCCCGATCGGATCCTCCGGTCGGCTGGATCCGTCAGACCGTGTCTCATCGGGGCGTGAGGGGGCCCGCGGGATTCCACGCGGGACATGCGACGGGAGCCTCCCGCGCTGTTATTGTGCTTTTGAAGAGAAACGCAACGACACCGCCCTCGCCCGGTATCGGAGAAACCGCCCATGACCAACCCGCGCCTCTCCACACTCGTCACGGCGTCCCTCGCCGCAGCCACCCTCGCCGCAGGCCTGCTCGCCGCAGGCTGTGCCTCCGCGACCGTGCAACCGCCCGATGCCCGCATCGCGGTGCGCACCGCCGACGAGTTGCCACGGAGGACCTATGCGGTGCAAGGGCCCGCGGTCGAACTGATCAAGGACGACGCCAGGTTCCTGCCGCTCGTCGACGCGTTCCTCGCGGATGCGCTCTCGGATCTCGCAGCCTATCGCATCGAGAACGCCGACGCGCTCAAGAAGCAGTGCCGCGGGATCTACCAGGCATACCTTGCGAAGGGAGACCTCGTGTCCGCGCTCGAGTACGCCGAGAAGACGCGCGCGCTCGAGCTGAAGCCTTCGGCAAGCCATGCGATCGGCTCGGCGCTCCGTGCGCGGATCGCGGCGGAGAAGGAGACGGGAACCCGCGATCCCGACGATCCGCGGTTCCGCGAGGTCTTCCGAGCCAAGCTCCGCGAGGGCTATTCGCAGCTTCCGGACGAAGTCGCGCAGCAACTCCTCGCAACGGTGCGGAACACGGGTGCGGCGGTCACTCCCGCGCTCCTCGAGTCCTCCATCGCGTCGTCGATGGATCCGCAACTCGCGGCGCCGGGCGGACAGGTGACGGCCGAGGTCGTCCGACAGTTGATCGACTACCGCGATGCGATCGTGTTCCGCGTCAAGATCGCGGGGCTCGCAGGGGAGGTCGCCGGCGAGGTTCTCGCAGAACGCGGCGCGGCCGCACCTGCCGAGGACAAGTGGACGCCACGGCTTGTGACGCTCGACCCTTCCGAGGACGCAAGCCCGGTTGTCGTCGCCATCTGGGACACGGGGATCGACACGCCGATCTTCCCCGGGAACCTCTGGACGAATCCGCTCGAACTGCCGAACGGGATCGATGACGACCGCAACGGATTCGTCGACGACCGCCACGGCATCTCCTTCTCAGGCGGCGCGGTGCCGATCACGGGAAATCTCTCGTCGCTCGGCATGCTCACGCGCGGTCGCGAGGAAGCGCTCGAACTCTTCGCCGGACGACTCGAGGTCTCGGGCGGCATCGATACGCCCCGCGCCCGCGCGTACCAGGAACGGACGCGCAGCATGAGCCCCGACGAGCTGGAGATGCTCATGGCCGACATGATGGTCATGTTCTTCCATGTCCATGGAACGCATGTGACGGGCGTCGCGGTCGATGGCAATCCGTTCGTGCGCGCGTTGTCGGTCGCGGACAGCTCGATGGGCGCCGGTCCGTCCGAACTCGCCGATCCGGTTGCGTACGGCCGCAAGTGGGCCGAATTCTGCAAGCGGAACATCGAGTACCTTCGCAAGGCCAATGTCCGCGTCGTCAACATGAGCTGGGCGAACTCGCCACACGAGTGCCGGCGTCTTCTCGAGATGTGGAACATCGGCGGTTCGCCCGAGGAGCGCAGGCGGCTCGGACGCGAGATGTTCACCGTGATGCGCGACGGTCTCGTGGCGGCGATCAGGAGCGCGCCGGAGATACTGTTCCTCACGGTGGCTGGAAACGAAGACGAAGATGTCGACTTCGCCGAACTGATCCCGGCGGGGCTCCGGATTCCGAACCTCGTGACGCTCGGGGCGGTCGACAGCGCCGATCGGCTGACGAGCTTCACGAACCTGGGTGCGAACATCGAGGTCTTCGCGAACGGCCACCTGGTCGAGAGCTACCTTCCCGGCGGAGCACGGGTGAAGTGGAGCGGCACCTCGCTCGCGGCGCCGCAGCTTGCGAATCTGGCGGCGAAGATGCTTGCGCTCGATCCGGGACTCTCGCCCCAGGACATCATGCGGCTCGTCTGGGAGAACGCAGATCCGCTGCCCGGGCAGCCCGGTCGGATCATCATCAACCCGAAGCGCGCCATCGAGGCGCTGCGCCGCGAGCGTGGCGCGCGTTGAGCGGCCTGCGAGGGCGGGCGGAGTTCAGGGGGAAGCGGCTTCCGCGTACATTGCCCGCATGCCGTACACGATCACGCTCGATCCCGCGCGCCAGGATCTCGATGCGATCCACAAGGTGCTCGCGGGAACCTACTGGTCGTCGGACATCCGCCGCGAGGTCGTCGCAGAGGCCTTCCGCAACAGCATCGTGGTGCTCGCGATCGACGATGCATCGGGCGAGACCGTCGGCTTCGCGCGCGTGGTGACCGACCGCGCGACCTTCGCGTGGCTCTGCGATGTGTTCGTGGTCGAAGGCCATCGCGGCCACGGGCTCTCGCGCCGCATGCTCGAGGAACTCGAGCGGCATCCCTCGCTCCAGACGCTGCGGCGCTGGTGCCTCGCCACGCGCGACGCGCACGGGCTCTACGAGAAGTTCGGATACCGTCCCGTGCCCGCCGACCGCTGGATGGAGAAGCAGGGGGCGAAGGAGCGCTGGCAGGAGTCGCCGGTGCCGGACGCGCGCACAGGCTCCTGACGGCGGCGCGGTTTGCGCGCGCGTCTCGTTGGTAGGATCGCCGTCATGCCCGCAATGCTCAGCCTCGTCGCCGTCCTCGCGGCGCTCGTCTTCGCCGTGCCGTCGGCGCGTGCGCAGCCACCCGCTCCGCGGCAGGTCGGCGCCAACCGGGTGGTCGAAGTCTCGCTCGCGTCGGAGAAGGCCTACGCGAATGCGTTCACGGATGTCGCCCTCGACGCGATCGTGACGCAGCCAGATGGCCGCGAACTGCGCGTTCCCGCGTTCTGGGCAGGCGGCGCGCGCTGGTCGTTCCGCTACGCGTCGCCCGTCCTCGGCCGCCACGCGTGGCGCACCGAGTGTTCCGACCCCGCAAACCCGTCGCTGCACGGGAAGACGGGTGTCTTCGAGGTCGTCGCCGCTGTCGGCGGCTCCGCGCTCGAGCGGCACGGCCCGATCCGCGTTTCCGCCGACCGCCGGCACTTCGAGCATGCCGACGGCACGCCGTTCCTCTGGCTCGGCGACACCTGGTGGAAGGCGCTCTGCAAGCGGATCGACACGCCTGGCTACGCCGAACTCTGCGCCGATCGCGCCGCCAAGGGCTTCAATGTCGTGCAGATCGTGTGCGGCCCGTACCCCGACGAGAACATGCTCGAGCCGCGCTGGGCGAACGAGGCCGGCCTTCCGTATACGACGATCGACTTCCGCACCGTGAATCCCGCCTACTTCGACGCAGCCGACAGGCGCATCACGACGCTGGTCGAGCACGGCATCGTGCCGGCGATCGTCGGAGGCTGGGGGCGTCCGCAGGCGGGCGGACAGTCGACGATCAACCAGGTCGGCCTCGAGGGATTCAAGCGCCACTGGCGCCACCTCATCGCGCGTTACGGCGCCTTGCCGGTCGTGTGGATCCTCGGAGGCGAGGCAAGCGACGGCAACGGCCCGTGGGCGGCGCTTGCCGAATATGTTCGCGCGTCCGATCCGTTCCGACGGCCGCTCACCTACCACGCGCCGAGCGATCCGCGCGCAGCGATCAAGGAAGGCAACGACCGCTTCGACTTCGACATGGTCGCGATCGGCCACGACGGATTGAAGACGGCGGGCGACACGCTGGCGCTGCTGCGCGCGTCGCTTGCGCAGTCGCCCGCGCGCCCCGCGCTGTGCGGCGAGGCGTGCTACGAGCGCCACATGCAGACGAACTTCGAGGACATCCAGCGCCACCTCTTCTGGACGTTCATGCTTTCGGGCGCCGCGGGGCACACCTACGGCGCAGCCGGCGTCTGGCAGGCGAGCGTCGACGGAGACCCCGGCATCACGCCGGTATACGACTTCACGACCTGGCGCGAAGGCATGCAGTTTCCAGGTGCGACGCAGCTCGGGCTTGCGAAGCGGCTGCTCGAGGAACTCCCGTGGCATCGCATGACGCCGAAGCAGCAGTGGGTCGACGAGGGCGTGTTCGCGGCGGGCATTCCGGGCGAACTTGTGGTCGCGTATCTCCCGAAGCGCGGCATCTACGACTGGAGCGGGTTCCGCGTGCGTGAACTCGATGCGCGGGTTCGGTATCGTGCGTTCTGGTTCGATCCTGCGTCGGGGCGGCGCTTTGAGATCGGCTCCGTGTCCGGCGAGTCGAGCTGGTCGACGCCGTCGGTCCCATCGCCGCAGGACTGGGTGCTGGTCATGCGCGCCGAGTGACGCGGTTGGCTGCGGGGCCGCGCGGCGAGTCGAATCGCCCCCGAAGCGGAGAGTGACAGATGGCAGCGAAGCGACGAACACCCGCGAAGAAATCCACGACGCGCACCGCCTCGGCTACGCCACGCCTCCTGACCGGCGGCAACCCGCAGATCGCGAAGGCCGATGGCGACGCGCCCGTGCAGGCGTACATCGATGCGATGCCGGGTTGGAAGAGCGCGGCAGGGCGGCATCTCGACGAGATCATCACGCGCGCCGTGCCGGGCGTGCGCAAGGCCGTCAGGTGGAACTCGCCGTTCTACGGCGTCGAGGGCGGCGGCTGGTTCACGGGCGTCCACTGCTGCACGAAGTACATCAAGATCGCGTTCTTCGACGGCGCGAGGCTCGAGCCGTTGCCACCGATCGGATCCGAGCGCGCGAGCACGCGCTACCTCCACATCTTCGAAGGTGATCTCGTCGACGGCAGATTGCGCGACGGCGCCCGGATCGCGCGCTGGATGAAGCAGGCGAGCAAGCTCCCCGGGTGGGGGACGGCGTCGTAGGCCGCAGGGGCCGTTCGAGGGCGGGCGCGGGATCGGTCGCGTTGGATCGGCGGAATCAACTTCGTTCGCAGGGCTTCGGCCGGGATCCTCACTCGACGATCAGCACGATCTTGCCGCGCGAACGGCCGGTCTCGCTCTGCTGATGCGCCTTTGCTGCGTCCTTGAGCGGAAGCTCCACGCGGACCTGGGGCTACACGGTTCCGGCGTCGAGCAGCGCGGCGAGCTTCTCCCGTTGCTTGCCATTGGGCTCGACGAGGTGGCTCGCGACGCGGACGCCGC
>JBKCZS010000004.1:0-2569 GCA_046337925.1 bacterium | reverse complement strand
CCTCTACCGCGAGGCCCTCGAGAAGCGCAGACGCGTGCTCAGCGAGGAGCACCCGCACACGCTCGTCTCGCTCGGCAACATGGGCATCCTCCTCGCGCGACAGGGGAAGCCCGCCGAGGCCGAGCCGTTCCTGCTCGACTCCCACGAGAAGCGCAGCCGCGTGCTCGGCGAACAGCATCCGTTGACGGTCGCCGCGATCGGCGCCCTCGTCGACCTCTACACCGCGTGGGACAAGTCGGAGCCCGGCAAGGGCCACGGTGCGCGGGCCGCGGAGTGGCAAGCGAAGTCTGACGCCGCGAAAAAGTGATTGCGGCCCCCGAACAGGCCGCTCAGATGCCGACGACGCCGTTCGCATCGCCGAAGCGGTCGACCTTCACGCCCGCGGCGCGCGCGATGCCCACATGCAGGTTGCAGAGCGGCGTGCCTGGCGCGCTCGCGACGACTCGCCCGCGCTTCCCGCGGCCGCCTGCGACGAGGATCGGCAGATCGTCGTGGTTGTGGCGGTTGCCGTCGTTGATCGCGCTGCCGTACATCACGATCGTCGAGTCGAGGAGCGGCCTTCCGTTCTCCTTCACGCGCGTCAACGCCCGCAGGAACGCGGCGAAACGCTCGGTCTGGAAGCGGTTGATCGCGGCGAAGCTGCTCAGCTTTCCCGCGTTTCCGCCGTGGTGCGACACATCGTGGTGACCTTCCGGCACGCCGACCTCGCGGTACGGGCGGTTCGAGCCTTCGTTCGCGAGCATCCGCGTCGCGACGCGCGTCGAGTCGGTCTTGAACGCGAGCGCCAGCACCTCGCCCAGGAGATCGATGCGTGAGCCGATGTCGCGTGGCGCCGCGTCGAAGTCGGGCACCGCGTCGCCAACCTCGAGATCGGCGAGCGCATCCTCGCGCAATCGCCCCTCGAGTTCGCGCACGCCCTCGAGATACTCGTCGAGCCGCGCGCGATCGGCCGCGCCGATCGACATCCCGAGCCGTCGCGCTTCCTTCGCGGCGCCGTCGAGAATCGACCGCCGCGTGCGCGCCTGCGCCGCCGCTTCCTCGGGCGATTGCCCCCGCTTTCCGAAGATCCGGTCGAACGCCGCGCGCGGGTCGGTCTCCTTGCCATTCGGAAGGCTCTCGCTCTTCCACGAGATGTTCGCGCTGTAGGCGCACGAGTAGCCCGAGTCGCAGTTGCCGGCCGTCATCGCCGGCTCGCTGCCGAGTTCGAGCGACCGGAGGCGCGTGCGCACGCCTTGCTCGGCGAGGTCGTCTGCGATCACCTGGTCGATGCTCTTGCCGACGCGGATGTCGTCGCCCGCCGTCTTCTTCGGCTGCATGCCCGTCAAGAAGCACGCGGCGCTGCGCGCGTGGTCGCCGGGGCCATCGCCGTTCGCCTCGGCGTGGCGATGGCGCAACCCTGTGTAGACATCGATGTCGCCGCGAAAATCGGCAAGCGGCGCGAGCGTCGGCGACGGCACCCAGAGGCCGCGCGCGTCGGCGGTCGGCGTCCACGCCTCGACATTCACGCCGTTCGGGAAGAAGAGATACGCCACGCGCAAGGGCGGCGCGGCTTCCGCGGCGGTCGTCGTCGCGAGCGCGCTCGACGCGATCCCGCGCGGCAGCATGGCCTCGAGCCACGGCAGCGCAATCGCAGCACCTGCGCCACGCAGCACGGTTCGACGGTCGATGAGCGGTTCACGCATGGAGGGCGCCTCGGGTTCAATCTACGGCAGGACGGGCGGAAGGCAACGATGAACGCGCGGAATCGCGCAGGTTGGTGCGGATACGGAACGCGTCAGCCGTCACGATTCCTTCGACCAGCGTGGCGAAGTCGCCCTTGGCGGCGAGATCCGCGGCCAATCGGTCGACCAGCACATCGTCGGCATCGGCCGTGCCGCGGCCAAGCGCATACACCAGAAGATGCCGCGCGAGCGAGCGCTCGAAGCTTGTCGACGCCGCGAGCATCGCCTCGACGCCGCGCGCGCCGCGCAGCACGCTGCCGTCGGGCATCTCGGTCGAGTCGTCGATCGGCAGACCGTCGAACTCGCTGCGGAAGCGGCCATCCGCGTCGAGCCGCTCGAACGCGAGGCCGATCGCATCCATGCGCACATGGCACGACGCGCAGTCGGGGTTGTTGCGGTGCTCGGCCATCAGCTCGCGCACCGAGAGCCCGTGTCGCGCGTCCTTCGTTTCGGGCAGCTGCGGCACGCCGGGCGGCGGTGGCGGCGGCGCCTCGTCGCGCAGCGCCTCGAGCACCCACTTGCCGCGCTTCACGGGGCTCGTGCGCGTCGGATTGCTGGTGGCGACGAGCACGCTCGCATGGCCGAGCACGCCGCCGGCGCGCGCATCGTCGATCGCACGCACCGCGACGGCGCTCTCCGCCGGCGGCGCCATGCCGTAGAGCCCTGCGAGCGCAGCGTCGACTTCGGTCTCGCGCGCGGTGACGAGCGCGCGCACGGGCCGCTCGCCGCGCACCACCGAATCGAACAGCCGCTCCGTCTCCCTTCGCATCGACGACAGCAGCGCCGCGTCGAGCCCAGGATACACCTTCGGATCCATCGACCGGTACTCGAGGCCATCGATCCCGAGC
>JBKCZS010000003.1:0-5508 GCA_046337925.1 bacterium | reverse complement strand
GGACGGAACCGCAGATCCCGACGCCGACTGGGACCGCGACGGCATCGTCAGCACCCGCGATGTCGCGCAGTACGGGTCCACCGCGTATGTCGCCGCGCTCCCGCAGGGGCAGCTCGCGCCCGCCGCGATCGTCGCCGACCCGCTCTCAGCCGCGAACGCCCGCTCCGACTTCAACATCGGTTTCTCTGGCTACCGCTTCAACGGCGACATCGGCGCGTACACCGTGCGCGTCCGCCACTACGACCCGACGCCGGGGATGTGCAGCTGGCTCGAGCGCGACCCCGCGGGCTACCAGGATGGCCCGAGCCTGTACTCGTACCTCGGCCCGAACCCGATGGCGGGGACCACGCCCCGTGGTGCTTCAATCACCCAGCCCGATCGTCACGCTCGTCTCGCAGCCGAACACATCGACGACCTTGACGCACGCGACGGGGCGTCCGCGCGCCTTGCTGCGGAACCGCGCGTCGCTCTCCACGGGAAGCCCGCGCGCGAGCCGCGTGCGGTAGCCGTGCCAGTCGTGATGGAACGGCTCGCCCTCGCGCCAGTCGAAGTCGACCGCCCAGAAGTCGACGAAGTCGAGCCCGTGCGCCGCCGCCCGTGCGCGGATCGCCTTGAGCCGGTTGTTCGGCGCACCGCGCGGAAGCCCCACGAAACCGGGCACGAACCGCAGCAGGCGGATGTCGATCGCGCCATCGTCGCGCACCACGCGCTCCACCTCGACTGTCGCGACCTCGAGCCACGGAAGCGGTCCCGAACGGTTGCGCTCCATGATCTCGCGCGGAATCCGGAGCGGCCGCAGCGCCACGCCGCTCTCGCCCGCGACTTCCGCGATCTGCAGGCGGATGTCGGGCGCAAACTCCCACGCGAGGCAATCGACCTGCCGCACGCCCCTCTCGCGCGCGGCATCCGCGACGAGCCGGGCCTCCGCGGCCGTGAACACCGCATCGATCGCGCCGACATGCACGGCCGTGCGCCCCTTCTTCCCGTGCAGCGGTGCGCGTGCCGCCTGCCGGCCCTTCGCAGCCTCCGCGCCGTACGCCTCGAGCACCGCGCGCCGCGCGTCGTCGCCCGTGCCGGCGACCGCATCGCGCTGCCACCACTCCCGCTCGTGCCGGCCGAGACCCATCAGGTCGAAGCCGCGCGCGCATGCGCCGTCCTCGCGCCGCTGACGCCCGACCTCGATCAGACGCTTGCGCGCCGTGTGGATCGCGTAGCGCCCGATGTCGGACATGATCCACCGTCGCCCGAGCTTCTCCGCGACCGCGCCCGTCGTGCCCGAGCCGCAGAAGAAGTCGGCGACGAGCCCGTCCTTCGGCGCCGCCCACGAGATGATGCGCCGCAGCAGGCCCTCGGGCTTCTGCGTGGCGTAGCCGATCCCGAGTTCTTCCTTCGTGCAATGCCGCAGCGGCCGCACCTCGGTGTCGTCCCACAGCGTGTCGACCGGCTGGTCCTTGAACCACTCGCCGTCCGGCCCTTCGCGCAGGAAGTACTTGATGTAGACCTTGCCGCTCGCGCTGTCGTACACGCGGCCCTCGGCGCGAAGCCGCGCGACGCTCTCGTCGGTGTAGTCGCCGCGCGGCGCCGTCGTGAAGTAGAGCCGCCGCTCCGCGTCCCACTTCGCGCCCTTCGGCTTGCCCGCGCGGTCGAGCGCGACCGCCTCGCTGCGATACGGCGTCTCGCCGCGGAACGGCGCGCCTTCGCGCACCGAGTAGACGAGGATCGACTCGACCACGCGGCCGAGCTGGCTCGCCGCCGCCTGCCGCCCGAGGTTCGGCGCGCGCCGCCACACGATCTCGTTGCGGAAGCACTCCGCGCCGAAGACATCGTCGAGCAGGAACCGCACCAGCGCGTTCACGCGCCAGTCGCAGTGCACGAAGATGCAGCCGTCGCGATGCAGCAGCTCGCGCATCAGGACGAGCCGCTCGTACAGCATCTGCGGGTACGAATCGCGCCCCGCGCCCCAGCTGTCGCGATACGCGACCATCTCGAGGAACGCCTGGTCGGCCGCGATCGAGTCGTCGCCTTCGCCGATCGGCACCTCGAGCCGGAAGTCTCCGCCTGCATCGAACGGCGGATCGATGTAGATGAGGTCGATCTTGCCCCGAAACTCAGGCAGCAGGCTCGCCAGCACCAGCTTGTTGTCGCCCCGGATCAGCCGATTGCGCGCACCGTCCGGACGCGCGCTTCCCGGCGGATCGACCGTCTCGACCCGCTCGAGCGGCATCGCGAGCGCGGCCGCGTCGACCGTTCGACGCACGCCCCGCTCGTCGTACTTGCCTTCCCAGACCAACTCGGTCCGCATGCAGCCCAAGGGATGCGGCTGTCTCGGCCCCCACGGCCCGCGCTCGGCCGCTGACGCGGGAGGAGGCTGAAGGCGCATCGTGCCGTCGGTCGACATCGGCCGATACGGTACAGCACCGCGGCGCAGCGCAATTCCCCGTCCGATCTTGACTCCGCCCGCGCGATCTGCACCATAAGGCGGTGCGCCCGACGATTTCACCCCTGCTTGCCACGCTGTGCCTCTGCGCGGGCTTGAGTTCCGCCGCATCCGCGGCAGGCGACGACCCGCTCGGCGAACTCAAGACCTGGGGCCTCATCGGCCACTCGAACGCGGAGCGTCTCCGCACCGTCACGCAGATCTCGGTCGGCGAGAACCACGCCGTCGCCATCCTCGCCGACGGGACCATCGCCTCCTGGGGCGACAACAGTTACGGCCAATGCCTCGTGCCGTACGGCCTCGGCCTCTGCACGCGCGTCGAGGCCGGCGGCCGCCACACGCTCGTCCGCCGCTCGACGGGCGCGCTCGCCGCCTGGGGCGACAACACCTACGGACAACTCAACCTCCCACCCGCGCTCGGCGCGGTCGCCGATCTCTCCGCCGGCCTCGCCCACAACATCGTCGCGCGCACGAACGGCACGGTTGCCTGCTGGGGCTGGAGCAGCTTCGGGCAGGCGACCCCACCGGCGGGACTGACGGGCGTCGTGCAGGTGGCGGCCGGCGGCTACCACTCGATGGCTCGGCTTGCGAACGGCACGGTCGTCTGCTGGGGCAACAACACCGATGGCCAGTCCACGCCGCCGACGGGAGTGGACGGCATCGTCGACATCGCGGCCGGCCTCTACCACTCCGTCGCGCTCGACAGCGACAACCGCATCGTCTGCTGGGGCGACAACGACTGGGGCCAGTGCACCCAGCCGCTCGGACTCGGCGGCGTCACCGACATCGAGGCGGGCGGACTCCACACGATCGTGCGCAAGGTCGATGGAAGCGTCGCGTGCTTCGGCGACAACGGCGTCGGCCAGTGCAACCCGCCGTTCATCAACGGCACGGTCGCGAGCGTCCATGCCGGACTGCAGCACTCGCTCGTCCTCCTCGACGACGGCTCGTTCGTCGCGTTCGGGCGCAACGACCTTGGCCAGTGCACCACGAGCGTCGACATCGCGCAGCCCGTGAAGATCGCAATCGGCGCCGCGCACCATGTGATCGTCGACGCGAAGGGCGCCGTGCGCTGCATCGGCGCAAACCAGTACGGCCAGTCGACGCCGCCCTTCTGGCTCGCGAACCCGCTCGCGGTCAGCGCGGGCGCGGTGCACTCGGTCGCCGTCACCCCGGAAGGCGGCATCGCCTGCTGGGGCAACAACGGCGTCGGGCAGCTGAACTATCCGTCGAAGATCGCGGGCGTCGTGCAGATCGACGCCGGGAGCTTCCACACGCTGGCCCGCACCGCCGACGGAGCGGTGGTCGGCTGGGGCTGGAACGGCTTCGGACAGTGCGATGTCCCGCGGCGCCTCGCGACCGCCGTCGACATCTCCGCCGGCGAGCGCCACTCGCTCGCGATCGACTCGCAGTCGCTCATCGTCTGCTGGGGCAGCGACGAACTCGGCCAGTCGACGCCGCCGGCCGGCACGGTCGAGGCGACCCGCGTCGCCGCAGGCACCTTCCACAGCGTCGCGATCCGCCCGGATGGAACGGTCGCGTGCTGGGGGTCGAACGGAAGCGGGCAGTGCGATGTGCCGCCCGGCCTTCGACGCGCGGTCGATGTCGCCGCGGGCTCGACCCACACGATCATGCTCGACGACCTCGGCACCGTCCGCGTGTGGGGCAGCGATTCATTCGGACAGGTGTCCGATTCGAGCATCGCCGGGATCTCCGTCCGCATCGAATCAGGGCTCTGGTCGGCCGCGTCCTACGCAGAGCCGTGCAGCGACGCGCTGCCCGCGCCCGGCGACTGCGCCTGCGGCCCGTTTCAACTCGACTGGAACGAAGACGGCATCGCGGACTGCATCGCGTTCCGCTTCGGCGACCTCAACCTCGATGGCGTGATCGGTGCGCAGGACCTCGCGATCCTGCTCGCGAACTGGGGCGATCAGGGCCCGCTGCTCGGCGATGTGAACCGGGACGGCACGATCAACGCGCTGGATCTTTCGATCCTGCTTGGCCGCTGGGGCCAGACGCTCTGACGGCCGCCGCGCCGAGGGAGAGGCGTGCGACGACGGGCACATGGTCGCTCGGCCAGCGGCCTGCAGGCTTGCGGAGGTCGATCGTACATGAGCGGACCTCGACGGGCGCGCTTGCGAACACGAAGTCGATGCGCAGGTCGCCGACGCGGTCCTCCCAGCCGCTGAAAGTGCCCTGCTCGGGCGCATCGGGGTTCGCGACCCGCCAGCTGTCGCGGAGGCCCGCGCGCGGATGCTCGAGCAGGGCCTTGATCGGCGGGCTCGCCGGTCCGCAGTTGAAGTCGCCGAGAAGCACCACCGGATCTGCGTGCGTGCGCGCCGCGATGCGGTCCGCCACGAGACGGGCAGCCTCGAGACGCGCCTCGTCGCCGCGATGGTCGAAGTGAACATTGAAGATGTAGAGCGCCCTCGGTGTACCGCCCGCAAGCGGTGCGCGCTCGATGAAGCGCGCGAAGGTCGCGATGCGCGGAAGCGACGAGTCCCACGATTTCGACCCCGCGACCTCGGGCGTGGTCGACAGCCAGAATGTCCCCTGCTCCTTCGCGTCGAGTTCCCAGCGGGCGTGGTCGTAGAGGATCGGACAGGCCTCGCCCTGCGAGGCATCCTTCTCGCGCGTACGAGAGATCGCCTTGAACTGCGGGCAATCGGCGAGGACCTCCGCAACCTGCTCGGGAAGCGCCTCCTGCAGTCCCCAGAACTCGCCCTCGCGGAGGATCTCCGCCACCATCTCGCGGCGATGACGCCAGGCGTTGGCGCCGTCGCCGTGGTTTGCGTAGCGGATGTTGAAGGTGCCGACCGCGATGTCATCGCGCGGCGGCGATGCCGGCGCGGATTGAACCGGTTGCGAGGCGATGGAACAGGCGAGGAGAAACGCGCCGAGCATGGCGCGAGTCTATCGAACCCCGGGGGGTCGGTTCAGAACGACGCGCTCAGACGCAGCCACACGACGCCTTCGCCGTCGTCGAACGCGCCGCTCCGTCGATCGGCGTCGAGCACCGCCGAAAGCCCCGTCGCCGTGGAGGTCGAGCGCCAGCCTGCACCGACGCCCGC
>JBKCZS010000002.1:0-2782 GCA_046337925.1 bacterium | reverse complement strand
GCCCTCGCGCACGCCGCGCGCCACCGCGACCGGCGCGAACGACACGAGGTCGCCCGTGCCGTCGTTGTCGATGTCGGCGATCACGCCTTCGCCCGGCGCCTCGACGCGCGTGAACGACTTGCCCTCGCGGTTGAGCCACAGCGCGCCGCCCGCCCAAAGCTCGGGCCAGCCGTCCGCGTTCACATCGCCCCACGCGGCGTGTCCGCCCGCGGGCGAGATGCCGAGTTCCAGCGATCGCTCGACGAAGACGGGCTTCGCGGGTGCTTCAGACGCGACGGCCGCAGCAAGGGTCCATGCCAGCATGCTCATGTGCGCTCCGGGTTCATGCTCCAGATCCGACGGACCGCGCTGAGCAGCTTCTCGATCTGCGCCGCTTCGAGCCCGCGCCGCTCGAGCACGCGGCGGGCGAGCGCGATGCCCGCCTCGCCCTCCTCGCTGATGACGGTGTTCGCGCCGGCGCGCATCAGCACCTCGCGCTCGGCGAGGTAGCGCGCGCGCGCCGTGATCTCGATCGTCGGGTTCAGCTCGCGCGCGAGCATCACGAGCGATCCGCGCTCCTCGCTGTGCGGAAGGCTCAGCACCAGGTGCACGGCGTCGCGGATTCCGGCCTGCTCGAGCACCTCGCGCCGCGAGGCGTCGCCGTAGACCGCGATGCGGCCCTTCGCCTGCAGCTGGCGGACCGTGTCGATGTTCATGTCGACGATCACGGTCTCGAGGCCCGCGTCGCGCAGGAGCGCGTCGACGAGCCGTCCGACCGGCCCGTAGCCCACCACGACCGCAAGCGGCTTCGTGCGCGTCGAGAGCCGCGTCGCGGCATCGGCGTCGAGCCCCTTGGTGCGGCGGGAGTGGCGCGCATCGAGCAGCCGCCAGAGCCAAGGCACCCGCCGGATCGCGCGCTCGAAGCGGTCGAGCGATCGGAAGAGCAGCGGGTTCACCGTGATCGAGATCATCGCCGTGGCGACGAGCATGTTCATCCCGTCGTCGGGCATCAGGCCATGCTGCTTGGCGACCGACGCGAGGATGAACGAGAACTCGCCGATCTGCGCGAGGCCGATGGCGACGGTCAGCGCGGTGCGCACCGAGTAGCCGCAGATCGCCACGATGACGAGCGCCGCGAGTGGCTTCGCGACCAGCACCACGGCGACGCCGATCAGGACGAGCATCGGCTGGTCGACCACGAACGCCGGGTTGAAGAGCATGCCCACCGAGACGAAGAAGAGCACGGCGAACGCGTCGCGCATCGGCAGCGCGTCGGCCGCCGCGTGGTGGCTGACGGGCGACTGCGCGACCACGATTCCGGCGAGGAACGCGCCGAGCGCGACGGACGCTCCGAAGATCGTGGCGCTACCGACTGCGATCGTGATCGAGAGGACGAGCACCGTGAGCGTGAAGAGCTCGGGCGAACGGAGTTTCGCAACCTGCGCGAGGATCCACGGCACGATGCGCGAGCCCGCGAGGAGCACGATCGCGACCAGCGCGACGAGCTTCAGCACGGCCCAGCCTGCGGTCGCGAGCGCGGAGTCTGCGGCCGCGGCGGTGGGGCTTCCGGATTCGTCCATCGCGAAGAGCGGCACCATCACGAGGAGGAGCACCGTCATGATGTCCTCGACGATCAGCCATCCGACCGCGACATGCCCGTGCACCGTGCCGAGCATGTTGCGGTCGAGGAGGACGCGCAGCAGCACCACCGTGCTCGCGACCGCCATCGCCATGCCCAGGATCAGGCCGGAGCGCAGGGGCCAGCCCATCAGATGAAGGATCCCGATCGTCACGATCGTGGCGACGAGGCTCTGGCCGATCGCGCCGGGGATCGCGACGCCGCGCACGGCCCACAGGTCCTTCAGCTGGAAGTGCAGCCCGACGCCGAACATCAGCAGGATCACGCCGATCTCGGCGAGCTGCTGCGCGATGCCGATGTCGCCCATGAACCCCGGCGTGTGCGGGCCGATCGCGACGCCTGCGAGGAGGTATCCGACGATCGGCGAGAGGCCGAGTCGGTGCGTGATCAGGCCGAGGACCCACGCTGCGGCGAAACCGAACGCCAGCGTGGTGAGGAGCGGAAGGTTCTCGACGCCCGCGGCAAGGGTCAGGATGGGCACGGCGTCGGCCATGCCTGAGTCTACCGATCCCGCGCGCGCCGGGGTGAGAAGACGACGCCGCCCCCGCAAGTTGCGGAGGCGTGCGTCGTGTTCCTGAGAGAGAGGGAGAGAGAGAGGGAGAGAGAGAGAGGGAGAAAGGGAGGCAGAGTCGCGGAAAGGGAGCGTCGTCCGGATCAGCGGCGACGGCGGGAGACGCCGAGACCGGCGAGTCCAAGCAGTGCGAGCGCACCCGGGGTCGGGACCTGCACGATGTCGAGGCCGGCGAGATCGACGAATCCGGTGTTCGTACCGATCGAGGCGTTCTGGAAGGCGACCTGGTAGACGAGCCACTGGGTCCCGACCGGAATCATGGAGGTCACGGAGACGGCTTCCCAGGTCTGGGGATTTGCGTCGAGCGTGAGCGTGCCGTTGCCCGAGTTGCCGATCATGGATCCCCAGGTCGGGCCGGAGAAGTACATCACATTCACGAGGCCGAACGCACCGGTGTAGCCGCCGTTCGTGTTGAGCCAAGCGCTTGCGGTCATCTGCGCCTGGCCAGCGTTGATCAAGCCGCCGAAACTGGTGACATCGATCGCCTGGAAGGTCTGCGTGTAGGTCAGGCCGTCGTCGGTCATCTGCAGCATGCGCGAACCCTGGAACGGCGTCACGCCCATCGTGGCGGTCGTGATCGAGCCCATTTCAGG
>JBKCZS010000001.1:0-5354 GCA_046337925.1 bacterium | reverse complement strand
GATTTAGTAGGAAGCTCTTTTCTACCATGTGATCATAGCCCTCTGCCTCTGATTTCTTTCCTCTTCTCTTCTCTTCTCTTCTCTTCTCTTCTCTTCTCTTCTCTTCTCTTCTCTTCTCTTCTCTTCTCTTCTCTTCTCCGTGTCCTCCGTGGCTCCGTGAGAAAAAACCCGGAGTCGCAAAGCATCACTCTTAGCACCGACCGCGGTCAGGCCGTATACGCCTTCTCCACATACTCCGCCACCATGCGGTGCGTCGAGAAGAAGTCGGGAATCGTCGACGCGCTCGTGAGCGCGCGCGCGATCCACTTCTTCGGCAGGCCGTCGCGGCCGCGGTCGTAGAACTCGGGCACCAGGCTCTTCTCGAGGATCGTGTAGAGCGACTCCGCATCGCGGCGGTCGCGCTCGGCGGCAGCGCCGTGCGCGTCGGCCTCGTTGAAGGTGCCGTCGTCGGCGCCGCCGATCGACCAGCCGTTCGCGCCGGATCCGTGGCGGCCCTTCGCGCCCTTCTGCGCGATGAAGCCCTCCGGCCACCATCCGTCGAGGATCGAGCAGTTGATGCCGCCGTGCGGGGGCGACTTCATGCCGCTCGTGCCGCTCGCCTCGTGCGGGCGGATCGGGTTGTTGAGCCACACGTCGCAACCCGAGACAAGCGCACGGCCCACCGACATGTCGTATTCCTCGAGGAGGAACACCTTGCCGCGCAGCGCGGGGTGGCGCGTCATCTCGAACACCGTGCGCGCGTAGGCCTGTCCGCCGAGGTCGCGCGGGTGCGCCTTGCCGGCGAAGATGAACTGCACGGGACGCTTCGCGTCGCCCACGATCTTCGCGAGGCGCTCGATGTCGGTGAAGAGAAGCGGCGCGCGCTTGTAGGTGGCGAATCGCCGCGCGAAGCCGATGGTCAGCGCCGCGGGGTCGAGCGCGTTCGCGTACTCGTCGAGCGCGACCGGGCCTTCGCCGCGGCGCTCGGCCGCGCGCGTCAGCCGCTCGCGCGCGAAACGCACGAGGGCGCCGCGCAGCGTCGAGCGCATCTGCCAGAACGCGGCCGGATCGGCCGACGCGGCGCGCTTCCAGCCCTTGTTGCGCGGCGTGGGCGCGCAGGCGTCGAAGCCGCACTCGCGCTTCCAGAAGGCGCGCGCGTGCGGATCGAGCCAGGTCGGCGTGTGGATGCCGTTCGTCACATGCGTGATCGGCACCTCCTTCGCCCTCTTGGCGCCGTACGCGCCCTTCCACATCTCGCGGCTCACTTCGCCGTGGAGCTTGGCGACGCCGTTCACCTTCGACGCGAGGCGCAGGCAGACGACCGTCATGCAGACGGGCTCCTTCGCGTCGTCGGGCTTCTCGCGCGAGAGCGACTCGAGTTCCTCGCGCGAGATGCCGCCCTTCGCGAGCGTTTGCGCCAGGCCCTCGCACACCATGTCGACGCCGTAGCGGTCGTGGCCGGCGGCGACGGGCGTGTGCGTCGTGAACACGGTGCGCGCGCGCACGGCCTTCACGGCTTCGGCGTGCGACATGCCGCCCGCGCGGAACTCGGCGAGCATCTCGATCGCGGCGAACGCGGCGTGGCCTTCGTTGAGATGGATCTTCGAGGGCGTGACGCCGAGCGCGCGCAGCGCGAGTATGCCGCCGACGCCGAGCAGGACCTGCTGACGCATGCGGAGGTGCGGTTCGCCCTTGTAGAGGCCCTCGGTGAGCTGGCGGTCTTCGGGCGTGTTTTCCGCAAGATCCGCGTCGAGGAGGTAGACGCGCGTGCGTCCGACCTCCATGAGGAGAACGCGCGCGCGCACATTCGAGTGGCCGACCGGGCAGTTGATGGTGACGCCGGTCTCGCGCACGGGCACGGTCGCGCGGTCGTAGACGGGGTAGAGCACCTTGGTCGAGCCGTCGTCGGCGAACTGCTGGATGTAGTAGCCGTGGCGGTAGTAGAGGCCGACCGCGACGAGCGGCACGCCGAGGTCGCTCGCGCTCTTCAGGTGGTCGCCCGCGAGCACGCCAAGGCCGCCCGAATACTGCTGGATGCTCTAGTGCGTCGCGTATTCAGAGCAGAAGTAGGCGATGGTGGCGTTGGGGTTCTTCTTGCGGCAGGCCTCGTCCCACCAGGTGGTGCGCGCGAGTTCGGCTGCGAGCGCTGCGCGCGCGTCGGCGAGCGCAAGGCGGAAGCCCGGCTCCTCGCACGCGGCGCTGAGCGCCGCTGGGCTCGCCTGCGCGAGCACCGCGAGCGGCGAGCGCTTGGTCGCGTGCCAGAGCACGGGGTCGAGCGCTGCGAACGGCCGCTGCGCGACCTCGTTCCAGCTCCACCAGAGGTTCATCGCGAGTTCACGCAGCTGCGCGCGCGCGTCCTCGGGCGTGACAGGCGCGGGCACGACGGTGCGGCGATGCACGGCGTTGGCGGCACGCGCCTTCGCGGCGGTTGCGGGTGCGGACTTCCGGGGGGACTTCGACTTCTTCGCGGCCATTCGGGGGAAGATAGTGGAGCGTGGATCCGATTGCTTCGGGGTTTCGTGATGCAGCCCGCACGGGTGCGCTTGGTCTCGACTCCAAAGATCAAACTCATCCCACACGACCCGCACGGGTGCCCTTGGACGAAGTCCAAGGAACGGATGATGTCAGCCGTCGACTCCGGCGTCGGTCGTTCCGCGGACTTCGTCCACGGGCACCCGTTGCTGTCGTATCGCCAGAGGGAGCGGCCGCAGCCGCGACCGCTCAAACTACAGCCTTCCCGCCGCCTCGATGTTGGCGCGGAGTTCATCCGCCAGCCCCGCCGTCGCCGCCCCGTCATCCATGCGCCAGGTCCAGTTGCCGGTCGCGGTGCCGGGGAGGTTCATGCGCGCGGCCTTTCCGAGGCCGAGCAAATCCTGCATTGGCAGGATGGCGAGCGCCGATGGCGACGCAAGCACGATCCGCCGCATCGCGTCGTGGACTGGGCCGTTGCCCGCGTAGGCCTTGAAGCGCGCGCGCTCCTCCGCCGACTTTCCCTGCCACCACTGCGCGGTCGTCTCGTTGTCGTGCGTGCCCGAGTAGACGACGCTCTTGAACGGATGGTTGTGCGGCATGTCGCCCGACTTCCCGCTCCAGAACGCGTTCTGAACAATGCGCATCCCCGCGAGGCCGAAGTCGTCGCGCAGGGCCTCGACTTCGGGCGTGAGCGCGCCGAGGTCCTCGGCGATCAAGGGCAGCGCGTCGAACGACTTCGACATCGCCTCGAGCAGCGCGCGGCCGGGCGCGGGCCGCCACTCGCCCTTGCGCGCGTTCCTCGCGCCCGCAGGCACTTCGTAAGCGCGCGTGAAGCCGATGAAGTGGTCGATGCGCACGAGGTCGAAGCGCTCGGCGGCGCAGGCAATGCGCGAGGTCCACCACGAGAACTTCTGCTTCGCGTGCGCGTCCCACGCGTAGTGCGGGTGGCCCCAGAGCTGCCCATCGGCGCTGAAGTTGTCGGGCGGCACGCCCGTGAGCACCTCGGGGGTGCCGTCCTTCTTCAGGCGGAAGAGCGCGGGATTCTCGCGCACATCCGCGCTGTCGGCGGTGACGAAGATCGGCACATCGCCGATGAGCGCGATGCCCTTCTTTGTGCAGGCGTCGCGCAGCGCGGCCCACTGTCGGCTGAGTTCGTACTGGATCCACGCGTGCGTGGCGCGCGCGGCGGCGTCGCCTGCGGAGACGAAGTCGAGCCACGCGGGCAGCCACGCCGCACGCTCGCAGAACGACTTGAAGCTCTTGGCGCGCTCGCCGTTGCGCGACCTGAACGCAGCCGCCGCCTTCGCGTAGAGCGGCATGCGGAAGGCGCGCGAGGCCGCGAAGTCGCAGTTGCCTTCGCCGAGGCGCTTCGCGTCCTTCGGTGACAACTTCAGGTCGGCGGCCGACAGCAGCCCCTGCTCGACCAGCGGCTCGAGCGCAAGAAACAACGGCTCGATCGCGAAGCTCGACGGCGACGAGTACGGGCTGTCGCCGTAGCCGACGGGCCCGATCGGAAGCATCTGCCACACGCTGAAGCCCGCGCGCGCGAGCCAATCGGCGTAGGCGTACGCGCCCGGCCCGAGGTCGCCATTCCCGAAGCGCGACGGCAGGCTCGTGAGGTGCATGAGCACGCCCGCGCGGCGGGTCTGGAGGAGCGGATGCGGTGCGTGTTCCTGCGACTTGGAAGGCGCGGTCTTGGAGGGCGCGGTCTTGGAAGGCATGGCGGCGGTAGTGATACAGCCTTTGGCGGCAAAAAGACACACGGCACCCCGTAGGAGGTGCCGTGTGCCGATCGAACCAAGCGAGTTCGATCAGGGGTTTCGTGCAACGCGGAAGCCGTTCACAAACGTCACCTCGTCGGGCACATCCCAGTCTCGCGTCGAGGACTGGTGCGAGGAGGACGACTTGTTGTATCGCCCCCCTCGGACCACGCGCGCGCCACCGGTCGCGGGTCCAGGCGGATCGGTCGGCGGACTCGACGCGTAGTAGGTGCTCGAGTACCGATCGTTCATCCACTCGGAGACATTCCCTGCCATGTCGTGCAACCCGAGCGCATTCGCCGCCTTCTGGCCGACAGGGCGCGTCTGGTTCACAGAGTTGTCGAGGAACCACGAGATCGTTCCCAGTTGAGCCGGGTCATCTGTCCCATTCGGGAAGCCAGGCATCGAGTGGAACGCCGTCGTCGTTCCTGCACGATAGGCGTACTCCCATTCCGCCTCGGTCGGCAACCGCAGCCCCGTCAGGGTGAGGAATGGCTGGATCATGTTCCACGAGGCCCGCTCGACCGGACGGTTCGGAACCTGTGACCACGGAACTTCAGGGCTACCCTTCGAGAATTGGGATGGATTCGAGACCATCCACAGCATCCACTGCGCCTGCGTCACTTCGTAGCGGCCCATGTAGAACGCGCTGGTCAGCTCCACCGGATGAACGGGCAATGCCGAGGTTGGGCAGCCGGTGGGCAGCATGCAACCCATATTGAAAGTGCCCGGCGGGACCAGCAGCATCTCGATCATGGTGCCCCTGTCGCGCACGCGCCACGGGAGGCCGGTCGCGATGATCGCATTGCGCATCGATTCGTTGGTCACGACCGCGGGGTCGGGGTTCTGTTCGAGCACCTCGTACCAGGTCGGCGAGGCCGTGTAGGTAAAGACGCCGAGCGTCGTCGCGCTTCCGAGGCTGTTCGTCACCGTGACCGAGGCAGGTCCGACGGTGCCCGCAGGCGTCGTGACGCGCATGAGCGTATCGCTCAGCACGGTGATGTTGGTGGCTGGGGCGCCGCCGATCGACACCGCCGTCGCGGTCGAGAAGTTCCTTCCCGACAGCGTGATCAGCGTGCCACCGGCGGTCGACCCTTGGCCGGGCGCGATGGAGGTGACCGCCGCGACTGTTGCGGACCGCGC